>NZ_JAZHEE010000002.1:0-337535 GCF_036620675.1 Rosenbergiella sp. YN46
CGCCGGCTCTCTCCCTGAAGGGCGAGGGAGTTTCCCGGCAATGAACGGAACCGCCCACCGCATCGTCATATTCTGCCGCTTCTGTTCTGAAACCGGGCGCCGAAGCCGTCTGTCACCCTCACGCCGGCTCTCTCCCTGAAGGGCGAGGGAGTTTCCCGGCAATGAACGGAACCGCCCACCGCATCGTCATATTCTGCCATTTTTGTTCTGAAACAGGGCGTCGGAGCCGTCTGTTACCCTCACCCCGGAACGTACATCCTGGAAGGGAGAGGGGCCTTAGCAGCGCCATTATCCGCTTATGCCTCAGCGAAAAATCACCTGCGCCCAACGGGCCAGCCCGGCGGTAACGGAGCCGAAATCGTCCCCGCCCTCGATGGGGATATGGGGCAGAAGGGCGCCCAGCGCCTGGCGAATCAGCGGCGAACGGGCGCTGCCGCCGGTCAGATAAATCACGTCTGGCGTCTCACTGCCGGACTCCAGCGCCAGGGTTACCTGTTCCAGAATGCGCTGCAACGGCTGACTCAGTGCCGCCTCCATTCCCTGGCTGTCGATATCGGCGGTAAGGGCATCGTTGATAAAGTCGAGACGCGCCGTGACCCGGGCGGCATCCGACAGGGCGATTTTGCTCTCTTCAGCACAGCGCACCAGGCGGTAGCTCAGACGCTGGCGCCACACCGTTAGCAGACGTTCGACCTGGCGCGGCTGACGGGCGTCGCGTATCAGATCCGCCAACAGGCGTCCACAGGCCGGACTGTAGAAATCGTTCTGGGCCGGAAGATCGTTGATAGCGACGGCGTTCCACCAGGGGAGCGTCGGCAGAGCGATGCCTTTTTCCGTCTCGCCACCCATCCCCAGCAGCGGCATCAACTGCTTAAAGGCCAGTGCGATATCCAGGTCGTTACCGCCCACCCGGCAGCCGCTGTGGCCAAGCAGCGAGGCGTCGCGATCCCGGGAATTCAGCCACTGGGGGCCCATCAGCAGTAAAGAGCAGTCGGTGGTTCCGCCGCCGATATCCACCACCAGCACCCTCTGCTCGCGGGCCAGGGTCGCCTCGAAGTCCAGCCCGGCGGCCACTGGTTCATACTGAAACGCCACTTCGCCGAATCCGGCGCGCTTCGCGGCACGTTCCAGAATGCCCAGGGCCTGTTTATTGGCATCGTCGCCACCCATCCCCTGGAAGTTGATTGGGCGGCCGATAACGGTGGCGGTGATGGCCTGATCGAGCCGCGCCTGCGCCTGCTGGCGAATATGCAGCATCATGGCGCAGACCAGATCTTCGAACAGCGCTACCTGCTGCGGCTTCAGGCCGCTGGCGCCCAGGAAGGATTTCGGCGATTTAACGAACCAGACCTCTTCCGGGTCGTCCATATAAAGGTCCAGCGCTGCCTGGCCGAACAGTACGCTGCCCGGGGTAATAGCGATGTCTTCGTCGCGGTTATAGTTAATGGCACGCCTGAGCAGAGCCTGGCCTTCATCGCCGCCAGGTGAGACCTGATGATGACGCCACAGCCATTCGCTGATGCCTTCGCGGGTGGGGGCGCAGAGCGTTGACGCCAGCAGGTTGCCCTGGGGCGTCAGCGGCAGCATTTCGGGCGTGCCGTTGCGCATCACTGCCATTGAACAGTTGGCCGTGCCATAGTCAAAGCCGGTAAACATCGTTAATTCCTGATAGCGTCTCAAAGAAGGGGGGCGACTTTAGCGGAATGCCCGGCGTCCGGCAACATGGCGTGAGGAGGGAGTGAGAATAAAAAAGCAAAGCGTCGCGTAATCCGGCCCGTTATGCTGAACGGAGGAAAAGAAGACAAAGGTATCACCATGCTGAGGCTGGAACTGGGCTATACGCCCCCTTACGACTGGAACTGGATGCTGGCCTTTCTGGGCGCGCGCGCCTGCGAAGGTCTGGAATCGGTGACGCCAGGATGCTACCGCCGTAGTCTGGCGCTGGCGGGACATTACGGGTTACTGACCCTTGAGCCAGATGCCGCAAACCACCGATTATGGGTTGGTCTGACTCCGGGGCTGGCGCCGGTGGCGCGACAGGTGAGCGAGCGAGTCGCCCGGCTGCTGGATTTGGGGTTCGATCCGGCGCCGACCCTGGCCGGGCTCGGCCCGCTTGCCGCCAGTCATCCGGGGCTGCGTTTGCCGGGGTGTATCGATCCTTTTGAGCAGGCGGTACGCGCCGTGCTGGGGCAACTGGTGAGCGTGGCGATGGCTGCGAAGCTCACCGCCAGAGTGGCGCAGACTTTCGGTGAACCGCTGGCGGAGCATCCTGGATGGTATCTGTTCCCCGAAGCCTGGCGTCTGGCGTCTGTTGCGCCGGAGCAATTGCGGGCGCTGGGCATGCCGCTTCAGCGCGCCCGGGCGATTATTCATATCGCTACGCTGTGCGCGGAGCGGGACTTTCCGCTTGAACGTCCGGCATCGGTAGAGCAGGGGATTCGTCAGTTAATGGCGCTGCCGGGCATCGGGCGCTGGACCGCCAGCTATTTCGCCCTGCGTGGCTGGCAGGCACCGGACGTGTTTCTGGCGGATGATTATCTGGTGAAGCAGCGTTTTACCGGGATGACGCCGGGACAGATTCGCCGCTATGCCGAACGCTGGCAGCCGTGGCGCAGCTATGCGCTGCTGCATATCTGGCACAGCGATGGCTGGTCGGCCGACTGATGGTTTTGTCTGGTATCAATAGCATGAAATCCCTATAATTGCGGCGGCGGGCACAAGCACGCTACCTTTCTTAACTTATCCTGACTGGTCCAGGTATACGCCATAGCGGGTGCACAAGGCTGCCCTGGCCAGGGGGAACATATTATTCAGTGAATCAGGTCGTTTAATTTATGACTGACAAGTCTCATCAATGCGTCATCGTTGGGATCGCCGGCGCATCGGCATCAGGGAAAAGTCTTATCGCCAGTACGCTCTACCGTGAACTGCGCGATCAGGTTGGCGATGAACACATTGGTGTTATTCCGGAAGATTGTTATTACAAAGATCAGGGTCATCTCTCCATGGAGGAGCGGATTAAGACCAATTACGACCACCCCAATGCCATGGATCACAATCTGCTGTTCCAGCATTTGCAAATGCTCAAGCAGGGGAAAAGTATCGAACTGCCGGTCTACAGCTATGTGGAGCATACCCGCACTCAGGAAACCGTTCATTTCGAACCGAAAAAAGTGATTATCCTGGAGGGGATTTTGTTACTGACCGACGCGCGCCTGCGTCAGGAGATGAATTTCTCGATTTTCGTCGATACGCCGCTGGATATCTGCCTGATGCGTCGTATTCGTCGCGACGTGAATGAGCGTGGTCGCTCTATGGACTCGGTAATGGCACAATACCAAAAAACGGTGCGCCCGATGTTTCTGCAGTTTATCGATCCTTCCAAGCAATATGCGGATATTATTGTGCCTCGCGGGGGAAAAAACCGTATTGCCATCGATATCCTGAAGGCCAAAATCAGTCAGTTTTTTGAGTAAAATCGCCTGAGGGAGCCGTATATCGCGCTCCCTTTGCCCGACTTAAGGAGAATAAAAGATGCGTCTGTGCGATCGTGATATCGAAGCCTGGCTCGATGAAGGCCGTTTAGCTATCATGCCGCGCCCGCCGGTGGAACGGATTAACGGCGCGACCGTTGACGTGCGGCTGGGTAATAAATTCCGCACATTCAGCGGCCACACGGCGGCATTTATCGATCTCAGCGGCCCGAAGGCTGAAGTCAGCGCGGCGCTGGATCGGGTGATGAGCGATGAGATCGTGCTGGCGGAAGGGGATGCCTTCTACCTGCACCCCGGGGAACTGGCGCTGGCGGTGACCCTGGAGTCGGTGCGTCTGCCGGACGACCTGGTCGGCTGGCTGGATGGCCGTTCTTCGCTGGCGCGTCTGGGGCTGATGGTTCACGTAACCGCGCATCGTATCGATCCCGGCTGGCAGGGCCATATCGTGCTGGAATTCTACAACTCCGGAAAGCTGCCGCTGGCGCTGCGTCCCGGGATGATTATCGGCGCGCTGAGCTTCGAACCGCTGTCCGGGCCGGCGGCCAGGCCTTACAACCGGCGTCAGGACGCGAAGTATCGCGATCAGCAGGGCGCCGTCGCCAGCCGTATCGACAAGGATTAGTTCGAACGCACGCAATATTGAGGACGGAATGAGACGATTTCTTACCACGCTGATGATACTGCTGGTCGTACTGGTTGCCGGACTTTCCGCGCTGGTGGTCATGGTGGATCCTAACGATTTTCGCGGCTACATGGTGAAGCAGGTCGAACAGCGCAGCGGTTATCAGCTGAAGCTTAACGGCCCGCTGCGCTGGCACGTCTGGCCGCAGCTCAGTATTCTCTCCGGGCGTATGTCTCTGACCGCCCCGGGAGCCAGCCAGCCGCTGGTCAGCGCGGATAATATGCGTCTCGATGTCGATCTGGTGCCGCTGATTTCACATCGCCTGCAGGTGAGTCAGGTGATGCTGAAAGGCGCGGTGATTCAGCTTACGCCCCAGAGCGAAGAGCGACGCCCGGCGGATGCGCCGGTAGCGCCAGGCCCTGCCCGGGCGCCCGGGGATGAAACCCGGGGCTGGTCTTTTGATATCGGCCGTCTTGAAGTTGCCGACAGCCTGCTGGTGTTCCAGCACGGCGATGGCGAACAGGTGACGGTACGTGGCATCAATCTGCAGATGGAGCAGGATGAGCATCATCGCGGCCAGCTCTCCTTTAGCGGACGTATCAACCGTGACCAGCGCGATCTGACGCTGTCGATGGACGCGAGTCTGGACGCCAGCGATTATCCCGAAAATCTGAGCGCGAACTTTAGCCGTCTGGAGTACCAGCTTCAGGGGGCTGATTTGCCGCAGCAGGGCATTAGCGGGCAGGGGAGCTTTAAGGCTCGGTGGCAGGAGCCGGAAAAACGCCTCAGCATGACGGATTTTTCCATGACGGCGAATGACAGCACCTTACGCGGCGCGCTGAGCGTGCTGTTACGCGAGCAGCCGGTCTGGAAGGCGGATCTGACGTCGGATAACCTGAATCTGGACGCGCTGATGGTGCGCGCCAGCGCAGATGGCGCTTCGGTCACCCATCAGCAGGGACAGAGTCGGGTGCGGCCGCGACCGGTGATCGCCAGCAGCGGCGATCGGCCCCAGTACAGCCTGCTGCACTCCTTCAGCGGTGAAATCGGTCTGCGTTTTGCCAGCCTGCGCTGGCGCGGCCTTAACTTTAGCAATGTCATCGGCCATATGGTCAATAACGACGGCGTCCTGAATATCGATAAGCTTGAGGGGCGCCTGGGCAGCGGCAGGGTTTCGCTGCCGGGCGGCATTGACGTTCGCGGCGGCGAAGCGCTGGCGCGTTTTCAGCCCCGGGTGGAAAACGTTGAGATTGCGCCGCTACTGACGGCCTTCGATTATCCGCTGGCGGTATCGGGCCAGCTTTCGATGTCCGGCGATTTTTCCGGAAGCGAGCTGGATGCTGACGCTTTCCGCCGTAACTGGCAGGGTAAAGCCAGCATTGACATGCGCAATGCGCGCCTGCAGGGGATGAACTTCCAGCAACTGGTTCAGCAAGCGGTGACCCGTGAAAATGACGACGTTTCGGCGGATCCGGAGTACGAAACGGCGACGGTGATGAGTCAGTTCCACTCCAGCGCCACCCTTGAAAAGGGCATTCTTACCCTGGATAAAATGGCGGGTAGCTCTCAGGTGCTGGCCCTGGAAGGGAGCGGCACCCTGGATCTCGGCAAAGAGCTGTGTGATGCGCTGTTTAACGTGCGGGTGATAGACGGCTGGGGCGGCAACAGTGCGCTGGTGGAAACCCTGAAGCAGACGCCGATTCCACTGCGTATCTATGGCCCCTGGCATCAGCTGAACTATAACCTGCAGGTGGACAGAGGACTGCGCAATCATCTGCGCGACGAAGCGAAGCAGCGCCTGAAGGAGTGGGCGGAGCGGAATAAAGAGAGCCGTAAGGGACAGGATCTGCAGAAGCTGCTGAAGGATATGTAGCTCACCCCTCACCCCTCACCCTAACCCTCTCCCCAAAGGGGAGAGGGGACTGGCCGGAGACTCCCTCGCACACAAAAGGGAGAGAGGACTGGCTGGAAACTCCCTCGCACACAAAAGGGAGAGAGGACTGGCTGGAAACTCCCTCGCACACAAAAGGGGGGAGGAGACTGGCTGGAGACTCCCTCGCACACAAAAAGGGAGAGGGGCCGGGTTATTGCGGGTTTTCTCCCTCTCCCTCCGGGAGAGGGTCGGGGTGAGGGGGCACAATCAACACCTTCTGTACCCGATGACTCTCCACCTCCAGAGTACGCAGCAGATAGTCGCCGACCCGCACCTCTTCACCTGGGGAGGGAACATGCTGCAACAGCTCCATCAACAGACCCGCCACGGTGTTATAGTCGCGTTTGTCGCTGAGCGGCAGAGGGAGGTACAGTACCAGATCGTCCAGCGGCATATGGCCGTTTACCGTCCAGCTACCGTCCGGGTTAGCGGTAATATCGTGCCGGGCATCGAGCTCTTCGGCTTCGTTAGGCAGGTTGCCGGCTATGGTTTCGGTGATATCGCTCAGGGTAACCAGTCCTTCGACCGAGCCGAATTCATCCACCACAAACGCGAAATGGGTATGGGCATTACGGAACTGCTCCAGCGCCGGAAGCAACGTCAGATTTTCCGGGAATACCAGCGGCTGGCGCGCCAGCGCGCGCAAATCCAGCGGTTCGCCGCGCAGCGCCTGGCCCAGTAGATCGATAACATGTACCACGCCCAGCAGGTTGTCTTCGCCGCCGGTCACTACTATCCGGGTATGCTGATTCTTTTCCAGCAGGACGCGGATTTTGTCGGCGGAGTCGTTCAGATCGATATATTCGATATCGTGGCGCGACGTCATGATGCTGCTGACGCTGCGTTGATTAAGGTTTAGTACCCGCCCTATCATCATGCGCTCCTGGGGTGCGAAGATCTCTGCCGCGTTTTCCTGGGCGGCAACCAGCGTATCGCCTTCAAGATCGCGGTCTTCCTTTTTACCGCTCAGTAAACGCATCACCGCCTCGGCAGTTCGCTGGCGCAGTGAATAGTTGGCCGACAGAAAGCGACGGCGGTTAAAGTTCGCCAGTTGGTTGAGTGCTTCAATCATCACCGAGAAGCCAATGGCGGCATAGAGATAGCCTTTGGGGATATGGAAGCCAAAACCTTCCGCCACCAGGCTGAAGCCAATCATCAGCAGGAAACTCAGGCACAGAATCACAATGGTTGGATGGCTGTTGACGAAGCGGGTTAGCGCTTTGCTGGCCAGCATCATCAGGCTAATGGCAATAATGACCGCCGCCATCATCACAGCCAGATGGTCAACCATGCCGACTGCGGTAATCACTGAATCCAGCGAAAAGATGGCGTCCAGCACCACAATCTGGGCGACGACACTCCAGAATCTGGCGCCGCGCTGCTGGCTGGGAGCTTCCTGATCTTTGCCTTCCAGCCGCTCATTGAGCTCCATAGTGGCTTTAAACAGCAGGAACAGCCCGCCAAACAGCATGATCAGATCCCGGGCGCTGAAGCTCAGCGTCTTAATATGGAACAGCGGTTGAGTCAGGGTGACCAGCCAGGAGATCGATGCCAGCAGCACCAGGCGCATCAGCATAGCCAGCATCAGACCGGTAATTCTGGCCCGATCGCGCTGACGGGGAGGGAGCTTTTCAGCAAGGATGGCGATAAACACCAGGTTATCGATACCGAGCACCAGTTCGATAACAATCAGGGTGATTAACCCTGCCCAGATTGAGGGATCGACGATCCATTCCATAGGGCGTTGGTTACCTTCATAACATATGACTAATGTCACATCTTAAGCATGGCTAACAGCGATGCCAAATCCAATTTTCCCGTCATACATCAAGCCGCAGACGCGCTGGTAAAATTTATTCACTCTGGCCACACAACCGCCTTAAATCCGAATTATTTAGGTTAATACAGCATGCGATTAATCTTAAATTATCGATGATGGATATTTCATAACCATGCAGTAACCAGATAATTATCATGAGTAATTATTAAGTTATAGGGTAGGCAACTATAGGTAACTGTCTTAATACCGAGGAGAATTAACTGAGATATATCTGGTAATTATGGTTAATGTATATATGACAGATTAATGTCAATATAAAGAAAATCCTAAAACGTGAAAATTGCGCAGTTAATATTATTCTTAAAAACGTGATAACCACGGCCTGTTAACTTGCCTGGTAATAAGTTAGCTGCAACAATCGATTTCAGCGTTTGGCGATTAACGTTATGGCATGGATTAAATTTGCTCGGGTATTTTTCTATTGAGTAAATTATGTTCATTATTTTGCCAGCCTGGGACTAGTCCTGGAAACTGGCAGCTAACGCGGTAGAAACAATAAATTACTGATTCTCAGTTGATTGGTAGCTGTAAAGCCAGGGGCGGTAGCATGTCCCTTTTCCGGTCAATTAGCCCACTTATTCTGTCAATAACTTACGCTTGATAAGGCCAATTTTAGGAATGATTCTATTTATATTCCAACGCCAAAATCCGCATTCTCTATCGGAACTTTAGCGTAGCGATGATTATTATTTTCAGGATAATGACTCTGCCATAGTGATAAATATTCAATGATGAAATCCAAACTAAAATTGATGCCATTATTGGTGTCTGTGACCCTGATGAGCGGCTGTACCATATTGCCTGGTAGCAATATGTCTACGTTCGGCAAAGATGTTGTCAAACAGCAGGATTCAGATTTTGATGTTGACCGGATGGTAAATGTTTATCCGTTAACGCCAAGGCTGGTGGAGCAGTTGCGCCCGCGTCCTAATGTCGCGCAGCCGAATGCGGGACTGGAGCAGGAGATCGCAGGCTATCAATATCGGGTCGGCCCGGGCGACGTCCTTAACGTCACCGTCTGGGATCACCCGGAGCTGACCACCCCGGCAGGCCAGTACCGTAGCTCAAGCGATACCGGTAACTGGGTTCAGGCCGACGGTTCGGTGTTCTATCCCTATATTGGCAAGGTTCATGTGGCAGGTAAAACCCTGGCGGAGATTCGCGACCAGATAACCGGTCGTCTTGCCGCCTACATCGCCGATCCCCAGGTCGATGTCAACGTCGCCGCTTTCCGTTCACAGAAGGCCTATATTTCCGGCCAGGTTCAGAAGTCCGGCCAGCAGGCGATCACCAACGTACCGCTGACGATACTGGACGCGATCAACGCTGCGGGCGGCCTGACTGAAAACGCCGACTGGCGCAATGTGGTACTGACCCATAACGGCAAAGAGCAGCGTATTTCGCTGCAGGCGCTGATGCAGAACGGCGACCTCAGCCAGAACCATTTGCTGTATCCGGGCGACATTCTCTACGTACCGCGTAACGACGATCTGAAGGTCTTCGTGATGGGCGAAGTGAAGAAACAGAGCACCCTGAAAATGGACTTCAGCGGTATGACCCTGACTGAAGCGCTGGGTTCGGCGGAAGGCATCGATATGACCACCTCTGACGCCACCGGTATCTTCGTTATCCGTCCGTTGAATCATGACCGCAACGGCAAGATTGCCAGCGTCTACCAGCTCGATATGTCCGACGCCACATCACTGATTATGGCGACCAATTTCCGTCTGCAGCCTTATGACGTGGTTTATGTCACTACCGCGCCGGTGGCGCGCTGGAATCGTCTGATCAGTCAGCTGCTGCCGACCATCAGCGGTGTCCGCTATATGACCGATACGGCCAGCGATATTCATAAATGGTAACGCCTTATGTTTAACAAAATACTTGTGGTTTGTGTGGGGAACGTTTGCCGTTCCCCCACGGCAGAACGTCTGCTCAGGAATTATCAGCCTGGACTCACGGTAGAGTCTGCGGGGCTTGGCGCGCTGGTTGGCCGCGAGGCGGATGCCAGCGCTCTGGAAGTGGCTCGCGAGCGTAACCTGTCTCTGGAGGGCCACTGCGCTCGCCAGGTTACCGGCAGAATGTGCCGCAGCTACGATCTGATCCTTGCCATGGAAAAGCGTCATATTCACTCATTGTGCGAACTTGCCCCGGAAATGCGCGGCAAGGTGATGCTGTTCGGGCACTGGGATAATGAACGTGAGATCCCTGATCCCTTTCGTAAAAGCCGCGAGGCCTTTGAAGCGGTGTACGACCTTCTCGATCTTTCTGCCCGTAAGTGGGCGCAAGCACTGACAGCTCAGCAGGGATAACAATGACAGAACAAGTAAAACATTCTGCCGCCTCGACTGAGGGCAATGATGAAATTGATATCGGGCGCCTGATCGGTACGGTCATCGAGGCCCGCTGGTGGGTGCTGGGGACTACGGCGGTTTTCGCGACCATCGCCATCATTTATGTCATGTTCGCTACGCCTATCTACAGTGCGGACGCGCTGGTGCAGATAGAAGAAAACGCTACCAGTTCGCTGGTACAGGACATCAACAGCGCCCTGAACAGCAAGCCGCCAGCTTCCGAAGCCGAGATGCAGCTGATTCAGTCGCGCCTGGTATTAGGCAAAACCGTGGACGATCTCGATCTGGATATCTCGGTCGAGAAAAATCACTTCCCGGTGTTCGGCGCCGGTTGGGATCGTCTGATGGGGCGCCAGGATGATACGGTGAAGGTCACGACCTTTACCCTACCTGAGGGCGGCGCGAAGCAGACCTGGACCGTGGAAGTGGTGGATAACAACCACTACCTGCTGAGCAATGACGACGGCTTCAGCGCCCGCGGCGAAGTGGGCAAGCTGCTGAAGAAAGACGGCGTAACTATGATGGTCAGCGGCATTCATGCCTCGCAAGGCAGCGATTTCACCGTAACCAAATATTCCCGGCTTGGCATGATTAAATCACTGCAGAGTAATCTGTCGGTCACCGAAAGCGGCAAGGATACCGGGGTACTAACCCTGACTTTCACCGGCGAAGATCGCGACCAGATCCGTAACATCCTGAATGCCATTACCCACAACTATCAGGCGCAGAACATCGAGCGTAAATCGGCTGAAGCGTCTCACAGCCTGAAGTTCCTTGATAAACAGTTGCCTGAAGTGCGCGCCAGTCTGGACGAGGCCGAAAACAAACTGAACGCCTACCGTCAGAATAAAGACTCCGTGGATCTGCCGCTGGAGGCCAAGTCGGTGCTCGACTCGGTGGTCAACATCGACGCCCAGCTTAACGAGCTGACCTTCAAAGAGGCTGAAATCTCCAAGCTGTATACCAAACGCCATCCGGCCTACCGCACGCTGCTGGAAAAACGCCGCGTGCTGGAAGACGAGAAAGCGAAGCTGAACGCGCGCATCAGCGATATGCCGCAGACCCAGCAGGAGATCGTGCGTCTGACCCGCGATGTGGAATCCGGTCAGCAGGTCTATATGCAACTGTTGAATAAACAGCAGGAGCTGAAGATAACCGAAGCCAGCACCGTCGGTAACGTGCGTATCGTCGACTCGGCGATCACCCAGCCGGGCGTGGTAAAACCGAAATCGGCGCTGGTGATTCTGGGTAGCATTATTCTGGGTCTGATGCTGTCGATTATTGGCGTACTGCTGCGCGCTATCCTCAACCGCGGTATCGAAAGTCCACAGGTGCTGGAAGAGGCAGGTCTTAACGTCTACGCCAGCATTCCGCTTTCCGACTGGCAGAAAGAGCGCGATACCGTTAAGACCGTCAGGGGCGAGAAGCGCTACAAACAGAGCCAACTGCTGGCGGTGGGTAACCCGACCGATCTCGCTATCGAGGCGATCCGTAGTCTGCGTACCAGCCTGCACTTCGCCATGATGCAGGCCAGCAATAATGTGTTGATGCTTTCCGGGGTCAGCCCTTCCATCGGTAAGACCTTCGTGGCCGCCAACCTGGCGGCGGTCATCAGCCAGACCAATAAGCGGGTGCTGCTGATCGACTGCGATATGCGTAAAGGCTATACCCACGAACTGCTGGGCACCACCAACGCTCACGGCCTGTCCGATCTGCTGGCAGGGCAGGGGGAGGCCGCCAGCACGGTTCAGAAAACCTCTATCCCAGGTTTTGACCTGATGCCGCGCGGCCAGGTGCCGCCAAACCCGTCCGAACTGCTGATGAGCGAACGCTTTGAAGCGCTGGTGAAGTGGGCGAGCCAGAACTACGACATGGTGGTTATCGATACCCCGCCGATTCTGGCGGTGACCGATGCCGCAGTCGTTGGCCGTCTGGCGGGAACGACGCTGGTCGTGGCGCGTTATGCCATGAACACCCTGAAAGAGGTGGAAACCAGCGTCAGCCGCTTCGAACAGAACGGCATCAAGGTTCGTGGCGTGATTCTGAACTCCGTCTTCCGTCGGGCGACCGGTTACCAGGATTACGGTTATTACGAATATGAGTACAAGTCAGTGAGTCGCTAAATACCCGTCATATTTCGCGCTGCCTCTTTGTTAGCGGCGTCCGCTCGCCCCGGCCATAGCTAGCCTGTGTTCCCGGGGTCGCGCGGACTGGCTGATGTGATGCGGCACGAACTATTTAGGGTATGAGCGGGATCGCGCTGCTGTGCGGCCCTGACGGCAAATATGGTTTGAGGAAAAGATAAAAGATGGTCAATCAAACGCGTCCTCTGGTTTCTGTTTATATGCCCACCTGGAATCGTCAGCAACTGGCTATTCGGGCCATTAAATCGGTGCTGCGCCAGGATTACGATAACTGGGAGATGATCATTGTTGATGACTGCTCCGCTTCTTACGAGCAGTTGCAGAAATTTGTTACCGACCTGAACGATCCCCGGGTGACCTATGTTCACAATGAGATCAATTCCGGGGCCTGTGCGGTGCGCAACCAGGCTATCCTGCAGGCGAAGGGCGAATTTATCACCGGGATTGACGACGACGATGAATGGACGCCAAACCGGCTGTCGGTTTTCCTTGAACACCGCCACCAGTTGGTTACGCACGCGTTTTTGTATGCCAATGACTATGTGTGTAAAGGCGAAGTCTACTCACAGCCGGCCAGTCTGCCGCTGTACCCCAAATCGCCGTTTACCCTGAAGCAGTTTTATAAGCGCAATATTATCGGTAATCAGATCTTTACTTATACCAAACGTTTTCAGGCCAGCCTGTTCGATGTCACGTTGCCCGCAGCCCAGGATTACGACGCTTTCCTGCGGCTGGTGGTGGACAACGGGGCGCCCTTTAAAGTGGAAGAAGCCACCCAGGTGCTGCATGTCAACCACGGCGGCTTAAAGATCGGCACGTCGCGTAAGAAGTTCGCCGGATATTTTAACTTCTATCGCAAGCATAAAGACAAATTCGACCGCGGTAGCCGCAAGTATCAGCTCTATACGCTGTATACGATTCGCAATAAGCGGATGTCGTTGCGTACCTGTATGGCGCTGTTTTCGCTGCGTAACACCAAACGTATGGCTCAGGGATTTATAGGGAAATAATCATGCATTTACTGGAAGATTTACGCGCTAACTCCTGGAACCCTCGTCCGTGCATTATGGTGGTCTCTTATCGCATTGCCCATTTTTGTTCAGTATGGCGTAAGAAGAACGTACTGAATAATTTATGGGCTGCGCCGGTATTGATCCTTTATCGCCTGATAACGGAATGCCTGATGGGCTACGAAATTCAGGCCGCCGCGGTGATTGGTCGCCGCTTTACCATCCATCACGGTTATGGGGTGGTGATCAGCAAGTTCGCCGTCATTGGCGATGACTTCGCGATTCGTCACGGTGTAACCATCGGCGGGCGCGGCGGCATTGGCGGCCGCGACAAAAGCCAGTCGCGTCCGGTGATTGGCAACCATGTTGAAGTGGGCGCCAACGTGATGCTTATCGGCCCGATTACCATCGGCAATAACGTGGTGATCGGCGCCGGCAGCCTGGTGCTGGACAGCGTACCGGATAACGCGGTGGTGATGGGCGATAAGGCCAGAGTAAAGGTAGTTAAGTGAATATCTTACAATTTAATGTGCGCCTTGCCGAAGGTGGTGCGGCCGGTGTGGCGCTCGATCTTCATCAGCGCGCGCGCGCGGCGGGTCTATCTTCACGCTTTATATACGGCTACGGCAAAGGCGGCAAAAACAGCGCGAGCCACGATCTCTATCCGGACGTGGTAAAACACACGCCGCGCCTGGTTTCAGTCGCCAATATCGCGCTGTTTCGTTTTCTGAACCGCGACCCGTTCGGCAACCTGAATAACCTTTACCGCACGGTAACCCGCAGTAACGGCCCTGTCGTGCTGCACTTTCACGTGCTGCACAGCTACTGGCTCAACCTGAAGCAGGTGGTGGCATTCTGCCAGAAGGTGAAGAGTCATAAGCGTGATGTCACCCTGGTCTGGACGCTGCACGATCACTGGAGCGTCACCGGCCGCTGCGCTTTTACCGACGGTTGCGAAGGCTGGAAAAGCGGCTGCAGCGCCTGCCCGACATTGACTAACTATCCGCCGGTGAAGGTGGATCGCGCAGCGCAGCAGATAGACGAAAAACGCGAGCTGTTTCGCCAGATGCTGGGGCTGGGCTGTCGCTTTATTTCACCAAGCAACCACGTGGCGGAGGCCTTTAACAGCCTGTACGGCGCCGGACGTTGTAACGTTATCAATAACGGTATCGATGTGGCCACCGAGGCGATTCTGGCGGATCTGCCTGCGGTTGCGCCGGGGCAGGGCGCACCGAAGGTGGCTGTCGTCGCGCACGACCTGCGCTACGACGGCAAAACCGATCAGAAACTGGTGCGCGAACTGATGGCGCTGGGCGATAAAATCGAGCTGCACACCTTTGGTAAGTTCTCGCCTTTTGAAGGGCCGAACGTCATCAACCACGGCTTTATGACCGATAAGCGCGCCCTGATGAGTGAGCTGAACCAGATGGACTCACTGGTGTTCAGCTCGCGGGTGGACAACTATCCGCTGATTCTGTGCGAAGCGCTGTCGATCGGCGTGCCGGTTATCGCCACCCACAGCGATGCTGCCCGTGAAGTGCTGGCCCGCACCGGCGGGCGCACCTTTAGCGCGCAGGAAGTTCCGGCGCTCGCGCAGTTGCCGAAGGCGCAGCTGGCGGATGTGGTTTTCGGCCGCGACCTTGCGGCGTTTCGGGCCGATTCGCGTCAGGCCTATAGCGGAAAACAGATGCTGGAGGAGTATGTCTCGTTCTATCAGGGTCTGTAGCTACCTGCTATTACCGATTATCTATCTGCTGGTTAACGTTAAGCTGGCTAACCTGGGAGAGAGCTTTCCCGTTACCATCGTGACCTTTCTGCCGGTCATTATGCTGCTGTTTATGGAGCGTATCAGCCTGAAAAAGCTGATGATCGCGCTGGCTATCGGCGCCGGGCTGACGCTGTTCAACTACATCTTCGGCCAGTCGCTGGATGCCAGTAAGTATGTCACCTCGACAATGCTTTTCGTCTATATCGTCATCATTATTGGGATGACCTGGAGTATTCGCTTTAAAACAGTTTCACAGCGTAATCATCGCAAGATACTAAGAATGTTCTATATCGTTATTGGTATCGTAGTTGGTATCGCTGCGATAGAAATGGTTGAGATTATACTCACTGGCGGAAGTAGTCTGCTCAAGACAATCTCTGGCTATTTGATATACAGTAATAGCTATGTTCTGAATTTTATTAAATTCGGCGGAAAACGTACTACGGCGCTCTATTTTGAACCCGCATTCTTTGCACTGGCATTAATCTCAATTTGGCTTTGTGTTAAGCAGTTCGGTATCAAAACCCCGAAAGCTGATGCTATGATTCTTTTAGGCATAGTGCTTTCAGGGTCTTTTTCCGGGGTGATGACATTTATTATGTTCTATCTGCTGGAATGGGGCTTTAAGTATCTGAATGCCAATGCAATAAGAAAGAAGTTACCGCTGGCGATTATTTCGCTGGGTTCCTTTATGGTAGGGCTGGTATTCGGTTTCCCTTATATTGCTGACCGTATTGGTGATTTAGGCACCGAAGGCTCGTCATCTTACTATCGTATTGTTGGGCCACTGGTGATGGTAGGTTATTCCCTGACAAATATTGATGGTGTGGTGCGTTTTGGTTCTCTTTACGAATATGTCGCATCATTCGGAATCTTTAACGGTGCGGACGTCGGTAAAACCATAGACAATGGTCTGTATCTGTTGATTATTTATTTTTCATGGTTTGCGATAATTCTTACTGTCTGGTATATGGCACGGATTGTTAAAATGATGCGCGGGGCTTTTGGCAATAACCAGAACTTTCGCGTTCAGCTTTGGCTGTTTATGCCATTGTCGTTGTTCTTTACCGGTTCAATATTTAGCCCGGAATATGCGTTTTTAATTGTCTGTCCGTTTATTCTGCGTAAAGCGTTAAACAACACAGACTCCTTATGAGGTCAGATATGATTCTGTTAAGTGTGATTACTGTCGCCTGGAAAAATTATGAAGGGGTGGTGAAAACCTGGCAGTCGCTGGCTCATCTGGCGGATACCCCGGGAATTGAATTCGAGTGGGTAGTGGTAGACGGCGACTCTCAGGACGGTACCCGCGAGTTTCTGGAAAACCTGAATGGACAGTATCAGTTACGCTATCTTAGCGAAAAAGATAACGGTATTTACGACGCCATGAACAAGGGTATTGCAATGGCCCGGGGGCGTTACGCCATCTTCCTGAACTCCGGCGATGTATTCCACAAAGATGTGGGCGAAGTGGTTAAGCAACTGGCGCAGCAGAAGCAGGATCGCGCCATGTATCTTGGCGATGCGCTGCTGGATTTTGGCGATGGCAATAAAGTACGGCGCAGCGCTAAAAGCGGCTGGTATATATATCACAGCCTGCCTGCCAGCCATCAGGCGATATTTTTTCCGGTTAGTGGGCTTAAGCAATACCCCTACGATCTGCAATATAAAGTTTCTTCCGATTACGCGTTGGCCGCCAGAATGTATAAAGTGGGCTATCCCTTTAAGCGACTGAAGGGACTGGTTTCCGAGTTTTCTATGGGCGGCGTCTCTACCTCGAATAATCTTGAATTATGCCGCGATGCTAAAAAAGTACAGCGTCGGATATTACGGGTACCTGGCTTTCTGGCAGAACTTTCATATCAATTCCGGTTACGTACCACCGGTAAAGCTAAGGCGCTGTATAACAAGGCATAACGCAATATTATACCCGAAATAATTCGGGGCGCATCGCGGCGGCAACTGAGCGAGTCCCTGGGAACATAGGTAACTATGTGACCGGGGTGAGGGAAGGCAGCCAACAAAGAGGCGGTCCGAAGTATGAAGGGGATTAAGGAAATAATATGCAGGAGTTAAGCGGATTCTCGGTACCGAAAGGCTTCCGGGGAGGGCACCCTATTAAGGTTCAACTGTGGTGGGCGGTACAGGCAACGTTATTTGCGTGGTCGCCACAAATACTTTACCGGTGGCGCGCATTTTTATTACGACTGTTCGGAGCACGTATTGGGAAAAATGTGGTTATTCGACCCTCGGTAAAAATTACCTATCCGTGGAAATTATCCATTGGCGATTATGCCTGGGTTGGAGATGACGCGGTGTTATACACCCTTGGTGATATTTCCATCGGTGCCAATGCCGTGGTTTCACAGAAATGTTATCTGTGCACCGGCAGTCACGATTATATGAGCGAGCATTTCGATATTAACGCCACCCCGATAGTGATTGGCGAGAAATGCTGGCTGGCGACGGATGTTTTCGTCGCGCCCGGCGTTGAAATCGGCGCCGGTACCGTGGTGGGTGCCCGCAGCAGCGTATTTAAGCCGCTGCCGGCCAATGCCATCTGCCGGGGCAATCCGGCACAGGTAGTACGCAATCGAACGCCGGAATAAATAAGCGGCGTAGAAAAAACCAGGGTTTTTTGCACACTCACGGCTCAATGTCGAGCCTGGCGCTAAGACATAGCCCGACATAAACAGAGGATAAAATTTTATGAGTAAAGTGGCTCTCATTACCGGCGTAACCGGGCAGGATGGCTCCTATCTGGCTGAATTACTGCTTGAGAAGGGGTATGAAGTGCACGGTATCAAGCGCCGCGCCTCCTCCTTTAATACCGAGCGCGTCGACCACATTTATCAGGATCCCCACGCCAGCAACCCGAAGTTCCACCTGCACTATGGCGATCTAACCGATACCTCTAACCTGACCCGTATCCTGAAAGAGGTACAGCCGGACGAGGTGTATAACCTTGGGGCGATGAGCCACGTCGCGGTTTCTTTTGAATCGCCGGAATATACCGCGGACGTTGACGCCATCGGCACCCTGCGTCTGCTGGAAGCTATCCGCTTCCTGGGCCTGGAGAAGAAAACTCGCTTCTATCAGGCTTCCACTTCTGAGCTGTATGGCCTGGTTCAGGAAATTCCCCAGAAAGAGACCACGCCGTTTTATCCGCGCTCGCCGTATGCGGTCGCCAAGCTGTACGCTTACTGGATCACCGTCAATTACCGTGAATCCTATGGCATGTATGCCTGTAACGGCATTCTGTTCAACCACGAATCTCCGCGCCGTGGCGAAACCTTCGTGACCCGTAAGATCACCCGCGCTATCGCCAATATCGCCCAGGGGCTGGAGAAGTGCCTGTACCTGGGCAACATGGACTCCCTGCGCGACTGGGGCCATGCCAAAGACTACGTGAAAATGCAGTGGATGATGCTGCAGCAGGAAAAACCGGAAGATTTCGTGATTGCCACTGGCGTTCAGTACTCGGTACGCCAGTTTGTGGAAATGGCCGCCGCTCAGTTGGGCATCAAACTGCGCTTCGAAGGCGAAGGCGTTGATGAGAAAGGCATCGTGGAATCGGTGACCGGCCACGACGCGCCGGGCGTGGCGCCGGGCGATGTCATTGTCAGTGTCGATCCGCGTTATTTCCGCCCTGCGGAAGTGGAAACCCTGCTGGGTGACCCGACCCGCGCGCACGAAAAACTGGGCTGGAAACCGGAAACCACCCTGCAGGAGATGGTTTCTGAAATGGTCGCCAAAGATCTCGAAGCCGCGAAGAAGCACTCGCTGCTGAAGTCTCACGGCTATGAGGTGGCCATCGCGCTGGAGTCCTGAGCATGACGAAACAACGGATCTTTGTAGCCGGCCACCGCGGAATGGTAGGGGCAGGCCTGGTTCGCCAGCTGGAGCAGCGCGGGGACGTTGAGCTGATACTGCGCGGTCGCGACGAGCTGGACTTACTGGACAGCGCTGCGGTTAACGCGTTCTTCGCCAGCGAGGCCATCGATCAGGTTTACCTGGCGGCGGCCAAAGTGGGGGGGATTGTGGCCAACAATACTTACCCGGCGGACTTCATTTACCAGAACATGATGATCGAGAGCAACATCATTAATGCGGCTCACAGCCACAACGTGAATAAGCTGCTGTTCCTGGGATCGTCCTGTATCTACCCGAAAATGGCCAGCCAGCCGATCAAAGAGAGCGAACTGTTGCAGGGTACGCTGGAACCGACTAACGAGCCGTACGCTATCGCCAAGATCGCCGGGATTAAGCTGTGTGAATCCTACAACCGTCAGTATGGTCGCGATTATCGTTCGGTGATGCCGACCAATCTGTACGGGCCGAACGACAACTTCCATCCCAGCAACTCCCACGTGATCCCGGCGCTGCTGCGTCGCTTCCACGAGGCGACTCAGGAGAATGCCCCGGATGTGGTGGTGTGGGGCAGCGGTACGCCAATGCGCGAATTCCTGCACGTGGACGATATGGCGGCGGCCAGCATCCACGTGATGGAGCTGGACAGCGAAGTGTGGCAGGAGAACACCGAGCCGATGCTGTCGCATATCAACGTCGGTACCGGGGTGGACTGCACCATTCGCGAGCTGGCCCAGACCGTGGCCAAAGTGGTGGGCTATCGCGGCCGTATTGTCTTTGATGCCTCGAAGCCGGACGGCACGCCGCGCAAATTGTTGGACGTCAGCCGGTTAAACAGCCTGGGCTGGTTCCATGAAATCGGTCTGGAGCAGGGGCTGGCCAGCACCTATCAGTGGTTCCTCGAAAACCAGCAGCGGTTCCGGGGGTAAGGAATGTTCCTGAGCGAGGCGGATTTCGCCACGGTAGTGCGTAGCACACCGTTAATCTCCATCGATCTTATTGTGGAGAACGAACGCGGGGAGTTCCTGGTTGGGCGGCGTAACAACCGCCCGGCACAGGGTTACTGGTTCGTACCCGGCGGCCGGGTTCAGAAGGATGAAACGCTGCATGACGCCTTCGGGCGTCTGACCCTGGCCGAGCTGGGTAGGGCGTTTACCCTGGAGGACGGGCGCTTTTACGGGGTCTGGCAGCACTTTTATGACGACAACTTTTCGGGAAGCGATTTTTCGACCCATTACATCGTGCTGGGTTTCCGGCTGATGGTGAAAGAGGGCGAGCTGCGGCTGCCCACCGAGCAGCATAACGGCTATCGCTGGCTGTTAGCAGACGAGCTGGTTGAAGACGTAGAGGTTCATGACAACAGCCGCGCTTACTTTCTGGAAGAGCGCAAGCGCGAGGTTCCCGGTCTATGAAGATTCTGGTCTACGGCATTAACTACTCCCCGGAGCTGACCGGTACCGGCAAATACACTGGTGAGATGGTGGCGTGGATGGCCGACCAGGGCCACGAGGTGCGGGTGATTACCGCACCGCCTTACTACCCGGAATGGCAGGTGCGTGCCGACTATTCGGGCTGGAAATACCGTAAAGAGCAGGGGGCGGCCACCGTCTGGCGCTGCCCGATGTATGTGCCGAAGCAGCCGTCGACCCTGAAGCGGCTGGTTCACCTGGGCAGTTTCGCCCTGAGTTCGCTCTTCCCGCTGCTGGCCCAGCGGCGCTGGAAGCCGGACAGGATTATCGGCGTGGTGCCGACGCTGTTTTGCACCCCGGGGATGCGGCTGCTGGCGAAACTCAGCGGTGCCCGCACGGTGCTGCATATCCAGGACTATGAAGTAGACGCCATGCTGGGACTCGGCATGGCGGGTAAAGAGAAGGGCGGCAGGGTCGCGCGGCTGGCCAGCGCCTTCGAGCGCAGCGGGCTGCACAACGTGGACTATGTTTCCACTATTTCCCGCTCAATGATGAATAAAGCCATTGAAAAAGGGGTGGCCCCGGAGCGGGTGATTTTCTTTCCTAACTGGTCGGAAGTAGCACGCTTTCGCGATGTTAGCCCGGAACAGGCCAATGCGTTACGCGATCGGTTGGGGCTGGATAGTCAGAAAAAGATCATTCTCTATTCCGGCAACATCGGCGAAAAGCAGGGTCTGGAGAATGTGATTGAGGTGGCCAGGCGCCACAGCGATCGCCCCTGGCAGTTTGTGATTGTCGGCCAGGGGGGCGGTAAAGCCCGGCTGGCGCAGATGGCGACTGATTATGGACTGAATAACGTCAGCTTCCTGGCGCTGCAGCCTTATGAAGATTTGCCTGCGCTTTTAAAGATGGCCGACTGCCATCTGGTGATTCAGCGCCGCGGCGCCGCCGATGCGGTACTGCCGTCGAAGCTGACCAATATTCTGGCGGTGGGGGGCAACGCGGTGATTACAGCCGAAGCGCCCACTGAACTGGGTCAGTTGTGCCTGGAGCATCCTGGTATCGCGGTCTGTGTGGAGCCGGAATCGGTGGATGCCCTGAGTGAAGGGATTGAGGCTTGCCTGGCTATGTCGAAACAGAACACGGTGGCACGTGAATATGCCGAACGCATGCTCAATAAAGAGAGTGTGTTAAGTCAATTTATTGCTGATATACGGGGATAACGATGAGTCAGTCACAACTCTATCCGGTGATCATGGCGGGGGGCTCCGGTAGCCGCCTCTGGCCCCTTTCCCGGGTGCTCTATCCCAAACAGTTTTTGTGCCTGAAAGGCGAACTCACCATGCTGCAGACCACCATCAATCGCCTGAACGGCGTGGCCTGCGAAAGCCCGGTGGTTATCTGCAACGAGCAGCATCGTTTTATCGTCGCCGAACAGCTGCGCCAGCTAAATAAGCTGACCGAAAACATTATTCTGGAGCCTGCCGGGCGCAATACCGCGCCGGCTATCGCCCTGGCGGCGCTGGCGGCGCGCCGCAGCAGCCCGGACGGCGATCCGCTGATGCTGGTGCTGGCCGCCGACCATATGATTGAAAACGAAGCGGCTTTCCGCAATGCGGTGGTGGAAGCGATGCCGTTCGCCGAGCGCGGCAAGCTGGTGACCTTCGGCATTGTGCCGAATCAGCCGGAAACCGGCTACGGCTACATCCGCCGCGGTGAAGTGTGTGACCAGAAGGCTGACGCCGTGGCCTTCGAGGTGGCGCAGTTTGTGGAAAAACCGGATCTGGCCACCGCCGAAGGCTATGTCTCCTGCGGCGAATACTACTGGAACAGCGGCATGTTTCTGTTCCGCGCCGGTCGCTACCTGGAAGAGCTGGCGAAGTACCGCCCCGATATTCTGCAGGCCTGCGAGCAGGCCATGGCCGGCTGCGACCCCGATCTCGATTTCGTGCGGGTGGATGAAAAAGCCTTCCTGGCCTGTCCGGATGAGTCCATCGACTATGCGGTGATGGAAAAGACCGCCGACGCAGTGGTGGTGCCGATGGACGCCGGCTGGAGCGATGTTGGTTCCTGGTCGTCGCTATGGGAAATCAGCCAGCGCAGCGCAGAGGGCAACGTTCACCACGGCGATGTGATAAGCCATGGTTCGCAAAACAGCTATGTTTACGCTGAGTCCGGTCTGGTTACGACAGTGGGCGTGAAGGATCTGGTGGTGGTACAAACCCGTGATGCCGTGCTCATCGCAGATCGAAATCAGGTGCAGGACGTGAAGAAGGTGGTGGAGCGTATTAAGGCCGATGGCCGTCATGAGCATCACATTCACCGCGAAGTCTATCGCCCCTGGGGTAAATATGACTCCATCGATGCCGGACAGCGCTATCAGGTGAAGCGAATCACCGTTAAGCCGGGGGAAGGGCTGTCGCTACAAATGCACCACCATCGCGCCGAACACTGGATTGTGGTGGCGGGTACCGCCCGGGTCACCATCGACGATTCGGTCACGCTTCTGGGCGAAAACGAATCCATCTATATCCCGCTGGGGGCAACCCACTGCCTGGAAAACCCCGGCAAGATTCCGCTGGAACTGATTGAAGTGCGCTCCGGCGCCTACCTGGAAGAGGATGACATCGTGCGATTCCAGGATCGTTACGGACGCGTCTGACGCCCCTGACGGGGACCCCAATAAAAATCACCCGACTGTTCTCCCCGGGTGGGAGAAGGGGAGGGTGTTGCCAGAATAAGGGAAAATAACGATGACCAAACTAACCTGCTTTAAAGCCTACGACATTCGTGGCCGACTTGGGGATGAACTGAACGAGGATATCGCCTGGCGCATTGGTCGCGCCTATGGCGAGTATCTTAAGCCGCAGACCATCGTGCTGGGGGGCGACGTGCGCCTGACAAGCGAAGCGTTGAAGCTGGCGCTGGCGAAAGGGCTGCAGGACGCCGGAGTGGACGTGTTGGATATCGGCCTTTCCGGCACCGAAGAGATCTACTTTGCCACTTTCCATCTGGGAGTCGACGGCGGCATTGAAGTGACCGCCAGCCATAATCCGATGGACTATAACGGCATGAAACTGGTGCGCCAGGGGGCTCGGCCCATCAGCGGTGATACCGGCCTGCGCGACGTCCAGCGTCTGGCGGAAGCCAACGATTTTCCGCCGGTGGATGAGGCGCGACGCGGCAGCTACCAGCAGATCGATCTGCGCGATGCCTATATCGATCATCTGCTCTCCTATATCAACACCGATAACCTGAAGCCGCTCGCACTTGTGATTAACTCCGGCAACGGCGCGGCGGGCCCGGTGGTGGACGCCATTGAAGCCCGCTTTAAGGCCCTGAACCTGCCGGTCTCCTTTATTAAGGTGCACAACACGCCGGACGGTAACTTCCCGAACGGTATTCCTAACCCGCTGCTGCCGGAGTGTCGGGCGGATACCAGTAATGCGGTGATTGAACATGGCGCCGATATGGGTATCGCCTTTGACGGCGACTTCGACCGCTGCTTCCTGTTCGATGAAAAAGGGCAGTTTATCGAAGGTTATTACATCGTCGGTCTGCTGGCGGAAGCCTTCCTGGAAAAAGAGCCTGGGGCGAAGATTATTCACGACCCACGCCTTTGCTGGAATACCGAAGCTGTAGTGACCGGCGCGGGCGGCGTACCCGTGATGTCGAAGACCGGCCACGCCTTTATTAAGGAGCGGATGCGCGCAGAAGACGCCATCTACGGCGGCGAGATGAGCGCCCATCACTACTTTCGCGACTTCGCTTACTGCGACAGCGGCATGATCCCGTGGCTGCTGGTGACCGAACTGTTGTGCCTGAAGGGCAAGTCCCTGGGCGCGCTGGTTGAAGAGCGTATTGCGGCCTTCCCGGCCAGCGGCGAAATCAACAGCAAGCTGGCCGACCCTGTAGCATCCATCGAACGGGTGAAGCAGCGCTTTATCGATGAGGCCCAGGAAGTGGATAACACCGACGGACTGAGCATGGCCTTCGGCGACTGGCGCTTTAACCTGCGTAGCTCCAATACCGAGCCGGTGGTGCGGCTGAACGTGGAGTCTCGCGCCGATCGTGCGCTGATGATGGCCCGCACTGAAGAGATCGTGGCGTTACTGAATGGCCCGGAGCTGCGATAGTTTCCCCCCGGCTCTCCACGGGGAGGGCCGGGAAGAGGTCGTTAACTGCCGCGTAAGGCAAAATACAGGAACAACGATGACGACTCTAAAAAAGCGTGAGCGATCTAAGACCAATGCATCGTTAATTTCTATGGTGCAGCGTTTTTCCGACATCAGCATTATGTTTGTCGGCCTGTGGCTGGTCTGCCGGATCAACGCGTTACCCTTCTTTTATGTCTACCTGCTAATGGCCCTGATAACCCTGGTGGTGTTCCAGATGATTGGCGGGATCACCGACTTTTACCGTTCGTGGCGCGGGGTTCGGATCTCAACGGAGCTGCTGATGCTGTTGCAGAACTGGACCCTGAGCCTGGTGTTCAGCGCCGGACTGCTGGCCTTTAACGATGATTTTAAAGCCAGCTTCGGCATCTGGCTCAGCTGGTATCTGCTGTCCAGCACCGGACTGGTGCTGTGCCGCTCCTGCATCCGCTATGCGGCGGGGTGGATGCGCAACCACGGCTACAACACCCGTCGGGTGGCGATCGCCGGTACGCTGCCGGTGGGAATCGAGCTGATGGAAAGCTTCCGTAAGGAGCCGTGGCTTGGTTTCGAGGTGATGGGGATCTACCACGACCCGCATCCCGGCGGCGTGCCGCCCGCCTGGGCCGGTAACTTCGACCAACTGGTAGACGATGCCCGCGCCGGCAAGATTCACAACGTCTATATCGCTATGGCGATGAAGGATGAGGTACATATCCGTAAGCTGGTGCGCTCGCTGAGCGATACCACCTGTTCGGTGATGCTAATCCCCGATGTCTTTACCTTCAATATTCTGCATTCGCGTACCGACGAGGTGAACGGGGTGCCGGTGGTGCCGCTGTTCGATACCCCGCTCAATGGCGTCAACCGCATTATCAAGCGGATCGAAGATATCGTGCTGTCATCGCTGATTTTGCTGCTGATCTCCCCGGTGCTGTGCGCGATTGCGTTGGCGGTTAAGCTCAGTTCCCCCGGCCCGGTTATCTTCCGCCAGACCCGCTACGGGATGGATGGCAGAGCCATTAAGGTATGGAAGTTCCGCTCGATGCGGGTGATGGAAAACGATGCGGTGGTGAAGCAGGCCACCAAAGGCGATCCCCGCGTTACCCGGGTGGGCAACTTCCTGCGCCGTACCTCGCTCGATGAGCTGCCGCAGTTTATCAACGTGTTTATGGGCGGCATGTCCATCGTCGGGCCGCGCCCTCACGCGGTGGCTCACAACGAGCAGTATCGTTCCCTGATAGAGGGCTACATGCTGCGCCATAAGGTGAAGCCCGGCATTACCGGCTGGGCGCAGATCAACGGCTGGCGCGGCGAGACCGATACCCTGGAAAAGATGGAAAAGCGGGTTGAGTTTGACCTGGAGTACATCCGCGAATGGAGCCTCTGGTTCGATATCAAGATTGTGTTCCTGACCATTTTTAAAGGCTTTATCAATAAAGCGGCCTACTAAGGGGTGCCTGTGAGTCTCAGAGAAAAAACCATCAGCGGCGCCAAATGGTCCGCCATCTCCACGGTGATTATTATCGGCCTGGGGCTGGTACAGATGACGGTTCTGGCGCGGATTATCGACAACCATCAGTTTGGTCTGTTGACGGTATCGCTGGTGATCATTGCCCTGGCGGATACCCTTTCCGACTTTGGGATCGCCAACTCGATTATCCAGCGTAAGGAGATTGGCAATCTCGAACTGACCACGCTCTACTGGCTCAACGTTGGGCTGGGGATTGTGGTGTGCATCAGCGTCTTTCTGTTGAGCGACTTTATCGCCGCCATGCTGCATAACCCGGATCTGGCGGCGCTGATTAAAACGCTCTCTTTCGCCTTTGTGCTGATCCCCCACGGTCAGCAGTTCCGGGCACTGATGCAAAAAGAGCTGGAGTTCAACAAGATAGGCGCTATCGAAACGCTGTCGGTGCTGTGCGGTTTCTGCTTCACGGTTATCAGCGCGCATTTCTGGCCGCTGGCGCTGACCGCCATCCTGGGGTATCTGGTGAACACCGCGGTGCGCACTACGCTGTTTGGCTGGTTTGGCCGTAAGATCTATCGCCCGGGCTTGCGCTTCGCGATTTCGTCGGTCTCATCCAATCTGCGCTTCGGCGCCTGGCTGACCGCCGACAGCATCATCAACTACATCAACACCAATCTGTCGACCCTGGTGCTGGCGCGTATTCTTGGCGCTGCGGTAGCCGGTGGCTATCAGCTGGCCTGGAACGTGGCGGTAGTGCCGCCGATGAAGCTGAACCCGATTATTACCCGGGTGCTGTTTCCGGCCTTCGCCAAGATTCAGGACGATCTCGATAAGCTGCGGGTTAACTTCTTTAAGCTGCTGTCGCTGGTTGGCATTATCAACTTCCCGGCGCTGCTGGGGCTGATGGTGGTGTCGAATAACTTCGTGCCGCTGGTGTTTGGCGACAAGTGGCACTTCATTATTCCGATTCTGCAACTGCTGTGCGTGGTGGGGCTGCTGCGCGCTATCGGCAACCCTATCGGGTCGCTACTGATGGCTAAGGCGCGGGTGGATATCAGCTTTAAGTTCAACGTGTTCAAAATTTTTCTGTTTATTCCGGCAATTATCCTCGGCGGCTGGCTGGGCGGCGCGCTCGGCGTCACCCTGGGCTTTCTGACGGTGCAGGTGATCAACACCATCCTGAGCTACTTCGTGATGATTAAGCCGGTGCTCGGCTCCAGCTATCGCGACTACATCCTCAGCATCTGGCTGCCGTTCCGGCTGTCGATTCCGACCCTGGTCGTCAGCTACGGGCTGGGGCTGGCGTTGAAAGGGCAGATGGCGCTGGGGCCGCTGCTGGCGCTACAGATTATTGCCGGCGCGCTGGCCTTTGCCGCTGCGCTGATTCTGTCGCGCCACCCGCTGGTGGTGGATCTTAAGCGGCATCTGCCCTTTTTCCCCTCACTCCGCCCCTCTCCCCAGGGGGGAGAGGGAGAAAAGCCTTGAGGGGACGATTGTTGTTACAAGTTTACGCCGACCAACTCCCTCTCCCTTTGGGAGAGGGTTGGGGTGAGGGCATCAGTTGAAGAACCTGTTTAGAGGTCATATGAAAATTTTGATTCTGGGCAACCACACCTGCGGCAACCGCGGCGATGGAGCCATTTTGCGCGGCCTGATTGACGCGATGAATCAGCTTGCTCCCGAAGCGGAGATTGAGGTGATGAGCCGTTTTCCAACCAGTTCGACCTGGCTGCTGGGGCGGAAAGTGCTGGGCGACCCGCTGTTTGAACAGCGCCGCCGTCTGAATAACGCCGCAGGCCTGATGGGCCGGGTGAAAAAAGTGCTGCGTCGCCGCTATCAGCACCAGGTGCTGCTGGCGAAGGTGACCGAAAGCGGGCGGCTGCGCAATATCTCGCTGCCGGAAGGCTTTACCAATTTCACAGCGCAGCTCACACAGTATGACGCCATTATTCAGGTGGGCGGTTCGTTCTTTGTTGATCTTTATGGCGCGCCGCAGTTTGAGCACGCGCTGTGCAGCTTTATGGCCCACAAGCCGGTGTTTATGGTGGGTCACAGCGTTGGGCCATTCCAGGATCCGCAATTTAACCAACTGGCGAACTATGTATTCGGCCGCTGCGAAGCCCTGATTCTGCGCGAGCGGGTCAGTCTGGAGATGATGCAGAAAAGCCAGATCGACACCAGCAAAGTGGAGCAGGGGGTGGATACTGCCTGGCTGGTGGCCCATCACGACGACGATTTTGTCGCCAGTTATGCGGTACAGCACTGGCTGGATAAAGCCCGGAGCGACAAGACCGTCGCTATTACCCTGCGTGAACTGTCGCCCTTCGATAAACGGCTGGGCACCACTCAGCAGGCCTATGAGCAGGCGTTCGCCGGTGTGGTGAATCGAATCATCGACCAGGGTTACCAGGTGCTGGCGCTTTCCACCTGTACCGGTATCGACAGCTACAACAAGGATGACCGGATGGTGGCCCTGAAGCTGGCCCAGCTTATCGAGAAGCCCGATCGCTTCCACGTGGTGATGGATGAACTCAATGACCTGGAAATGGGTAAAATTCTGGGCGCCTGCGACCTGACCGTGGGCACCCGTCTGCACTCCGCCATTATTTCGATGAACTTTAATACGCCAGCTATCGCGCTTAACTATGAGCACAAGTCGGCCGGGATTATGCAGCAGTTGGGGATGCCGGAGATGGCGGTGGATATCCGTCATCTGCTGGATGGCTCCCTGCAGGGCATGGTGGCCGATACTCTGGGTCAGTTGCCCGCGATAAATGAAAAACTGACCCGTGCCGTGGAGCGCGAGCGTGAAGAGGGCATCAGGATGGTGGCCTCGGTGCTGGCGCGTATCCAGGAGGCGAAATGAAGGTCAGTTTCTTCCTGCTGAGATTCCCGGTGGCATCGGAAACCTTCGTGCTTAACCAGATAGCCGCGTTCATCGATATGGGCTACGAGGTGGAGATTGTCGCCATTCATAAGGGGGATATGACCAACACCCACGCGGTGTTCGACCACTACCGGCTGGGGGAAAAGACCACCTGGCTTTTGGATGAACCCAACGGCAAGCTGGCGAAACTGAAGAGCCGGGCGCTGAATACCCTGCGCGGCGCCGGGCGCCTGAGTACCTGGCGGGCGCTGAACTTCGCCCGCTATGGTGATGAAGCGCGCAATATGATCCTCTCTGCCATTTGCGGGCGTCAGTCGTCGACTCTGGCGGCCGATGTCTTTATCGCCCACTTCGGGCCGGCGGGCGTAACCGCTGCTAAGCTGCGGGAGCTGGGGCTGCTGCGCGGCAAAATCGCCACCGTGTTCCACGGCGTGGATGTGTCGCACCGCGAGATACTCAATCATTACACCCCGGAATATCAACAGCTGTTTAATCGCGGCGATCTGATGCTGCCGATAAGCGACTTATGGGCCAGTCGCCTGCAGCAGATGGGCTGCCCGGCCCAGAAGATTGCGGTCTCCAGGATGGGGGTGAATATGGAGAAATTCAGCCTGCGCCCCCTGAAAACGCCGGGGCAACCGCTGAAGATGATCTCGGTTGCGCGCCTGACCGAGAAAAAAGGGCTGCATGTGGCGATTGAGGCCTGCCGCCTGTTACGCGAGCGCGGCGTTGATTTTCGCTACCATATTCTGGGCATCGGCCCCTGGGAACGACGGCTGCGCACCATGATCGAACAGTTCCAGCTGGAGGATGTCGTGATGATGCCGGGCTTTAAGCCCAATCACGAAGTGAAAGCGATGCTCGACGAGGCCGATCTGTTCCTGCTGCCATCGGTGACCGGTGCCGATGGCGATATGGAAGGCATTCCGGTGGCGCTGATGGAAGCCATGGCGGTGGGGATTCCGGTGGTTTCCACGCAGCACAGCGGGATTCCCGAGCTGATTGAGGCTAATCGTTCCGGCTGGCTGGTGCCGGAATATGACGCCAGCGCGCTGGCTGACCGGCTGGCGCAGTTTGCCGATGTGGAACCGCAGGAGCTGGGCGCTATGCTCAGGCGCGCCCGGGAGAAGGTTGAAAACGAATTTAACCAGCAGCGTATCTACCGCCAGCTGGCAGATTTGCTACAGACGCTGTAAACCGATGAGGATTTATGCACCGTAAAGCTGACCAGAATAATCCCCGCTTTTCCATCACCCGCCGTAAACTGCTGCTGACCGGCTCGGCGCTGGCGGCGGCGCCGCTGTTTAACTCCCCGCTGGCGCGAGCCGTGGGGCGTAATGCCCAGGTGAATGTTAACGACTACTACCAGGGCGACTGGCCAGCCGCCTTTAAACAGGCCTTCCGGGAAGGGGAGGTGGTGGTGGTGCCGGCAAACGTTAAATGCGAAAACGTCAATGGCCACATTTTTATGCCGGCAGGTAAGACCCTGAAGGTCGTCGGTGCTATGAAGGGCAATGGTCGCGGACGCTTTGTGCTACGGGACGGCTGTAAGATAGTTGGCGAAGGCAAGGGACGGATGCACAATCTTTGCCTGGACGTGCGCGGCTCGAACTGTGAAATCCGCAATCTGGATATGAGCGGCCACGGGCCGGTTGCGCAAATCTACATTGGCGGCAAGCATAAGCAGGCACCGGTGATAGAAAATCTGGTCATCGATAAGCTTCACGTCCATAACGCCAACTATGCCATCCTGCGCCAGGGGGCCCGCAACCAGCTGAACGGCGTGCGCATTACCCACTGCCTGTTCCAGCGGCTGCAGGGAGATGCCATAGAGTGGAACGTGGCGCCCCACGACAGCAATATCCGTATCTCCGACCATGTGATCGAAGATATTAACTGTACCAACGGCAATATTCACTGGGGGATTGGCATCGGGCTTGCGGGAAAAACCTACGACAACCGCTACCCGGAAGAGACCAGCGTGAAGAACTTTGTCGTAGCTAATATCCGCGGCCGCAACTGCCGCCAGTTGGTGCATGTGGAATGCGGCAAGCACTTCACCATTCGTAATATTAAGGCTGAAAACATCACTCCGGCCTTCAGCCGCAAGGCGGGCCTCGACAACGCGACCGTGGCGCTCTACGCCTGCGATAACTTTTCCATAGAGAATGTGGATATGGTCGACAGCGCGGGAATCCTGATTGGCTACGGCACCAAACGCGGTAAATACGTCGCCATCCCGCAGAACTTCCGTATCAACGATATCACTATGGATAACAGCAAACGCGACCTGCCGTGGAAGCTGCGCGGGATGGATATCTCCTGCGGTAACCCGGTCTCTTTCGTCTCGCTGACCAATATCAACCTGAAGCACGCCGGGCTTCGGGTGCACAACAGGCCCCAGCATCTGTTTATGCGCAATATCAGCATCGTCCAGCCTAAAAAAGACGGGCCGGCGCTGGAGCTCAACTTCGATCTGCGCAAAGACGTGCGTGGTCAGTTTATGGCCAAAAAAGATACGCTACTGTCGATGGCCAATATCGACGCGGTAAACGAAGACGGGCAGAGTTCGGTAGACATTGACCATATCGATCACCAAAGCGTTAGCGCCAATAAACTAAATTTTGCGCTGCCGCGGGTGGAGAAGAAGTAATCTAAGTAATAAATCTACGAAAAATCTCATTTTTGTCAGGGGGATATACGGATTTTTACTATTTCTTATACCGGATATGCAGCGATAGAATTGATCCCTATACCACGATGACGAAAACACACTGGCATCAGTGCGTGAAAAGATTATAATTCATCAACTATTTAAAGGTGGGACTGAAAATGGTTAATTTGAAAGCGGTTATTCCGGTAGCCGGACTGGGAATGCATATGCTGCCCGCGACCAAGGCGATTCCAAAAGAGATGCTGCCTATCGTCGATAAGCCGATGATTCAGTACATTGTCGATGAAATAGTCGCTGCCGGTATCAAAGAGATCGTTCTGGTTACCCACTCTTCCAAGAACGCGGTAGAAAACCACTTCGATACCTCCTACGAACTGGAGTCGCTGCTGGAGCAGCGCGTGAAGCGCCAGCTGCTGGCCGAGGTGCAGAACATCTGCCCGCCAGGTGTTACCATTATGAACGTGCGCCAGGCGGAACCACTGGGACTGGGGCATTCTATTCTGTGTGCCCGCCCGGCGGTTGGCGATAACCCCTTTGTTGTGGTGTTACCGGATATCGTACTGGACGACGCCAGCGCCGACCCGCTGCGCTACAATCTGGCGGCCATGGTTGCCAGATTCCAGGAGTATGGCCGCAGTCAGGTACTGGCGAAACGCATGCCGGGCGATCTGGCGGAATATTCCGTTATCACCACCGAACAGCCGCTGGAAAACGAAGCGGATATCAGCCGCATCGTCGACTTTATCGAGAAACCCGACGAGCCCCAGACCCTGAATTCCGATCTGATGGCGGTAGGGCGCTATGTGCTTTCCGCCGATATCTGGGCTGAACTGGAGCGCACCGAACCAGGTGCCTGGGGCCGTATTCAGTTGACCGACGCCATTGCCGCGCTAAACAAGAAGCAGCCGGTTGAAGCGATGCTGATGACGGGCGACAGCTACGACTGCGGTAAGAAAATGGGCTATATGCAGGCGTTTGTGCAGTATGGACTGCGCAACAATAAAGAAGGCCGGAAGTTCCGTGAAGGCATTGAGAAGTTACTGGCCGAATAACCGTCACCCCACGCGGTGGCTGTGATGGCCCAACTACGGCAGTCTCAGGCGCTGGTTTACCACCGGCCCGGACTGCCGTTTTTATTTTGTAGAATAAGGAAATTTTCTGATTAAAACATCCTGGATCTGAGCGTAAACCGCTGACAGGATGTGTTGATCAGAGAGTTTAGGATAAGGGCGTCTGACGGTATGTCCGTACAGACTCACTTACAGGAAAAACAGAGGGCATCGCTGCCGGTTGTGCAGGATACCTTGTAGACATATGCCGTCAGTGCACTGGTAGCTGTAGAGCCAGGGGCGGTAGCTTGTTTTGCTATTAATATGTCTCATATAAATTATATCCAGTAGTGAAAATTATCTGACAGATAATTACGACACTGTCTCATTTATTACATTCTTTAATACGTTGTGAGTTAAGAGAGAATAACTGTGAAGATTCTTGTCACTGGTGGTGCGGGATTTATTGGATCTGCCGTAGTCCGGCATATTATTAAAAATACCCAGGATGAAGTGGTAAACGTAGATAAACTGACCTATGCCGGTAACCTGGAATCCCTCTCGGACGTGGCTGATAGCGAACGTTACAGCTTTGAACAGGCAGATATTTGCGATAAAGCTGCTATGGCGCGTATTTTTGCACAGCACCAGCCGGATGCCGTGATGCACCTGGCGGCAGAAAGCCATGTGGATCGTTCCATTTCTGGCCCTGCTGACTTTATTGAAACCAATATAGTGGGAACCTATACCCTGCTGGAGGCGGCTCGCGCTTACTGGTCATCATTGGATGAGGCGCGTAAATCTGCTTTCCGTTTCCATCATATCTCTACCGATGAGGTTTATGGCGATCTTCTTCACCCGGATGAGTGGCAGGGGAAGGGAGAACTACCGCTATTTACTGAAACGACCGCCTATGCGCCCAGTAGCCCTTATTCGGCATCGAAGGCATCGAGCGATCATCTGGTGCGGGCGTGGTTGCGTACTTACGGCCTGCCGACCATTGTGACTAACTGTTCGAATAACTATGGTCCATATCACTTCCCGGAGAAACTGATTCCGCTGGTGATCCTCAATGCGCTGGACGGTAAACCGTTACCGATCTATGGCAAGGGGGATCAGATTCGCGACTGGCTATATGTAGAAGACCATGCTCGTGCACTCTATACCGTGGTCACTAAAGGGCAAATCGGCGAGACCTACAATATTGGTGGTCATAACGAGAAGAAAAACATTGAGGTGGTTCAGACTATCTGTGAACTGCTTGATGAGATAGTGCCTAAAGAGACTTCCTATCGCGAACAAATTACCTATGTGGCTGACAGACCAGGGCATGATCGTCGTTATGCGATTGACGCCGACAAAATCGGCCAGGAGCTAGGGTGGAAGCCGCAGGAGACCTTTGAGAGCGGGATTCGTAAGACGGTGCAGTGGTATTTGTCTAATTTAAGGTGGTGTCAACGTGTTCTGGATGGAAGCTATCAACGTGAACGTTTGGGGTTAATATAATGAAGGGGATTATTTTAGCAGGTGGTTCAGGGACACGCTTATATCCGATTACTATGGGAGTATCAAAGCAATTACTTCCCGTATATGATAAGCCAATGATTTATTACCCGTTATCAGTTCTTATGCTTGCCGGAATAAAAGATATTCTTATTATTACAACATCGGAAGAACAAAGTGGTTTTATTCGCCTGCTAGGGGATGGCAGCAATTTTGGTATAAATATATCATATGCAATACAACCAAGTCCGGATGGTTTGGCTCAGGCATTTATTATAGGCGAAAGTTTTATTGGGTCGGATACTGTTAGTCTGGTTTTAGGTGATAACATATTTTTTGGACAAGGGTTCACTCCAAAATTAAAAGCTGCTGCATCTAAAAAACTTGGAGCTACGATTTTTGGCTATCAGGTAGTAGATCCTGAGCGTTTTGGCGTTGTAGAGTTTGATAGTGGATTTAAAGCTATCAGTATAGAAGAGAAACCAGAAAAACCTAAATCAAACTGGGCTGTAACGGGATTATACTTTTATGATGATAATATTGTCGAGATAGCAAAAAGTGTTAAGCCTTCTAAACGAGGTGAGTTGGAAATTACTAGTATTAACGAGGCTTATCTACAAAGTGGAACATTACATGTAGAATTGTTAGGCCGTGGGTTTGCTTGGCTAGATACAGGAACTCATGATAGCCTTATTGAAGCAGGAAGTTTCGTTGAAACTGTGCAAAAACGTCAAGGGATGATGGTTGCTTGCCCTGAGGAAATTGCATGGAGGCATGGATGGTTGACTGATTATGATTTGATCAGGCGGGGAGAGTTAATTGAAAAAAATAATTATGGGAAATATCTTATTAATCTGGTGAAGCATCATGAAAATTAATATAGTTCCTTTGCAGAAACATGGTGATGAGCGTGGCATGTTAGTTGCTCTGGAGGAACAGAAAAATGTGCCATTCGATATCAAACGAGTCTACTATATGTTTGGCACTCAGAAGAATGTTCGTCGTGGCTATCATGCACATAAAGAATTAATACAACTTGCAATTCCTATTCATGGGTCATGCCGCTTCCATCTTGATGATGGCGTAGATAAGGTAGATTTGTTGCTTGATGATCCTTCCCAAGGAATGATTATAGAGCCTCTTGTATGGCACGAAATGTATGATTACTCTGATGATTGCTTACTGCTGATACTTGCAAGTAACTTCTATAAAGAAGAGGACTATATCAGAAATTATGATGAGTTTTTAGAGATTATTAAAAATGAAAATTCATAAGCTGAGTGATGTGCAATCTAGGAATATTGGGGCGAATACAACAATATGGCAATATTCAGTTATTCTTCCAGAAGCGGTCATTGGAGATGATTGTAATGTATGTGCTCATACTTTTATTGAAAATGACGTGGTTATTGGTAACCGTGTGACAATAAAATCAGGTGTTTATATTTGGGATGGGGTAAGGATTGGGGATGATGTTTTCATCGGTCCCTGCGTTGCATTTACTAATGATAAACATCCTCGCTCCAAGAAATACCCGGAGACATTCCTAAAAACAACTATAGAGGATGGTGCTTCGATTGGTGCTAATGCAACTATTTTACCCGGTGTTGTTATTGGGGCCTATTCACTAGTTGGAGCAGGTTCTGTTGTGACAAAGAATGTTGATCCTTATACTGTTGTTGTAGGGAATCCGGCAAAAGTCATAAAAAGGTTTAAATAATATGATTGATTTTTTAAATTTGCGAGAAATTAACAAAAGGCATAGGGAAGATATAATTAAAGCATGTACTCGAGTTATTGACTCGGGATGGTACATTATGGGGAAAGAGTTACAGGATTTTGAAAGTGAATTTTCAAACTATTGTGGTGTTGATTATTGTATAGGGGTGGGGAATGGACTTGATGCTTTATCACTGGTTTTTAGAGCATGGAAAGAATTAGGGAAATTAAAGGATGGTGATGAAGTTATTGTGCAAGCAAACACCTACATAGCATCTGTTTTAGCTATAACCGAGAATAATCTAACTCCGGTGCTTGTTGAGCCAGATGAAAAAACATACAATCTTACTGTGGAAAATATAACACGGAATATTACAAGTAGAACAAAAGTAATTCTTCCTGTCCACTTATATGGACTTGCCTCTCCGATGCTTGATATAAGTAAATTGGCGCAGGAGAATGGATTTCTGGTGCTTGAAGATTGTGCACAGTCTCATGGTGCGTATGTTGATGGAGCAAGAGTCGGTTCGTGGGGGGATGCTGCCGGTTTTAGTTTTTACCCTGGAAAAAACTTGGGGGCGTTGGGGGATGCTGGTGCAGTAACAACTAAAGATAATAAGTTAGCGGAGACGCTATTTGCTTTAAGAAACTATGGTTCTCATGAAAAATATAAAAATAGTTACCGTGGAATTAACAGTCGGTTAGATGAAATGCAGGCTGCAATTCTTCGGGCCAAAATTCCATATTTAGATGAGGAGACAGAAGCGCGCAGGAATATAGCTAAGCGTTATTGTGATAAAATAAAAAATCCTTTGGTGAAGTTGCCATATGTAAAGGGAGGTTTATCTCATGTCTGGCATTTGTTTGTAATTAGAGTATTGGAAAGAAAACGATTCCAGGATTATTTAACTGCCAATAATATCCAAACCTTAATTCATTACCCTATACCTATACATAAACAAGATGCTTACAGCTTTTTGGGTGATTTAAATTTACCCGTCACTGAAAAAATCCATAATGAAGTACTGTCGTTGCCGATGGACCCAACTTTATCTGAATCTGATGTTAATCATATTATTGATACTATAAATGGTTTTCAGTAAATGAAAAGGCTTCTGACAGTAACAACATTTACTGGAATGCTCACATTGCTGAAAATGGGGGCTGGCTTTATTATAGCCAAAGTTGTCGCTATTTATGTTGGTCCAGGGGGGATGGCTACATTAGGACAATTACAGAATATTAGTAGTATTTTGAATGGGTTAACTAATGCACCAGCTGGAGCTGGAGTTGTCAGATATACGGCACAATATCGTGGTGATGGATACTCATCTTGTCGGCCATGGTGGAGTGCCAGTTTGAGATGGATACTCATAATAACTTCAATAGTTTCTCCTTTTGCAGCTTTCTTCTCATTCTTTATCTCGAGATTATTATTTAACACTGATGATTATTATTGGTTTATAATAATTATAGCTTTTGGTTTGCCAATATCCGCACTTGGTACATTTTTGAACTCTGTTATTAACGGGTTGCAACAATATAAGCTATATATTTTTGTCGGAATGATCTCTGTCATAGTATCAAGTGCCCTTATGATATTATTGATTATCCATTTCTCTCTTAAAGGTGCGTTGATTGCTGCTTCTCTGCAAAGTACATTAATTGGAATCGTCATTGTTCTTATTGCATCAAGACAACCATGGTTTAAATTTTCTAATTTATTTGGAGGGAATAACCATACGCACAATAAGGCTATAAAAGGCTATATAATTATGGCCATTGCGAGTTCAATGTGTTTGCCTCTTTCATTAATTGTTGTTAGGAAAATTATAATAGCACATGTCGGATTAGATGCTGCTGGGCAGTGGCAGGCTGTCTGGAAGATATCAGAAACTTATCTGACAGTCATTACTGTAGCATTGGGTACATATTTTTTACCTAAATTATCGACAATAAAAGGATACCCTTTAATAACGAGGGAGATTAATAAAGCTGCATTTTTTTTAATACCTGTAGTTATTTCTATGGGGGGGGGGATTTATTTCTTTAGAGATTTGATTATTCAGTTGCTTTTTACTCAGGCATTTCTTCCCGCGAGAGATTTATTCTTTATTCAATTGTGTGGTGATTCCTTAAAAATATTGTCATGGCTATATGCATATCCTATGCTATCTACAGGAGCTACAAGGTGGTATGTTGGTGCAGAGATATTATCTGTAATAATGTTTGTCTTCTTTAGCTTTATCTTTATAAAGCTGTTAGGGTTACAAGGAGTTGTCGTAGCATATTTAATAAATTATGCAATTTATTTTATTTATGCACGGTTTGTATTAAAAAGGATAATTTGATGAGTGATATTCTTGTATCGGTTGTTGTTATTTCCTATAATTCAGGGAAAACAATAAAAAAGACATTAGATAGTATTCTTGAACAGTCTTATGGTAGTAATAATATTGAGCTGATTATTAGTGATGATTTTTCTGACGATGATACAATAGATAATATAACTGCATGGATCAGCAGTTATGGTGAACATTTCTTTAATGTTATATTTAATGTCAATGACAGAAACTTGGGTATACCTAAAAATGTTAATGTTGCTTGGCAGAAAGCTACTACAGAATGGATAAAAACAATAGCGGGTGACGATTTTCTCCATGCGGACTGTATAAAATATTATATCAATGAGGTTAAAAAAAATAAAGGTGAGGCTTATTTCTCATATATGCAGTCATTTATTGAAATAAACAATGAGATTGTGCTGGGGAACCTATTCCCAGATAAGAACCAAGTGCAAGCTATAAAGAATGGACTCAAGTGTCAAAAAAAATACTTAATGCGACATTGCTTTAGTGTCGCACCATCATCATTCATAAAAAAAACATTACTAGAAAAAATCGGTTATGCCGATGAGGATTTCCATATTGTCGAGGATTATCCTCTATGGATAAATATAGTGAATAATGATATTCCTTTGAAATTTATGGATCAAATTACTGTTTTTTATAGGATAGGTGAATCTGCCAGCAGGAGTAATAGTCGCATAATAAATCTGGATTATTGCTCTGATTTAATGCTGTTGGAGAAAAAATATATAATCCCATTGTTACATAAAAATAGAATTACTCGGTTGAGGAAAATGATATGGAGTCGAAATTACAAGAGGGTTATTCTCTTATTTAATAATAAGAAAACAATAATATCTAAAGTTGTTTTAGCAATATTTAATTCTCTCTTCAAGCCTGGGTATCTGAGTCGTGCATTACGTTTACGGTGTGAATAATATATGTCTACAACACCATTAGTATCTATTGTTATGCCTGCTTATAATAGTAGTAAAACAATCGGTGAGTCCATTGATTCAGTTTTAAAGCAATCCTATACTAAATGGGAGTTAATTATTGTCGATGACTATTCTATGGATGAGACAAAGGAAACTATAAATTCTTATGATGACAAACGTATTAGATTATATTCAAATTCATATGAAAAAGGTGCCGCTGGAGCAAGGAGAACGGCCATTGATAGAGCTAAAGGACGATATTTAGCTTTTTTGGATAGTGATGATCTATGGAGTGGAGATAAACTGGAAAAGCATGTGAGTTTTATGCAGGGTAATAATTCTGCTTTTACATATAGTGATTATTTTTGCTTTAAATATAATTCATCTAATATCATAAAAAAAATTATCTCTCCTAATGTGATATCGTATTCAAGACTACTTAAAAGTTGTGATATTGGTTGTTTGACTGTGGTTATAGATCGTTTGAAATTTGTAGATTTATTCTATGATAATGTTCCTAAAGAAGACTATGCTTTTTGGCTAAAACTTATTAAGCAATGTGGTTTTGCATATAAAGTGCCATGCGCTTATTCTTATTATAGGCTTTCAGAAACATCGCTATCATCTAACAAATTTAAAGAAATTATAAAACAATGGTATGTGTTGCGTAGGGTAGAAAAACAGAAAATATTTTCGTCTATTTTTTATCTTATGACTTACTGTAAAAATGGTTTTTTTAAACATTATGGGAAATAGCGTTCAATTAAAATTATAGGTCGCTGAATTGATGCAAAAATTAATCTTGTTAATATTGATGTTTATGTATTTATTTGCATTCAATATGCCAATTGCCAGTAGTTCTGTTTATTCTTCCTTTATAGCATCTATCTTTTGCTTTTTTAATATAAAAAAGTTGACTGAATCATATAAATTTGAATTATTTAAAGAGTTTATCTATAAGCAATTTAAATATATAATCTTTCCCTTGTTTTTTTTGTTTGTCATTTGTTCTTTTATCGGGGTCGTTCATGGGACAAATGATTTCTCTTACACTACCCAAATTTTTAAGTCCTTGATTTATAGTGTTTTATTTGTTCCTGTTGCTGGTTTTTTTATCACTGGGTATGGTGAAGGAAATAGATTTAAGAACTTTTTATATCAACCATATCTAATTCAATCTACAATTATAATTTTATGTCTTTTGTTCCCGTCTTTGTATAATATAGTTAAGTCTTTTCAGTATGACTCGATTGTTGAAGTTGCAGAAAGATATAATGGCATAAGGGGACTTGCTTTATCGGGGCCTCAGTTTTTTGGTTTGGCTTGTTCTTATATTTTTGTAATGTTTATGCTTGCTCATGATTTTGTATCTAATAGAATTGGGATAAAATACACATTAGTTTGTTTTTTGTTTTTTTTCATATCATCACTATCTATTGGCAGAACTGCATTGATCGGCTGTGTTATTTTTATTCTTTATATTTCATTGTATAATATATTGACGAGGTTTTCCTTTAATAAGAAAACAGGAGTATTCTTTATAGCATTAACTTTATCCGCTTTGTTTTTATTTCCTTATATGATGTACAATCAAGCGGTTTATGATATTGTATTCAACAAAGTAACTCCATTTGCTTTTGAATTTATAGATAAATATATCAGCACTGGGAAATTTTCGACTACTTCTACAGATGTTCTAGGCCACATGTACTTCCCATTATCAGAGTCTACTTTATTACATGGTGATGGTTATTATACAAATATAAATAATGACGCCTATTACATGAATACGGATGCTGGTTTTATGAGACCAACTCTTTATGGTGGTATATTCTTTATGTTGCTTATTTCCGGGGGGTGGTGTTTACTGCTTTTTAGGATTTTTGGTCCTACCTACGGGAAATTATTTTCATTCTTATGTGTTGTTTTTACATTAATGCTTCAGATAAAAGGAGAAGTAATGGTCGTTCAGACGGCTGTGATTCTAATACTATCTCCAATGATACTCTTCAACGTTCTTTTTACTTCTAAAAAGAGTAGTCTTTAATTATGTTGAAAAAGATATTGTATTATTTTAGTAATTACGAGTTCTATTCTCCTTTTTATGCAAAAAAAATTTTCTCAATCCTTTCAAAAAAAAAGAAAATAATATTTCTTTTGGATGTTAATAGCGAGCGTCAAGAAATAAGTTTTTTTTGTTATCATGATATTGTTAATGCTTGCGAAAAAAAAATAACTTCTACCGGGGTATTTTGCTGGATAAAATATGAAAATTTAGCAAAATTAGTTGGTGATATTTTTCCAGAAGAAACTATTATTCTTTGGCAAAAAGGCCCTTTTTTGTTTAGAGTAAAGAAAAAGACATCAGTTATTGAATTATATGACAGAATGTACCCAAAAGGGATTATAAAAGATCTGTGGGTTTTATGTGATAGAAATTATTCCGGAGATGATAATGCCGAGGTATTATTTTCATATATTTGTAACAACGTCAATTCACCATCAAAATTAAAAAAGGTTTTGTTCTTTAAGTCTGGCATCATTACTGATGCTTACTCAACTAAACAGAGGGAAATATCACTATCAATTTTCAAAAAACTCCTTAAGCATTGTGATTTGTATATTAGCTCTCAAATTGATTTCGATAATTTATTCTTTTTGTCTACCGGTAGTAAATTTATTTTTTTGCAACATGGTGTCTTACATAATGATTTATCAAGCTGGTTTAATAAGAAGAGAATTTCCTTGTTAATAGTATCTTCGAAGATGGAGTATGATATGATTTTATCGCCTTGTTCTAAATATAGATATACAGGGCGTGAAATTGCTGTTACTGGAATGCCTCGGTATGATAACTTGTTTTTAGGTAGGAGTGTTGACAAGGACTTGATATTGATTGCACCAACTTGGCGAAATTACAGTGCAGGAACCAGGGATATGGATAATTATATTTTCTCCTGGAGAGCCATTTTGAATTCACCAGTATTATCAGCCATTGTAGACGATAGAAAAATGGAAGTGGTTTTCGCTGCTCACCCGATGCTACAAAAGTATCTCAATGAGAATATGGATTTTCCGAGTTTTGTGAGAGTTAAAACAGATAATGAAACTTATGGTGGACTAATAAAAAAGACAGAGTTACTTATTACAGATTATTCTTCTATTGCCTTTGACGTTGGTTTCTCTCATGGGGTGACTATTTATTATCAATTTGATCGAGATTCCTTCTTTAGTTCAGGAGTAATTAAGAACAACGAAGATAAGAAAGCTTTTAACTACATAAGGGATGGGTTTGGTCCTGTAGTGGATTCTCTGCCAGAATTTGAAAAGACACTTCCTGAAGTGTTCTTGTCAGGTTATAAACGGAAATATATAGAGAGAGCTAGAGAGTTTTTTGAATATAACGATGCAAATAATTCGTCAAGAACGCTACAGGCAATAAATTCTATCAGAAATTCTCTTGATGGATCGACTTGCGATTAAAGTATTAGTACTGTCTTGCTATATAATTAATGTCTAATGTGTTAATTTACTGAGTGTGTTATGTAACAACCACACCTGACAGGAGTATGTAATGTCCAAACAGCAAATCGGCGTTGTCGGTATGGCAGTGATGGGGCGCAACCTGGCGCTCAACATCGAAAGCCGTGGCTATACCGTTTCCGTTTTCAACCGCTCCCGTGAAAAGACCGACGAAGTGATTGCCGAAAATCCCGGCAAGAAGCTGGTGCCGCATTACTCGGTGCAGGAGTTTGTTGAATCTTTAGAGAAGCCGCGTCGTATCCTGTTGATGGTGAAGGCCGGTGAGGGCACAGACAAGACTATCGAGTCGCTGAAGCCGTATCTGGAAAAAGGGGATATCCTGATCGACGGTGGCAACACCTTCTTCCAGGACACTATTCGTCGCAACCGTGAACTCTCTGCCGAAGGCTTCAACTTTATCGGCACCGGGGTGTCCGGCGGTGAAGAGGGGGCGCTGAAAGGGCCTTCTATTATGCCTGGTGGTCAGAAAGAGGCTTATGAGCTGGTCGCGCCCATCCTGAAGCAGATTGCCGCAGTCGCTGAAGACGGCGAGCCCTGCGTAACCTATATCGGTCCTGACGGCGCCGGCCACTATGTGAAGATGGTGCATAACGGTATCGAATACGGCGATATGCAGCTGATTGCCGAAGCCTACGCGCTGCTGAAGCACGGTCTGAACCTGTCCAATGAAGAGCTGGCGACTACCTTCTCTGAATGGAACAAGGGCGAACTGAGCAGTTACCTGATCGATATCACCAAGGATATCTTCACCAAAAAAGACGAGGCCGGCAATTATCTGGTCGATGTGATTCTGGATGAAGCCGCTAACAAAGGCACCGGTAAATGGACCAGCCAGAGCTCGCTGGATCTCGGCGAACCGCTCTCTTTAATCACCGAATCCGTCTTCGCCCGCTATATCTCTTCCCTGAAAGAGCAGCGCGTGGCGGCCTCTAAGGTGCTGACCGGCCCGCAGGCTCAGCCTTTCGCCGGCGATAAAGCCGAATTTATTGAAAAAGTGCGCCGCGCCCTGTATCTGGGAAAAATTGTCTCCTACGCTCAGGGCTTCTCGCAGCTGCGTGCCGCGTCTGATGAGTACAACTGGAGCCTGAACTACGGCGAAATCGCGAAAATCTTCCGCGCTGGCTGTATTATTCGCGCCCAGTTCCTGCAGAAGATTACTGACGCCTATGCGCAGAATCCGGCTATAGCTAACCTGCTGCTGGCGCCGTACTTTAAGCAGATTGCCGATGAGTATCAGCAGGCACTGCGCGACGTCGTGTCTTATGCGGTGCAAAACGGTATCCCGACCCCGACCTTCTCGGCGGCTGTCTCCTACTACGATAGCTATCGCGCCGCCGTGCTGCCGGCCAATCTGATCCAGGCCCAGCGCGACTATTTCGGTGCCCATACTTATAAGCGTACTGATAAAGAGGGCGTGTTCCATACCGAGTGGCTGTAGGATTAAGTTAATTCTTAACTAATCAATCGCCTGAAAAACCAGCTGATTTATCAGCTGGTTTTTTATTAATAAAAGTGCCGTTTGTCGGAACAGCTATCTCCATCAATTATTGGAGTAATGGCTTAAGATAGACTGCTGGCATATGAGGTCAAAACTTGCCGGGCGCTGCTTATTTCACCACTCGGCGCGGGATAAATCGCATTTTCCACCTTTTCTTAGTAAAGTGGCCCCGGTGGTTTTCGGGAAGTATGCGATACTTTGCGCTTATCTCTTGTGGGCAGCCTCTTTGATGGTTTTTTGGGTTAATTTTTAAAGGTTACTATGAACCAGAATTCTCACGCGGCAGAGGGTACAAGCCGCTCGCCGGAAACGGTCGACTTGCTGGATCTGATGATGCAGCTATGGCGCGGTAAAAAAACCATTATCGCTTTTGTGATTATCTTTATTCTGCTGGCCGTGGCCTATCTGTTTGTGGCCAAAGAGAAGTGGACATCCTCGGCTATTGTCACGCTGCCGGATTCCGGGCAGATTGCCAACTACAGTAATTCAATGGGCATCCTTTACGGGCAAAATCGTAGTGCAGCGCCGACGGTAAAAGATATCCAGGAGCGCTTCTTTACCCGTTTTAATGCCCTGATATCGGCCCTTTCCGAAGAGCTGGACAATCAGGAAGATAAAGAAGAGTTAAAGATTGAACCTGCCGTAAAAGATCAGCCTGTTCCACTTAAAATCAGCTACGTCGGCTCCAGCGCCGAAGAGGCCCACAAAACGCTGACGGCCTATATCGATAAGATTAATCAGCGGGTTATCGATGAGCTGAATGCCGACCTGGTGACCAATATCAACGCCACCATGAAGGATCTTAAGAGTTCGCTGGATGCCCAGGAGGCCTCGGCAAAGGCCCAGCGCGAACAGCGGCTGGAGATTCTGCGCCAGGCGCTAAAGGTGGCCGAGCAGAGCAATATCAAGGATACCATGGTGAAGCAGGCGGAGACTCTCTCTGAAGATACTCTGTTTGTGCTGGGTACCGATGCGCTGTCGGCGACCCTGAAGAATGAATCTACCCGACCGCTGCCGCTGCGCGATCAATACTATAATACCCTGCAGTCCTATCTGGCGGTGAAGGCACTGGCTCAGAAAACGGACGTCAGCAGCTCATTCCACTATGTGATGAAGCCCAACCTGCCGGTTCATCGCGACAGCCCGAAGCGAGCGCTGGTTCTGGTGCTGGCGGTACTGCTGGGCGGGATGATTGGTTCCGGCGTGGTGCTGCTGCGAAACGCGCTGCGTAACTATCAGCCTGCGGCATAACTGTCGCAACCTGTAAAAAAAGGCCCGCCGTGGTAAACGGCGGGCCTTTTTTGATCCGGGGGACGTAGCTACTGATGTCTGCCCCGTAAATTGTCAATCACCGCCCCTAAATCGAGCTGCTGGTCCTGAAGCAGCACCAGCAGGTGGTAGACCAGATCGGAAGCTTCGTTAAGGAGCTCTTCGCGATCGTTGACCGTGGCGGCCAGCGCGGTTTCTACCCCTTCTTCGCCCACCTTCTGGGCAATGCGTTTGGTGCCGCTGGCGTAGAGCTTCGCGGTATAGGAGCTTTCCGGGTCGGCCTGTTTACGTTCCGCCAGCAGCCGTTCCAGCTGATACAGGAACAGCCACTGGTGCTGCGGCACATCGCCAAAGCAGCTGGCGGTGCCTTTATGGCAGGTGGGGCCGATGGGGTTGGCCTGAATCAGCAGGGTATCGTTATCGCAGTCCGCCGCGATACTCACCAGCTTCAGTAAGTGGCCGGAGCTTTCGCCTTTGGTCCACAGCCGCTGTTTACTGCGCGAATAGAAGGTGACGTTACCGCTCTGCTGGGTTTGCTTCAGCGCTTGCGGCGTCATATAGCCGAGCATCAGCACCTGGCCGGATGCCGCATGCTGGACGATGGCGGGGATCATATTGTCGGTTTTGGCCCAGTCCAGCGCCGCTACTTGTTTCTCTGTTAACACTGTCGAATCTCCACGCCCTGTTGCGCCAGGTAAGCCTTTAGCTCACCGATATTAATAATCTGTTTGTGAAATACTGAAGCCGCCAGCGCGCCGTCCACTGCCGCATCGCGGAAGGCTTCCAGGAAGTGTTCCATGGTACCGGCGCCGCCAGAGGCGATAAGCGGAACGTGGCATACTTCGCGCACTTTGCCGAGCTGCTCCATGTCGTAGCCGCTGCGCACGCCGTCCTGGTTCATCATATTCAGCACAATTTCACCGGCGCCGCGCTGCTGCACTTCCTGTACCCAGTCCAGGGTCTGCCACTGGGTGATGCGGGTACGGCGCTCGTCGCCGGTATACTGGTTAACCTGATACTGACCGCTTTGTTGGTTGAACCAGGTGTCAATGCCCACCACGATGCACTGCACGCCAAAGCGTTCCGCCAGGCGGGTAATCAGCGTTGGGTCCGCCAGTGCCGGAGAATTAATGGAAATTTTATCGGCCCCGAAGGAGAGGATTTGCGCCGCATCGGCTTCCGACTTAATGCCACCCGCCACGCAGAACGGAATATCGATAACCTCCGCCACCCGCGACACCCAGCTCTTATCCACCACCCGGCCGTCGCTGGAGGCGGTGATATCGTAAAATACCAGCTCGTCGGCGCCTTCTTCGGCATAGCGTCGGGCCAGCGGGACGATATCGCCGATGATCTCGTGGTTACGGAACTGCACGCCCTTAACCACCTGGCCGTCGCGTACGTCCAGGCAGGGGATTATCCGTTTTGCCAGCATTGAAGAGCCTCCTTCACATCAAATTTTCCTTCCAGTAGGGCGCGGCCAACGATGACGCCGTTCACGCCGCTGCCGCGCAGCGCTCTAATATCGGCAAGCCCGCCGATGCCGCCAGATGCCTGAAAGTCCACCTGGGGGTAGAGGGTGCAGATTTCGCGGTACAGTTCGACGTTAGCGCCGTTCAGGGTACCGTCGCGTGAGATATCGGTGCACAGCACGTGGCGTAGCCCCAGCGGCAGAAAGCGCTCCACCAGCTGTTCCAGGGTAACGCCAGAGGTTTCCTGCCAGCCGCTGACCGCCACCTGCTTATTACCGGTCTCATCAATACGCACATCGAGCGCCAGCACGATGGCGTCGGCGCCGAAGCGTTCAAACCATTGTGCTACCAGCTCCGGGGATTTTACCGCCGTGGAGCCGACCACCACGCGGCTGGCGCCCGCTGCCAGCAGAGCCTCCACATCTTCCGCGCTGCGTACGCCGCCGCCCACCTGAACCGGCACGCTCACACCCGCCAGCAGGTTTTTCAGCAGCGGGATCTGGCGCTGGGTTGGATCTTTAGCGCCGGTCAGATCCACCAGGTGCAGCACCTGCGCGCCTTGCGCCTGGTACTCCTGCAGCCGCGGCAGCGGGTCGCTGCCGTAGTCGCGTTGCTTGCCGTAATCACCCTGATGGAGACGCACTACCTTGCCGTCAATTAAATCTAAAGCCGGGATAATCATTTACATCTCCAGAAAGTTTCTAAGCAGCTGCGCGCCCGCTTTGCCGGAGCGTTCCGGGTGGAACTGCACGCCGTAAAAGTTCTCTTGCTGCACTGCGGCGCTGAACGCATCGCCATAGTCGCAGCGGGCGATGGTGGCCTCGCTCACCGGCATGGCGTAGCCGTGCACGAAGTAGAAGTAAGCCCCGTCGTCAAGGTTGCGAAACAGCGGGTTATCCTGTTCAGGGAAGACCCGGTTCCAGCCCATATGGGGTAGCGGCAGGCCGCGATCGACCATTTTCACCACCGGCTGGTCGATAATGCCTAAGGTGTCGATGCCGTTGCTCTCCTCGCTGGAGCGCGCCAGCAGCTGCATCCCCAGGCAGATGCCCAGTACCGGTTGGCTGCAGCGGCTGATTAGCCCGACTAAATCGCGCTCGCGCAGCTGATTCATGGCGGCCCGGGCGGTGCCAACCCCCGGCAGCAACAGCTTATCGGCGCGTAGCACCACTTCCGGGTCGCGGCTAACGGTGGGGTTGGCCCCCAGCCGCTGTAAAGCCCATTTTACCGATGAAAGATTGGCGCAGCCGGTATCCAGGATCACCACATTCATCACAGCACTCCTTTTGATGAGGGAAGGGTATCGCCTTCCACCCGGATAGCCTGGCGCAGGGTGCGGCCAAAAGCCTTAAACAGGCTTTCCACCCGGTGGTGGTCATTCTTACCCTTGGTCTTCAGGTGCAGGGTGACGCCCATGGCGTAAGAGAGGGAGCGGAAGAAGTGCTCCACCATCTCGGTGCTCAGGTCGCCCACTCGCTGGTAGTTAAATTCGGCTTTGTATTCCAGGTGCGGACGGCCGGAGATATCCAGCGCGCAGCGCGCCAGGCATTCATCCATTGGCAGTACGAAGCCGAAGCGGCCAATGCCGCGCTTGTCACCCAGCGCCTGTTTCAGCGCTTCGCCCAGCGCCAGACCGGTATCTTCCACGGTGTGGTGATCGTCGATATAGAGATCGCCCTTGACCTCGATAGCCATACGCAACCCGCCGTGGGTAGCTATCTGATCCAGCATATGGTCAAAGAAGCCGACTCCGGTGTTGATCTGGCTGCCGCCTTCGCGATCCAGCCATACCTGCACATCGATCCGGGTCTCTTTAGTATTGCGCTCAATGTGGGCGTAACGATCGCGCCGGGTCAGACGTTCGCCAATGGCTGGCCAGTCCAGGCCGTCAGTGCCATAGCGCAGGCCCTGAATACCCATGTTTTCGGCAAGCGTTAGGTCGGTGGCGCGATCGCCAATCACATAACTGCTGGCTTTATCCATGACGCCATCCGTCAGCCAGGGCTGCACCAGCGCGGTTTTTGGCTTACGGCAGTCGCAGTTGTCCTCAGGCAGGTGTGGGCAGATCAGCACTTCGTCGAAGCGTACGCCCTGGGAATTGAATACCTGCATCATCAGGTTGTGGGGGCCATCGAAGTCGCTTTGGGGAAAGCTGGCGCTGCCCAGCCCGTCCTGGTTGGTTATCATAATCAGCCGATATCCCGCCTGCTGTAGCTTAAGCAGGGTCGGGATCGCCTGAGGCTCAAAGGCAAGCTTATCGAAACGGTCAACCTGGAAATCGACCGGTGGCTCGCTAATCAGCGTGCCGTCACGGTCGATAAAGAGAAACTTCTGACTCATAGGGTCTCCTGATTGGTCTGGGCAGCCAGTTGATTAAGCGCGTCGAGCAGACGCTGGCATTCGACGCGGGTGCCGATGCTGATACGCAGGCACTCTTCCAGACCGGGTTGTTGGTGCTGATTACGCAGGATAATGCCGCGATCCCACAGCCGCCGGAACAGGGGTTGGGAACGATCGAAGCGCACCAGCAGGTAGTTGGTTTGCGATTCAAAGACCTGAGCGACGCCGGATATCGTACGCAGTTGTTCGAACAGGAACTGGCGATTGTCCAGGGTTTCCGCCACGCGCTGACGCATGGCGGCGATGCCCTCAGGGCTCAGCGCCTGGGCGGCGATATCGGCCACCGGGGTGGAAAGCGGATAGGGGGCGATGACTTTCAGCAGCATCTGAATCAGTGGCGCACTGGCCAGGGTGAAGCCGCAGCGCAGGCCCGCCAGCGCAAAGGCTTTGGAAAGCGTGCGCAGAATGGCCAGATGCGGATAGTCGTTGAGCCAGCCTGCCAGGGTGGCTTCAGGGCAGAATTCAATATAGGCTTCGTCCGCCACTACAATGGCGCGGTCACGGGTCATCTCCAGCAGCGCGCGCAGGTCGTCCGGATTGATTAACTGACCGGTGGGGTTATTGGGGCTGCAAACAAGCACCACTTTTACGCCGTCCAGTTGGGATTCGATGGCCGGCAGATCGAGCTGCCAGCCGTCGATGGCCGGAACGGTACGGCATTCCACGCCGATGGTTTCGGCGCTGACGCCGTACATGCCGTAAGTGGGCGGACAGTAGAGCACCGCATCCTGGCCTGGTTCGCAAAATGCGCGCATCAGCAGCTCAATGCCTTCGTCGGCGCCGCGGCTAACCAGCACCTGCTCTGGTTTAACCCCGGCGTAGTCGGCATAGCGACGAATCACCTGGGCGGGTTGACACTCCGGGTAGCGGTTCAGGGTCTGCATGGTTAACTGAAACGGCACCGCCGTCGGGTATTCATTGGCATTCAGCCAGACATCGCCATTACCGCCCAGGCGGCGGGCGGACTGGTAAGGGGTGAGCTTGCGCACGCTGGCGCGGGCAAGGGCGTCGATCGCGTTCATTCTTGCTCCTCCAGGGCGGCCAGCCGCAGCGAAACCGCATTTTTGTGGGCCGTCAGCCGTTCCGCCGCGGCAAGGATCTCAATGGTGGAGGCGAGACCGGCGAAGCCCTGCTGGCTCAACTCCTGTACCGTCATACGCTTCTGGAAATCCGCCAGTCCCAGGCTGGAACAGGTGGCGGTGTAGCCATAAGTCGGCAGCACGTGGTTGGTGCCGGAAGCATAGTCCCCGGCGGATTCCGGAGACCAGTCGCCAAGGAACACCGAACCGGCACTGGTGATGTCATCGACAAGCGCCCGGGCGTCAGCGGTCTGAATTATTAGGTGTTCCGGGCCGTAGCGGTTAGATATCTCCACGCACTGGGCAAGGCTTGCGGCCACGATAAGACGGCTGGCGGAAAGCGCCTGACGGGCGGTTTCCGCCCGCGAAAGGGCGGCAAGCTGGCGCTCTACTGCGGCAGCCACCCGTTCCGCCATACGGCTATCCGGCGTCAGCAGAATCACCTGGGAGTCCGGGCCGTGCTCGGCCTGGGAAAGCAGGTCAGAGGCGACAAAGTCCGGGTTGGCGCGCTCATCGGCGATCACCAGTACCTCCGACGGCCCGGCGGGCATATCGATGGCGGCTCCGTCCAGCCGCTGGCTGACCTGTCGTTTGGCTTCGGTGACAAAGGCGTTGCCCGGCCCGAAGATTTTATCCACCTTCGGGATGCTGTCGGTGCCGAAGGCGAGGGCGGCGATAGCCTGGGCGCCACCGACCTGGAACACCTCCTGCACGCCGCACAGGTTGGCCGCATAGAGGATCTCGTCGGCTATAGGCGGCGGCGAGCACAGCACCACCCGACGGCAACCGGCGATACGCGCCGGAGTGGCCAGCATCAGCACCGTAGAAAACAGCGGCGCCGAGCCGCCGGGAATATAGAGCCCTACCGCGTCGACAGGGCGGGTTACCTGCTGGCAGCGCACGCCGGGGCGGGTTTCCACGTCCACCGCGGGCAGCTGCTGGGCGCGGTGAAAGGTTTCGATATTGGCTACGGCCACGGCCATCGCCTGCTTCAGTTCATCGCTCAGGCGAGCGCCTGCGGCGTCGATTTCCGCCTGGCTTACCTTCAGGCTCTGCACCTCGGCGTTATCGAAGCGGGCGCTGTAGTCGCGCAGGGCGCTATCGCCGCGCGCTTTAACGTTATCCAGGATCTCGCTCACAGCGCGGCTGATGCTGTCGGAAGCGGAGATTGCCGGGCGCATCAGTAGTTCGCGCTGGCGTTCGGCGTCGCAATCGTTCCAGTTAATGACGGTATTAAAAGCCATGGCGGTTACTCCATCATCTTTTCAATTGGCAGGACCAGGATTGAGCTGGCGCCCAGCGCCTTCAGTTTTTCCATGGTTTCCCAGAACAGGGTTTCGCTGCTGACCATATGCATAGCTACTCGCTGCTTATCGCCGGCCAGCGGCAAAATGGTGGGGCGCTCGGCGCCGGGCAGCAGTGCCACTACTTCTTCCAGCCGCTCGCTGGGCGCGTGCAGCATTATGTATTTGGATTCCCGGGCCTGGATAACTCCCTGAATACGGGTCTGAAGCTTGTCGATAAGCAGCTGTTTGTTATCCGGCATGTCGCCGTCGCGCTGAATCAGGCAGGCTCTGGAGCGGTAGATGACTTCAACTTCGCGCAGCCCGTTGGCTTCAAGCGTGGCGCCGGTAGAGACCAGATCGCAGATGGCGTCGGCCAGCCCGGCGCGGGGAGCCACTTCAACGGAGCCATTCAGCAGGCAGGATTTAAATGGAATCTGTTTTTGATCGAGATAGCGTTTCAGCAGGTGCGGGTAGGAGGTGGCGATCCGTTTGTTCGCGAGGGAGGCGATACCGTCCCAGGGTTCGTCCTGCGGTGCGGCCAGCGACAGACGGCAACCGCCGAAGTCCAGGCGCCGCAGGGTGAAGTAGCGAGGGTCTTCGCCCTGGGCGCGGCGGCTGAGCAACTCTTCTTCCAGCACGTTTTCGCCGATGATGCCAAGGTCTACTACGCCATCCATCACCAGGCCTGGAATATCGTCATCCCGCACCCGCAGAATATCGATGGGCATATTCTCCGCCAGAGCGATCAGGCGCTGGGTGTGCAGATTCACCTTAATGCCGCAGCGGGCCAGTAATTCGCGTGAATCATCACTTAAACGGCCTGATTTCTGAATAGCTATGCGTAAACGGGTGTTGTCTGACATTGTGCTCTACCTCTGATTCGTCAATATTTCTGCTGAAACCGCGCAATAAAAAAAGCCCCCGGAAGGCGATCTTCCGGGGGCTCTCTGTCTCGCGTTCTGCACCACTGGAAGATCTGAATGTCTTCCAGCACACATCGCCTGAAAGACTAGTCAGGATGATGGTGATGATGGTGATGTTTAAACTGAACGCGGTTCATAGCAATCTCGTCTGAATGATTATTCATAACCTGTGACACTTACCCTAAACCAGTTTGAACGCGGAACGCAAGCGCTTTTTTCGCGAAACAATGTGCGGGAATTAATTCTGTTCCGAGACCATGATCGCCATGGTATCCGGTTCCAGGGCGCGGAACAGATGTTCGCGATCCGCCGGATAGCAAATATAGTCACCGGGGCCCAGCTCTTCGGGGGCTTCGGTCAGTCCCAGCAGCGCCCGGCCGCGGGTAATAATCATATGTTCCACCGAACCCGGCGGGTGGGGAGGCGACAGGCGATCGGCGCCGGGCTGAACTACCAGCTGATAGATGTCGCGCCGGGCTCCGGGTGGGCAGTTAGCCAGTAATATCGCCAGATAGTTCGAGTATTCCGCTGTGATTCGGGTGCCCTCCCCACAGCGCAGCACCCGGGTGGGAGCCTGCTGGTGCTCAAGCAACTGGGCAAAGGGGATATTCAGGGCTACGCACAGCGACCAAAGGGTTTCGAGACTGGGATTACCGTGACCGGCTTCCAGCTGCGACAGCGTGGATTTGGCGATGCCGGCGCGTCGGGCGACCTCGCTAAGCGACAGCCCTGCGCGTTCCCGCTCCCGGACCAGGCTCTGAGCGATGACGCGGATCGGTTGGGTCATGAAAACTCCATCATTCCTGAGACTGAATGTTCGTTTAAATGAACGTAACGTTCATCTTGATAATTAGTAGCGCTGTGTTCATTATAATGGAGACTTCCGTTCGGTGAAGAATCTATTGAGGTTATTTATGTTCACTCAGCGTTTCGCCTGTCTGCCGGGCGAGACTAAGAAGGCGATCGTCCTGGTTTGTCTGGCCGTGGGGATTGTCGGCGTCTCTTATGGCTCACTGGCGCTGGCCTATGGCTTTGCGCTGTGGGTGCCGGTGGTCTCTTCTATCATGGTGCTGGCGGGGGCGTCGGAATTTATGTTCGTGGCGATTATCGCCAGCGGCGGCAGCCCGATTACCGCGGCGCTGGCGGGGCTGCTGGTGAACGCCCGTCATATTCCGTTCGGCGTCGCGGTTCGCGAGCTGGTCGGGGGGCGGCTGGGGGCGCTACTGGGCTGCCATATTATGAATGATGAAAGCGTGGTGTTCGGCATGTCGCAGCCGACGCTGGAAAAGCGCAGGGCCGCCTACTGGCTGTGCGGGCTTGGCGTCGCGATCGTCTGGCCGTTAGGTGTTACGCTCGGTGGCGGCGTCGGCAATTTCCTGCCTGCTCCGGAAACCATCGGTCTTGACGCGGTATTCCCGGCGATTTTGCTGGCGCTGGTGATCCCGGCCTTTAAGAAACGCACCACGCTGGTACGCGCCAGCGCGGGGGCAGTAATTTCGCTGGCCGCCGTGCCCTTTACGCCGGCCGGCCTGCCGGTACTGTTATCGATGCTGGGCTTACTGGCAAGGAGGAAATAGTGTCGGATACTCTGATGATTATTATCGGTATCGCGATTCTGGCGGCGGGTACCTGGCTGATGCGCTATTCCGGCGCCGTGCTGGGCAACCGGCTGGTCTTTTCGGAACGCGCTCAGGCGCTGCTATCTGATGCCGCCACCACGCTGCTGTTTTCCGTGGCGCTGGCGGCCACCATTTATGAGAGCGATCATTTCGCGGGCATGGCCCGGGTGGCGGGCGTACTGGTGGCGGTGTTCCTCGCCTGGCGCAAGGCGCCGCTGATCGTGGTGATTGTGGCCGCCGCCGTGGTCACGGCCGGATTACGCTATCTGGGCCTGAGCTGATGCCGACTATATAGCTGCTCGTTGACCCGGTGTTCAGGCTGATAATTGTCAGTTCCGCGGAGCTGGCGTAGCCTTAATGCAGTCGTTCAGCAAGCTTCCTTCAGAAAAGGAGTGTAAAGCATGAAAAAGGTCGCGATTGTCGGATTAGGATGGCTGGGGATGCCGCTGGCGCTATCCCTGATGAGTAAAGGCTGGCAGGTTACCGGCACCAAGACCACGGAGGATGGCGTAGAGGCGGCGCGGATGTGCGGGCTGGAAAGCTATCTGTTGCAGCTAACACCGGAGCTTGAATGCGATAGTGATGATCTTGAAGCGCTGCTCGCCGTGGATGCGCTGGTGATTACGCTGCCGGCCCGCCGCAGCGGAGAAGGGCAGGATTTTTACCTGCTGGCGGTACAGGAGATTGTCGACAGCGCTCTGGCGCAGGGTATTGGGCATATTATCTTTATCAGCTCCACCTCGGTTTATGGCGATGCCGAAGGGGTGGTGACGGAAGCTTCACCGTTGAATCCGGTCAGCGAGAGCGGTCGTATGTTGCGCGAACTGGAGCACTGGTTGCACGACCTGCCCGGCACCTCGGTGGATATTCTGCGCCTGTCCGGGCTGGTGGGGCCGGAGCGTCACCCCGGGCGCTTTTTCGCCGGTAAACGCGCACCCCACGGTAACCATGTGGTCAACCTGGTGCACCTGGAAGATGCTGTAGCGGCTATCGAACTGCTGCTGGAAACCCGGGGCGGTGGGCGCCTGTATAACCTTAGCGCGCCGGGGCATCCGACCCGCAGTCGTTTCTACCCCCTGATGAGCCGTCAACTGAATCTTCCGACGCCGTTATTTAGCGACAATGCGAACGGCGGCACCGGCAAGCAGGTGGATGGTAATTTAATCTGCCGGGAGCTGGGTTTTCACTACCGCTATCCCGACCCGGAACGGATGCCGCTGGATCCGGAAAATGCTTTAGACTGAACCTGTCTGACCCCTCGTGGCGCCTGATGGCAGGGCGTTTCGCCAGGGGGGCATTTTTAGTCAAAAAAGAATTGCCCGATTGCCGCTTTTTCATCTTGTCATCCGGCTATTTTCTGGTGCAAAATACGCGCCCTGCAAACGAGAGATTAACCGACGTTAAAAATAGCGTCGGTTATTTTTTTGCATGTAGCACAGTTAATTTCATAAAAGAGGCCGGGCTCAGTACCGGATAGATACTTACTTTAAAAAGCACGACAAACGTGTCGCCGAGGAATACTAAGATGGTGCAATTTTTCGCTTTTGCGTCAGGGGGATATAACCATGTCGCATAACGTCACCGCTACTTCTTCCCGCGTGGAATTGCGTAAGAGCCTTACGCTGATTCCGGTTGTAATGATGGGCCTTGCCTATATGCAGCCTATGACACTGTTCGATACGTTTGGCATTGTGTCCGGCCTGACCCACGGTCATGTCGCCACCGCCTACGCCTTCGCACTGATTGCCATCCTCTTTACCGCGCTGAGCTACGGTAAGCTGGTTCGCCGCTTCCCGTCCGCTGGTTCGGCCTATACCTATGCCCAGAAGTCTATCAGCCCGACGGTTGGATTTATGGTGGGCTGGTCATCGCTGCTGGACTACCTGTTCATGCCGATGATCAATATTCTGCTGGCGAAAATCTATTTTGAAGCGCTGGTGCCTTCGGTTCCGTCATGGATCTTCGTGGTGGCGCTGGTGGGCTTTATGACCGTCTCTAACCTGCGCAGCATCAAGACCGTGGCGAATTTCAACACGCTTATCGTGATTTTGCAGCTGGCTATCGTGGCGGTGATTGTCGCTCTGGTAGTGTGGGGCGTGGCTCATGGCGAAGGTGCCGGTACCCTGGTGAGCTCGCGTCCGTTCTGGGACGATAACGCCCAGGTGGTGCCGATGATCACCGGCGCCACTATTTTGTGCTTCTCGTTTCTGGGCTTCGACGGCATCAGCTCGCTGTCGGAAGAGACTAAAGACGCCGAGCGCGTGATTCCGAAGGCGATTTTCCTGACCGCGCTGATCGGCGGCCTGGTGTTTATCGGCGCTTCCTACTTCCTGCAGCTTTACTTCCCGGATATCTCGCGCTTTAAGGATCCGGATGCCTCTCAGCCTGAGATTATGCTGTATGTGGCGGGGCACGCCTTTCAGTTCGGCGTGCTGATCTTTTCCAGCATCACCGTACTGGCTTCCGGTATGGCGGCACATGCGGGCGTATCGCGCCTGATGTACGTGATGGGGCGCGACGGCGTGTTCCCGACCCGCTTCTTCGGCTACATTCATCCGACCTGGCGTACGCCGGCGCTCAACGTGCTACTGGTCGGCGCCATCGCGCTGCTGGCGATTAATTTCGACCTGGTTACCGCTACGGCGCTGATTAACTTTGGCGCGCTGGTGGCCTTCACCTTTGTAAACCTGTCGGTGATCTCCCAGTTCTGGATCCGCGAAAAGCGTAACAAGACGCTGAAGGATCATATCAACTATCTGGTACTGCCGATCTGCGGCGCGCTGACGGTAGGGGCGCTGTGGGTGAATCTGGAAGAGAGTTCTATGGTGCTGGGGCTTATCTGGGCGGCTATTGGTCTTATCTATCTGGCCTGCGTGACCCGTAGCTTCCGCAATCCGGTTCCGCAGTACGAGGATATCGCTCAGTAAAGAGCGGGCAGAGTATAGAAGGGCGCCTAAGCGGCGCCCTTTGTTTTGATAACCAAGAGGAAAAAACGTGGTTTTTCCTCTTGGTGGCTATCAGCCGAAAATCAGCGAACTGATTTTCCTTATTTTATTTGTCACGCGATGCGGGCCGAATGTGTTCGGCCCTGGTTTGACAACCGCTTCAGGGCGCCGAAGTGGCCCCCTTTTTTTACCCCTCAATATCAGTCAGCTTTTTCACTTCCAGTTTTTCGAGCTTGCCGCCTAACTCCGCCAGGAAGTCGTCGTGGTAGGGCATCGCCATATGCTCCTCCAGCGCCTGGGCCGACTTCCAGCGCTCAAGAAACACGAAGTGGCCGGGGTTGTCTTGCTCTTCATGCAGATCGTACTGAATACAGCCCGGCTCGCTGCGGCTGGGTTTCAGCATTGCCCTGGTCGCTTTGCCGACCGCCTCGCGATACTCTGGTTTTGCCACGATCAGGGCCACAACTTTGACTTCGCTCATTCTTATACTCCTGTCAGGTATCAAGAAGGACTCAGTCATAAGCGTAGCCGCTTTTTATCCGGCCAGCTCTTCAACGTACTGCCACAGCGCCTTCAGCAGGTTCTGTTTATCGGTATCGCCATCGTGCTGTTGCCATAGTTCCTGAAGGTGTGTGGCGTAGCCTTGCAGCGCTTCAGGGGTGAAGATTTCCCGGCGGTGTTCCAGCCAGCGCAGCTGTTCCGCTTCATCCAGAGTTCCCGGGAAATTGCGGGCCCGGTAATTAAACATCAGTTTCTCGATACGCGGATCGGCAAAGGTAATATCCAGGGCCGGCAGATTTTGCGGCGCGGTTTCACGCACGATAGCCATTGCGGTGCGATCGGCATCGCTGAAAAAACCGTCGTACAGCTGTGCGTCTACATTGCTTTGGGGCGGAAACGGTGGCGCTTCGGCGAACAGCGCCACCACCTTTTCACGCACCTGCGGCGAGGCGCGCAGGGTTTTCAGGTTGTCCAGACACTGCTGACGGTTAATGCCCAGACGTTCAGCGTCTTCGGGGCGCAGCGTACTGCCTGGCGCCAGTACCGGACACTTATTCAGGTGCACCAGCTTTACCGGCACTGGCGATACATCGCCCAGCTCGGCTTTTGGTGTGTAGAGGCGTTCGCGCAGGGTGTCGACATCTAACTCCAGCAGCGGCGCGATGTCGCCGGCCAGATCCACCATAATCACCGCATTGCGGTTATCGGGATGCCAGGCCAGCGGCGCGACCCAACTGGTGTTGCCGCGCCAGGCACCGAACATGCCGGAAACGTGAACCAGCGGTTTCATTTGAGGGATATCGATCAGGGTCGCCAGCTTGCGCTTATTGCGGTGACTGTACAGGTAGTCGAACAGCCGCGGCTGGCGACTTTTTACCAGTTTCGCCATAGCGATGGTGGCATAAACGTCTGCCATCGCGTCGTGCGCGTTGGCGTGCTCTACTCCGTTGGCGGCGGTCAGATGTTCCAGCCGGAAGCTCGGCAGACCGTCGTCGTTTTCCGGCCAGATGATGCCATCCGGGCGCAGGGCATAGCAGGCGCGCATTACATCCAGTAGATCCCAGCGTGAGTTGTTGTGCTGCCAGCTCCAGGCGTAGGGATCGAAGAAGTTGCGATAGAAGATATTGCGGGTGACTTCATCGTCGAAGCGTATGTTGTTATAGCCCAGCACGCAGGTGTTCGGCACGGTGAAAAGAGAGTGGATGCGCTGCGCAAATTGTGCTTCGTTATCGCCACGCGTCAGCGCCTGTTGGGGCGTAATCCCGGTGATCAGCACCGCTTCCGGCGTCGGCAGATAGTCGTCCGCCGGTTTACAGTAAAAAACCTCCGGCTCGCCGATAATATTGAACTGCGCGTCGGTACGGATAGCGGCGAACTGTGCCGGGCGATCCAGCGCCGGATGGGTGCCGAAGGTTTCATAGTCATGAAAAAGGAAGGTTGGCTGCTCGGCTTTTTTATCCACGGTATCGCTATGCTCCTGGGGGTACGCGGCTGAAATCAGACTGGAGTATGGTAAACCAGATCTCACCGCAACCGAAACCGTCGCGGCAGCAATAGCGCTATTTATTCCGCCTGGCTAAATCCAAACCAGGAATCGACGGATAATGCCCTGGGTACCGTGAAATTGTGAAACGGCTGTGCCAGGATAGATGCTGAGTGAAATTGGGCCTGCGAGGGGGAGCGTGATGCGGGATTATCGACTGGATAGCATTAAAGCATCCCTTATTTTTCTGGTGGTCTTTGGTCATATTATCGAAGCCGCAGCCCCTGATTCACCGCTGCTGTCCCGCATTTACGATTTCCTGTATCTGTTCCATATGCCGGCGTTTATCTTCCTGAATGGCTATGTGAGCAAAGAACGCTTTTCGGTTAATTATCAGACAATTTTCTATAAGCTGATAATTCCGTTTGTTGCGCTCAGTTTGCTCTATGAACTGGCCGAATTGATTATTTATCGTGATGTATCCAGCTATATTAAAAACGGCGCGCCAAACTGGATACTGTGGTATCTGTATAGCCTTATTTTCTGGAAGTTGTTAACGCCTTTATTTATGCGGTTACGTTTTGCGCTTGGCATCTCCGTTGCTGTATCGGTGGCTGTCTCTTTTGTCGACTTCGACGGTTACGTGTTCGGCATTATGCGAACCCTGGTCTTCTTTCCGTTTTATATTGCCGGCGTGCAGGCCGCGGCCTCTTCACGTCTGCGGCTGGAGAACTTCTTCAACCTGAAAGCCGCCTGTGCGGGCGCGTTGATACTGTTGCTGAGTTATCTGTTCGGCGACCGGTTTGGCACCGCGCTGCTGTACGGCAGTAGCGCTTTCCCGGCGCTGGACGAGGGGTTACGCGAAGCCGCGATAATGCGGATGGGTCATTATCTGCTGGCCGGACTGTGCATCTACGCCTTTTGCGCCCTGACGTGGTGGCTGCGACCGCTGGCGAAAATTGGCACCCGTACGTTATTTATCTACGCCCTGCACGGTCTGGTGGTGAAATATCTGCTGTGGGGTGCTGTTCAGAAACTTAGTATGTCCTGGCAGGTCGCACTGGCTGCACTGGTGGCCGCAACGGTGCTGACCTGGCTGCTGTCGCGCGATGGCGTAAAACGGCTGGTGGATGGCTGGATAGCGCTGGTGGGGTTGGTTCTGGCCCCGCGGGAAAGAGCGCGCGGCCAGAAGGAAGCAAAAGGATAAGATTATTTGTTCAGTTTGCTGGTGGGCGTTATTTCTGCTGCGGTATTGTTAATCAGAACCACCTGATAATCTTCGCGCTCGAAACTGAATGTTTTGGGTTTACGATTTAAATAAGTCAGCACTTCCAGTTCATTTTTGGAATAAGACTTATCGGGATTTCCGAGCTTTGAGATTATTTGCTGTTTGGACATTCCGGTATCAATATCAGAGATCTTTCCGGCAGAGGAGCATGCACAAAGCGCCAAAGCGCAGGCCGTAATGGCAATTTTTTTAATCATTGGTATTCCTGTCGTTATCGCTACTTCTACAACGGACATCAATATACAACAAACAACCGGCGAATTTGTGGCCATTTGTGCATCATCAGGTTGGTTATTATGCCACTTTATGTAACACGCCGCTTGTTATTTTATGGCAACAAAACGCTGAAATAACACTTCCGGTAGGGTTTTAAGTATATGGCGATCGTTCAATAATTCCGGATAACGCGCTGAGTGACTAACCATATTGTACGTATCTCGCCTACTATCTTTGCCGCCTTACCGCCAGTAACCGTTGAATTTTTAGACTGCTGTCATACTTTCTTGCAATTTGCCGCTGCACCGTAATACGAAGTTCCGTAAAACAGGCGACGTTTTTTGTAGTCACTGAGGACATGCCGTTGAAATTCCGCCTTATTCTTGCTGCTTCTTTTGTTTCCTGCTGCGTTCAGTCCGCCACGGCAGCGGAGGCGCCGGCACAGCCGCTGCCGCCACAAATCCAGGCCGGTTCCTGGGTATTGATGGATTACACTACCGGTCAGGTGCTGACTTCCGGTAATCCCCACCAGCAGCGTAATCCCGCCAGCCTGACCAAACTGATGACCGGCTATGTGGTGGATCGCGCTATCGATAGTCAGCGTATTTCTCCGGATGATGTGGTTACCGTTGGTAAAGACGCCTGGGCCCAGGGGAATCCGGTGTTTAATGGCTCCTCTCTGATGTTTCTTAAACCCGGCGATAAAGTGACGGTACGCGATCTCAGCCGCGGTCTGATTGTCGATTCCGGCAATGATGCCTGCGTGGCGCTGGCCGACCACGTCGCCGGCGGCGAACAGCAGTTCGTGCGGATGATGAATGACTATGTTCAAAAGTTGGGACTCAACGATACTCACTTCGAAACCGTACACGGGCTGGATGCCCCGGGTCAGCACAGTTCGGCGTGGGACCTGGCCCTGCTATCGCGGGCGATTATCCACGGAGAACCGGAGTTTTATCATATGTACAGCGAGAAAAGCCTGACCTGGAACGGCATCACGCAGTACAACCGTAATGGGTTGTTATGGGATAAATCGCTGAAGGTGGATGGACTGAAAACCGGCCATACCTCAGGAGCGGGTTTTAATATTATCGCTTCCAGCGTAGATGGACACCGTCGGCTGATTGCCGTTGTGATGGGCGCCGACAGCTCGAAAGGGCGCGAAGAGCAGGCCCGCAAACTGTTGCACTGGGGCCAGGATAATTTCGATACGGTTCGGGTAATGCAAAGCGGCAACCAGGTGGGTAAGGAGCGCGTCTGGTACGGCGATAAAGAGAAGATCGGCGTGGGGCCGGATCGTGATTTCTGGATGGCGCTGCCGAAAAGCCAGGTTTCCGGCATTAAAGCGAAGTACGTGCTGGATACGCCGACGCTGGAAGCGCCAATCAAGGCTCACCAGCAGATTGGCGACATTGAACTTTATAACGGCGATAAAGAGGTAGCCAGAATGCCTCTGGTGACGCTGGAAGCGGTAAATAAGGGCGGCCTGTTTTCACGCATTAGCGACTGGTTCCGTAAACCCTGATTCGGATTGCCTTATCGGGCGGGATTCTTCCCGCCCATATTGCTTCTGGCTTTTCTTCTGTCTGCTTTTTCACCACTATTATGGAATCGGCATCACAGGATGCCATTGGTCTGTCTTGCACGCTATTTTGGACTCTGATATTGATCTGTATAAATTTACAGTGGTGATATATGGAGGCTATTATGCAGTATCAAATTCAACAGGTTGCAGAACGTACGCTGGCGGGATTTCATCTGGTCGGCCCCTGGGAAAAGACGGTGCCGAAGGGCTTTGAACAGCTCCAGGCCTGGGTTGCCACCAGGCAGTTAGTCCCCAGGGAGTGGATCGCAGTTTACTTTGGTAACCCGGAGCTCACGCCGCCGGAAGCGCTACGCTGCGATACCATGATATCGGTTGAGCCAGCGTTTGAGGTGCCGCCCAATAGCGAAGGGGTGACTAAAACCCGGCTGGCGGCGGGCCTGTTTGCCGTGGCCAGGGTACAGGTCGCGGATGGTGATTTTAGCATGCCATGGCTTAACTTCTTCACGGCGGTTTCTGGTGATGGAGCGCATTCGCTCAGAGAAGGGCCGGTGTTTGAAATTTATCTTAGCGACGGAAGCAATGGCGTATGGGATATCGAAATGTATATTCCGGTTGCGGTAACGCAGGCGGAATAAAGAGGGGAGCCGAAGCTCCCCGGGGCGGTATTATTCTTTCAGCTTTTCGCGCATCTTCTGAACGTCGCTGGCGCTAACGGCGGGCGCCGCGTTGCCCCAGCTGTTGCGAACGTAAGTCAGCACGTCGGCAATTTGGCTGTCGGTCATGGTAGCTGCGAAAGCCGGCATAGCTGGTGCGGTTGGGCGATGCGGCGTATCCACGCCGCGGCTGCCGGCCAGTACAACGCGCATTAAAGAAACCGGCTCTTTGGCGTTGATAAGCGGGCTGTCCGCCAGTTGCGGGAAGATATGCTGTACGCCTTTGCCGGAAGAAGTATGGCACGCGGAGCAGCGATCAAAGTAGATCGCTTTACCGGTGACCATCTGTGGCTCTTCAGGCTTCAGCGGGGCAGGCGGCTGTTCGTTATCCTGCTTAAGGGATTTCAGATAAACCGCCACGGCCTGCAGGTCATCATCGTTCCAGTGCTGCGAAGAATTCTTCACCTCTTCGGCCATCGGCCCGGAGGCGATGTCGTAGCGGTTTACTCCGGTACGCAGGTAGTCCTTAATGTCCTGGACGCTCCAGCGGCCAATGCCGTCATGGTTGGCGGCGGTAATGTTGGGCGCCCACCAGTTTTCCACTTCGGCGCCCTGCAGGAACTGGTCGTTCTTGTCACCGCCCAGCACGTTTTTAGGCGTGTGGCAGGTGCCGCAGTGGCCGAGGCCCTGCACGATGTAGGCCCCGCGGTTCCATTCAGCAGACTTCGACATATCGGGCTGGTATTCCCCTTTGTCGAAGTTCAGCCAGTTCCAGCCAATCAGGCTGGTACGTACGCTGAACGGGAAGGGCAGCTGGTTGGTTTCAACGTGCTGCTTCACAGGCGTCAGGGTTTGCAGGTAAGCCCAAATGGCACGGTTATCCTCATCGGAAACTTTGGTGTAGGCGGTAAAGGGCATGGCGCCATACAGTCGCTTACCGCCGTGGCCGATGCCTTCCGACATGGTGCGGCGGAAGTCGTCATAGCTCCAGTTACCGATGCCGGTCTCTTTATCCGGTGTGATATTGGCGCCGACCAGGGTACCGAACGGTGTTTTTAACGCCACTCCACCGGCGAAGGGTTTGTCGGGATCGGCCGTGTGGCAGGCGGCGCAGTCACCTATGGTTGCCAGGTAGCGTCCTTTTTCAACCTGATCAAATTCCGGCTGAGCCAGCGCCTGGGCAGAGGCTGCCAGGCAAGAGACGGCGAGCAACGACAGTGCTAAACGTTTCATACGTTAATCATCTCCCCCGGATGCTTCAGATAGAAATTGCGGATGGAGAACGCGGCTTTATAGGCCAGCGCGCCCACGGTGCCGGTTGGGTTATAACCCGGGTTCTGCGGGAAGGCGGACGCCCCCACCACAAACAGGTTCGGCACATCCCAGACCTGGAGATGCTTATTCACGGAACTGGTGGAAGGGTCGGCGCCCATAATGAAGCCGCCTACCACGTGGGAGGACTGATAAGGCACGCTGTTCCAGTGGCCAGTCATCGGCTTAGAGACTATCTCGCGCGGGTTCATCGCTTTGGCGATCTCCGCCACTTTATTGGTGCAGTACTGCGCCATCTTGAGATCGTTTTCCGGGAAGTCGAAGGTGATGCGCAGCAATGGTCTCCCCAGACGATCCTTGTAGTTGGGATCGAGGGAGAGGTAATTGGTACGAGTGGTGTAACTGCTGGCCTCGCAGCCGATAGACATGGTGCTCTGGTAGTTATCCACCATGGCTTTCTTCCAGCCCTTACCCCATTTCGGGGAACCCGGCGGAGTGGGATGATAGGCGATAGGCGCGCCGCCGATAGGGGTCACGCGAATGCTGCCGCCGCCAAAGAAGCCCAGGCCGCTGTGGTCGAAGTTGTCATTGTTAAAGTCGTCGATGCCCATACCGACAGCCCCGGCCCCGATAAACGGATTGAACTTCTTGTCGTCGAAGAACAGGGTCACGCCGTTGGCGGTCTGGTAGGCGTAGTTACGACCGGTGGTACCGCTATTGGTGACCGGATCGTATGGTTTACCAATGCCCGAAAGCAACATCAGTCGCACGTTCTCAAAGGTAAAGGCGGCAACGATCACAAGCGATGCGGGCTGTTCCCACTCATCGCCGGAGGAGTCGATATAGGTGACGCCAGTGGCGCGTTTGCCGCTGCTGTCGGTATTGACTTTCAGCACTTCACAGAAGGTGCGGGCTTCGAAATTAGGCTGGCGCATCAGCGCCGGCAGTACGGTGGTGATAGCGCTGGCCTTGGAATAGTTGGCACAGCCGTAGTTGGTGCAGAACCCGCAGAAGGTGCAGGGGCCCATCACTACGCCATAGGGGTTGGTGTAGCCTTCGGAAACCAGGGAAGAGGGAACCGGGAAGGGAGAATAGCCCAGATCTTTGGCCGCCTCGGCGAACAGCGTGGGGCCATAGGGCTGTTTTAACGGCGGCGTTGGATATTCGCCGGAGCGAGTGCCTTCGAAGGGGTTACCACCTTCCTGCTTCTCGCCATTCAGAATACCGGCCTTACCGGATGTGCCCGCGACCCGTTCAAAAGCCATATAGTGCGGTTCCATCTCTTCCCAGGTGGTGCCCCAGTCCTGCAGAACCAGCTCTTCGGGAATACTGCCATAGCGTTCCTGCAGGTGGCTCTTCAGACGGAACTCTTCTGGTTGAAAACGAAAGGTGATACCCGCCCAGTGGTTGCCCGCGCCGCCGGTACCGTTGCCCGGGTGGAACGAGCCCCAGCTGCGCATAGGTAATGCGGTCTGGGAGGGGTTGTTACGCATGGTGCAGGTGTTCTGGCGGGTGCGCAGCATCAGTTCCTGGCGCTGCACGTAGCGCAGTTCGTCCGGTACTGTGGCCACGTTAAAGTCACGGGCGGTGTCGCGCCACGGGCCTCGTTCAATACCGACCACCCGCAGGCCTTCATCGGCCAGCTCTTTGGCGATGATGGAGCCAGCCCAGCCCAGGCCCACCACCACCACGTCGGTTTCAGGAAGTTTTTTTGCCATGATTGATTATCCTTTCTTCATCCAGTCCGCGCTGCCGGTGATGCTGACGGGGGTAAATTTCAGCTCTTCGTTATGACGCTCAACAAAATCGCGATAGTCATAGCGTGCGCCGGGGAACCCGATCATCTTCCAGGAGACCATATCGCGGTTACCGCCATAGATGGGATCGGCAAAAAAGCCTTCAGTGGTGTTGCTCAGCACCTGTGCGAAGAAGTCTGCGCTATTGATGCCTTCCAGGGCGATCTCACCCTTTTCCAGCGCGCTCAGCACCTTATCCTGATCGTCGCCGCTTAATTCGTGAAAACGCTTGCTGTGCCGCTTCTGGCACCATTTATCCAGCGCCGCCAGCCCGATACGGTAGCGCTGGCGTGGGGTCAGCGGAGACTGGTCTCCCTGTTCGGGAGTGCCTTCATGAAAGGGCCCTTCCATATACAGACGTTCAAAATTGCCGTAAAAACCGTGGAGCTGCCGGTCGATGAATACAGCGCAGCCAGCGGCTTTCCCGCCCACGCTTAATTCATCTTCGGGAATCAGGCGATCCACGATGGCTTCAATAGTGGCGATTTCGGCGTCGTTGAAAAACAGCCAGCCTTTGCCGTCGAATGTTTCCGGGGAGTTATCGGCAAACGGCTCCCAGCCCGGTGCGCCGGTTAACGTAACCGCTTTCGCGGAACCGGTACCCAGAGCGAGCGCCGCGCCAGACCATGCAAGAACCTGCCGGCGGGTAACCCCTGGCAGCGTTTTTTGTGGTTTGCGCATGTTGCTTCCTTAAAAATGCAGAAAATGCCGCGCTGAATGGATTACGCAGCGAATAAAGTGTGATAAGGGTAGTTGGCTTTCTTTTGTAAAGATAAGGGAAAATAGTGCGGTTTTGAAATACAAATGTTAGAAAATATTAATGAGTGTGATTTGTTTTTAGGCGAAAGATGTTGCAGTCTGCTGGCGAAGCGGCGGTTTTACTGGTCTTTTGGGGCTCGTACACCATCATGTTAGAATAATCTTTTATTACGTTACGCGGAGTGCGGGCGTGCGTCCTGATAAATCATTAACTCCCTTTGATATTCGCCTTTATCGCCACTACCGAATCGTACATGGTGTGCGGATCGCGCTGGCATTTGTGTTGACCTTTCTGGTGGTGCGTCTGCTGGATGTGCCGGAAGGCAGTTGGCCGTTGATCACCATGGTGGTGGTGATGGGGCCGCTTTCGTTTTTGGGCAATGTTCTGCCGCGCGCGGTGGATCGCATCGGTGGCACCATTCTGGGGGCGGTGCTCGGGCTGGTGGCGCTTCAGCTCGAACTCTGGTCATTGCCGCTGATGTTGCTCTGGTGCGCCATCTCGATGTTTCTGTGCGGCTGGCTGACGCTGGGTAAGAAGCCCTATCAGGCGCTACTGATTGGGATTACCCTGTCGGTGGTGGTGGGGGCGCCGACCGGCGAAATGGGGACGGCGCTGTGGCGGGCGGGAGACGTTATTTTCGGATCCCTGCTGGCCATGCTGTTTACCGTGATTTTGCCCCAGCGCGCCTTTTTGCTGTGGCGTATACAGATGGCAGATTTTTTCACCGCGTTCGATCGGTTGCAGCAGGCGGGGCTTTCCCCCAATCTGGTGGAGCGGCCTCGGCTGGATAAGCCGCTCCAGAAACTGTTGAACGATGTGGTGAAACTGCGGGCGTTGATTGGCCCTTCCAGTAAAGAGACCCATATCAATAAAGGGATTATGGAGGCGATTCAGACCGTTAGTCGTAACATCGTCTGTACCCTGGAATTGCAGATTAACGCCTGGTGGGCATCGCGCGAAAGCCACTTTGTGATGCTGAACGCCCATACGCTGCGGGAAACCCAGCAGATGACGCATAATACGCTACGAGCGCTGAGTCGGGCGCTGTACGAGGGAAGTCCGGCGCCGGTTAAGCGTAACAGCGAAGCGCTGGCGGAGATTGTCGATGAGCTCAGCCAGCTTCTGAAGGGGCGCGAACCGGGTAACCGCTACGAGGCGCATATCTACGGCTATGTCTGGCTTAGTCTGGAGCTGGCGCGCCAGCTGGAGATGCTGTCACAGCTGATTGCCCGGGCATTGCGCAAATAATCTGCGACCGGGGCTACGGATGGCACGGGTTGTTTCGATTCAGCTGATTTTAAGGGTATGATAGCCACACTATTTTCAGCCAGGCTGAATGGCGAAAAACCATTGTTAGCCATGACCGCTATCATTAGTGTTGGGTCTGAAGCGGTTGTCTGAACGAATCCGAGTCTTACAATTAGCAGGGGTATAAAAATGGAAAATAGCAAGCCTTCTTTTCAGGATGTACTGGAGTTCGTCCGTCTGTTCCGTCGTAAGAACAAACTGAAACGCGAAATCCAGGACGTTGAGAAAAAGATCCGTGACAACCAGAAGCGTGTGCTGCTGCTGGACAACCTGAGCGAGTACATCAAGCCGGGCATGAGCGTGGAAGCGATTCAGGGCATTATCGCCAGTATGAAGAGCGACTATGAAGACCGCGTGGATGACTACATCATCAAGAATGCCGATCTCTCTAAAGAGCGCCGTGAAATTTCTGACAAGCTGAAGACCATGGGTGAGCTGAAAGTGAACGGCGACCATAAAGCCTGAGTTTTCTGGCCTCTCCGCCATGGCGGGGAGGCATCTTTAACGGGTGGGCTGACAGATTACCGTGGTTATCCAGGGGGCCTCATAGCGCCACTCGCCATGGAAACGCAGGCCTGCTTTTAAATTTGTCGTTAGATTCTCTTTGAGTTCCAGTACAAAACGTTCCTCGTCTGCCGCTACCAGGGCTGCGGCATGAAAGCCAAAATAGCGTCGCACCTCCGGCCACAGCGCCTTATACAGGCTCTCTTTGGCGGAAAAAGCCAGCAGAATGCCCCACTCATCACCATAACCGGCCGTAGCCAGCTGCATGACTTCGGCATTGCTGATGATCTCTGGCCCGCAGTTGCGCATCACTTCGGCGTCAAAACGTTCCAGATCGACTCCCACCCGCCATGGCAGGGTATCAGCCACCATTAGCGCCAGCGCCCGATCGCCGGAATGGCTGATGCTCCCCCAGGCGTCCGCAGGCCAGTGCGGCGCGCGATCTTCCGTGCGCAGAACAGGAGCGTGAATGCCCGCCGTATTCAGTAGCTGCTGGCTGCACCAGCGCCCGGCCAGAAATTCGGCGCGTCGTTTCGTGACGGCTGTGCTCAGCGAATCAGGGAAGGGGATAGCCAGCCGTTGCCACAGCGTCTCCTGATACTGTTCACGATCGAAGGTCGCCTCACAGAAAAGCGCGCCGGGCTGACTGGCCAGCCTGCCGCTGCAGATGTGGGGCAGGAAGGGGGAGTGAAAGCGCTCTTTATCGATAATCAACACAGCGGGGTTCCCGGAAGATAGAGGTCATTATTTCCACAGCGTTCGGTGATCCTGTTCATTCAGAGTCATCGCTGTTTAGCTGGCATAGAGGAGCCTTCCCTGTCGGTGAGGCATTATGGCTTTTCAGTGACAGCTCGCAAACCAGGCGAATACGGTCGCTACCTGAATATCCGGAGAATACATTACCGAAGCGGGATCCCGTATACCCGGTAAACGTTTTCTGGCCTTGCTCTATTATAACGAACCAGCGGGACAGCCTGTCCTGTGGGCCGGTGGGGGATAAACAGATGCCACTCTCCCGGTGGTGCCAGCGTAAAGCGTCCCTGGCTATCGGTAGTGGTGCGGACCTGTGTGTCCACATCGGTTAACACCACCGGCACGTCGGCGACAGGCTGCCCCTGGTTGAGGATAACGCCTTCGATATGCGGACTGTTATAGTCATGAAAGACGCATCCGGATAATGAAATCATCAGAGGCAGCGCCGCCATGATGGATAGCGTTCTGTTGGAGGTGTGATACATGGCCGGATCGCCCGACAGAGTGCGTGTAGCAGTATGTTATCACTATCCTGCCTCGATGCGGGAGGGGATGTCGCTTTCTGTCCGGTCACAGGTTTTCGCTATACATCCACCTTGCTGAACTACGCGAGAAAGTACAGAAAACGCAGGTCGACATGGCCCTGGCGCCGGGTAACAGTCAACCGACCGTAGCGGGAATGGAAAAAACAGGTCGCGACCTGAAGCTTTCCCCCCTCAAACGCTACGTTGGGGCCGCAGACGGTAAACTGTGGCTGGATGTTGATGCCGGATGGCTCACACGACGGATTTTGTAGCCAGAGCGTAAAAAGCAAAAAGCCCGCTAATTAGCGGGCTTCTTTAAATATGGCTCCTCTGACTGGACTCGAACCAGTGACATACGGATTAACAGTCCGCCGTTCTACCGACTGAACTACAGAGGAATCGTGTGGAGGCCTATCTTAGCGGCGAAAATAAATTTGTCAAACCTCCGCAGGCGCCCGGCGTATCGTTTGCTGAAAAGTTCAGCGCCGCGGCGTAAAGCGTAACGATTTTTCATTAAAAAACCTTTGCAGGGCAGGGGATTGTGGCTCATGATTGAAATGTTGTTTCAACTTTTTGATGCAGGCCCACCTTGAGACTCTATGCTGCATTGCGCCAGGCGGTGGAGCGCACCCCCTGGTACTCCCGTCGTAAAAGCTACAGGACGCTGTTCTGGCGCGAGATCACTCCGCTGGCGGTGCCTATTTTTCTGGAAAACACCTGCGTGCTGCTGATGGGGGTGCTCAGTACCTTCCTGGTCAGTTGGATCGGCAAAGAGGCGATGGCCGGCGTCGGGCTTGCCGACAGCTTTAATATGGTGATTATGGCCTTCTTCGCCGCGGTGGATCTGGGTACCACGGTGGTGGTCGCCTTTAGCCTGGGCAAGCGCCAGGGGAAACGGGCCAGGGCGGCGACCCGCCAGTCGCTGGTATTGATGACGCTTATCGCCATCGGGCTGGCGATACTAATTCACGTGGTGGGGCAGCAGATTATCGATATTATCGCCGGCGCCGCCAGTACCGAGGTTAAAGCGCTGGCGTTGACCTATCTGGAGCTGACCGCCTGGAGCTATCCGGCGGCGGCTATCGCGCTTATTGGCAGCGGCGCGCTGCGCGGGGCGGGCAACACCCGGATTCCGCTGCTGGTGAACGGCGGCATGAACATCCTCAATATTATTATCAGCAGCGTGCTGATTTACGGCCTTTTCTCCTGGCCGGGGCTGGGCTTTATCGGCGCCGGGCTGGGGCTTACCATCTCGCGCTACATTGGCGCGCTGGGCATTCTTTGGGTGCTGATGAAGGGCTATAAATCGCTGCGGGTGTCGCTGCGCAGCTATTTCCGACCGCTCAACGTGGGGATTCTGTGGGAGGTGCTGGCGATTGGCCTGCCCGCCAGCGTGGAGTCGGTACTGTTCAACGGTGGTAAGCTGCTGACCCAGATGTTCGTGGCCGGAATGGGCACCAGCGTGATTGCCGGTAACTTTATCGCCTTCTCCATCGCCGGGCTGATTAACCTGCCGGGGAACGCGCTGGGCTCGGCTTCGACCATCATCGTGGGGCGGCGCCTTGGTAAAGGGCAGCGCGGCCAGGCGGAACGTCAGCTGCGCCACGTTTTCTGGCTGGCGACCATCGGCATGACCGCCATCGCCTGGCTGAGCGCGCCTTTTGCCGGGGTGATGGCCGCGTTCTATACCCGGGATCCGGATGTGAAAGAGGTGGTGAAGCATCTGATCTGGCTTAATGCGTTGTTTATGCCGATCTGGTCCGCTTCCTGGGTGCTGCCTGCGGGCATTAAAGGGGCGCGGGACGCCCGTTTTACCATGTGGGTCACCATGCTGGGCATGTGGGGCTGTCGGGTGATTGCCGGTTATATTCTGGGCATCGAGCTCGGCATGGGAGTAGTTGGGGTCTGGCTGGGGATGTTCCTGGACTGGGCGGTGCGCGCCGCTTTCTTCTACTGGCGTATGGTGAGTGGCCGCTGGCTGTGGAAGTATCCGCGTCACCCTGAACGGGCGCAGGCGGTGGGTAAGAAAGGCGGGGAAACCCGGTTAGGATGAAGCTGTCGACCCGGCGGCGTATCTGCTGTTGGAAGAGCCAGCCAACTTACATGTCCACTCTCGTTGGGAGGTCGGGCTGCCGCCGGTGTTTATGGTGACCAGGCGCAGGGTGCGTCGTGTTTGAACGAGAAAAGGCCCGCTTAAGTTACCTTAAGCGGGCCTTTCAGAATCTGGCTCCTCCGACTGGACTCGAACCAGTGACATACGGATTAACAGTCCGCCGTTCTACCGACTGAACTACGGAGGAATTGGGTTAACGGGGCGCATATTAGCGGGGGGCGCTGGGCTTGTCAAAGCCTGTTTTCACCAAAAGCGCGCGTTTGCCGATAATTTCTGCAAACGCGCAAAACAAGGCCTTTTTTAGCGCTATTTATCGGAATGGCGGCTCGTTAAAAGTACGTAATTTACGTGAATGCAGACGCTCGCCTTCGGCCCGCAGCAGGTCAATGGCGCGAATGCCGATTTGTAAATGTTCCGATATTGCCCCCTCATAGAACCGATTCGCCTGACCCGGTAGCTTAATTTCGCCGTGCAGCGGCTTATCGGAAACGCACAGCAGCGTACCGTAAGGCACCCGGAAGCGATAGCCCTGGGCCGCGATAGTGGCGCTTTCCATATCGATAGCCACGGCGCGGCTCTGGTTAAAGCGCAGCGCCGAGGCGGAATAGCGCAGTTCCCAGTTGCGGTCGTCGGTGGTCACCACGGTACCGGTACGCAGCCGCTGTTTGACCTCTACGCCCGGCATGCCGCTGACCTGTTTGGTAGCGTCGTACAGGGCACGCTGTACTTCGGCGATGCTGGGAATGGGAATATCCGGCGGCAGCACCGCATCCAGCACGTGGTCGTCGCGCAGATAGGCGTGGGCCAGCACGTAATCGCCGATGGCCTGGCTTTCACGCAGACCGCCGCAGTGGCCTATCATCAGCCAGGCGTCCGGGCGCAGCACCGCCAGGTGATCGCAGATGGTCTTGGCGTTGGAAGGGCCGACGCCGATATTAATCAGCGTAATTCCCTGTCCGTCGGCGGTGACCAGGTGCCAGGCGGGCATTTGATGCTTCTTCCAGGCCAGATCGGAGATCTCCTGTTCCGGGGTTTCGGTATCGGCGGTGATCCAGTTGCCTCCGGCGCAGGAGAGGGCGACGTAAGGACTGTCCGGATCCAGAATCTGTTCGCAGCCCCAACTGATAAATTCGTCCACGTAGCGGGTGTAGTTGGTAAACAGCACAAACGGCTGGAAGTGCTCCGGCGGCGTGCCGGTGTAGTGGCGCAGGCGCGCCAGGGAAAAGTCGACCCGTCGGGCGTCAAAGTGCGACAGCGGGTAATGTTCGGTTGGGTGCCACAAACCATCGGCCGTTTCATCACCAATCAGCGCCAGTTCGGTATTGGGGAAGTGGCGCGCCAGGCCTGCGCTCATTGAGCGATCCAGCCCCAGTTCTGCGCCGTCAATTACGTAAGGCCAGGGAATCTCATGCTGCGAAGGTGCAACGCTAATCTGCGCGCCATAGTCGCTGTACAGCAGGGTGAGCTGTTCTTCCAGGTAGCCGCGAAAAAGCGAAGGTTGGGTGATGGTAGTAGCGTAGCTGCCAGGGTGGGTAAAGCGTCCCCAGGCCCTGCTGCGCGGCGCACTGCGCGGCTCGCCGTCCCAGCTTACCCGCAGTTCGGGATAAACGAAAAGCCCGGCGCTGCGCGCCTGTGCGGACGGCAGCTCGCCGGTCTCGATGTAGCGTGCGATGGCTTCGCGCAGTGCCGCGACGGCGTTCTGGTATAGCTGTTCCAGTTTATCCAGCGCCTGAGCGGGCGTCAGGCTGGCTGCGTTATCCTGGGTCATGGTCTCTCCTTGCAGAGTAGTACAGGAAGCATTGCCGATAGTATGTCACAGCATCGTCAGAACAGAAGGGGCAGTCTGAATTCCGCATCCCGGGCTACACTGTGAAAGGGCTGAGAGTCACCCGAACGCCATTCATCGCACAGACGTTTAAGGATCCTTAAATGAGCATGATGAAAGCCGCCGCTTTTATTGAAAAAGGGCGAATCGAGATCGTGGATAAGAAAATTCCCGCGCCTGGTCCGGGCGATGCCCTGGTGAAAATCACCACCACCACCATCTGCGGTACCGATATCCATATTCTGCATGGCGACCATCCGGTTGCTCCCGGGTTGACCGTAGGGCATGAGCCGGTTGGCATTATCGAGAAGCTGGGCAGCAACGTGCGGGGCTATCGGGAAGGGCAGCGGGTGCTGGCTGGCGCGATCTGCCCGACCTTTACCTCTTACCCCTGCCAGGATGGCGTTTCCTCGCAGGATGGCTCCCACCTTGCCGGGTGCGGCTGCCACGGCTACAAGCCTTTTGGCGGCTGGCGCTTTGGGAATGTGATTGACGGCACTCAGGCGGAATATCTGCTGGTGCCGGATGCCGAGGCGAACCTGGCGCCGATCCCCGATGGTCTTTCCGATGAGCAGGTGCTGATGTGCCCGGATGTGATGTCCACCGGTTTCAAAGGGGCGGAAAACGCGGCGATAAAAATCGGCGATATTGTCGCGGTTTTCGCCCAGGGCCCTGTTGGCCTGTGCGCCACCGCCGGTGCGCGACTACGCGGCGCCAGCGTGGTGATTGCTATCAGTAGCGCGCCGGAGCGTCTTGAGATGGCGACCCGTATGGGGGCTAATGTGCTGCTGAACTATAAGCAGGTCGATGTGGTGGATGAGATCATGAAGCTTACCGGTGGGCGCGGAGTGGATGCCAGCATTGAGTGTCTGGGTACCCGAACGACCTTCGAGCAGGCGTTGCGGGTGCTGAAGCCCGGTGGAACGCTGTCCAGCCTGGGAGTGTACAGCGAGGATCTGCAACTGCCGGTTAGCGCCTTCGCCAGCGGGTTGGGGGATCACACCATTCGTACCAGTTTGTGTCCGGGAGGCAAGGAGCGAATGCGCAGAATGATGAATGTGGTGCAGCATGGCGGTCTGGATTTCGCGTCGCTGGTCACGCACCGTTTCCGGCTGGAGCAGATAGTCGACGCCTACCGACTGTTTGAAGAGAAGCGGGACGGGGTGATTAAGCTGGCGCTGACGACCTGAGCCGCGCAGACGGAGAGCCGGTGCTCTCCGTCTGCGCCGTCAGTGCTGTTGTGGCGCCTTCATCAACAGGGCCGTCGCCCCGGAGAGCAGGCAGCCCGCCAGCAGATAAATCGCCACGCTGTGCCAGTCGCCGCCGGACAACGTGACCAGCGCCGCAGCGATAAAGGGCGTAAAGCCGCCGCCGACCACGCTTGCTACCTGATAGCCGACGCCTGCGCCACTGTAGCGATAGCTGGCGCCGAACATCTCGGTGAACATCGGCTGCTGAACGCAGACCACCATATCGTGCGCGACATTGGCCAGCATGATCGAAAAGAAGACAGTCCAGAATATCGACTGCGCTTCCAGGGCCATAAAGAAAGGGAAGGCGCAGAGTGTTCCTACCAGCGCGCCTGTAATATAGATACGACGGCGGCCAAAGCGGTCTGCCAGCCAGGCGAAGCAGGGGATGGTCAGGCAACTGAGGCCGCCTACCAGCAGGCCGATATTCAGAAACAGCTCGCGCGGCAGCCCCAGGTTCTGGGTCGAGTAGTTAAGCGCGAAGGCGGTGACGATATACATGGTCAGCAGTTCGCACAGCCGCAGCGCGATAATCTTCAGGAAGGCGCCCGGGTGGCGAATCAGCGCTTCGATAACCGGCAGGCGCTGCTTAACGCGCGGCGGCCGGGTCTGGCGCTGCTGTTCAAACTCGGCAGATTCCGCCATGCCATTGCGCACCCACAGCGCCGCCAGCACCAGCACAATGCTGAACAGGAAGGGGATACGCCAGCCCCAGCTCAGAAACTGCACGTCGGTAGTAACATGGCTTATCAGCGAAACCAGACCGGTGGAAAGCAACAGGCCGACGCCGTAGCCTACCTGTACACCGCTGCTGTAGAAGGCTTTCTTCTTTTTGGGGGCGCTCTCTACCGACAGCAGCGCCGCGCCGCCCCATTCGCCGCCGACGGCAAAGCCCTGGATTGCCCGCAGGGTCACCAGCAGCACCGGCGCCCACCAGCCGATGGTGGCGAAAGAGGGCAGAATGCCGATAAGCGCGGTGGCGATACCCATCATCCACACGGTCATCATCAGCATTCGTTTACGACCCAACCGGTCACCAAAGTGGCCGAAGATTACGCCGCCCAGCGGGCGGAACAGAAAACCGACCCCAAAGGTGGCGAAGGCCGCGAGAGTACCCATAGCGGGATCAATCTGCGGGAAAAATTCGCTGTTAAAGACCAGCGCGGCGGTAATGCCATAGAGCAGAAAGTCATACCAGTCTACGACGGCGCCAGCGAAGCTACCCCAGGCGGCTCGACGGGCGCGATGAAGAGATGCAGTCTCCTTATCAGGGGAAGCGGAGATGAGCGTGGAGTCCATAGTTGTCCTGTCTGTTGATTTGGTTTTTTTTATTAGTATCGGGAGCGGATCGCTCGCATTGCAGTCGCCGTCCGTTGCCGGCGGCAACAGTGAGACTACCGTGATGGGCCGCGAGTGAAAACGATTTTATCAACCTCATTCGGGATAAAGGGAAAAATAAGAGCAATGCGGGGGATAATTCGCCTGAAGCCCGTGATTAATGCGTGTAAACGTTCATCGCTGGCAGAAAATCCTGGTGCATCGCACCTTATTTCCCTGTGGTTATACAACCGCCAGGATCTGAATAATGAATTATGATTAAGTTTCGCAGGGGCACCGATCTTCAGTCACTGAAGGTGATGATTAAATAATGGCGGATAAAGATGATGGGTAATCGTTCTCTGGTGTTATCGGGCATGCTGTTATGGGCCGGGAGTGAAATGGCAATGGCTGAACCGCTGCCGATAGACCTGGAGCCAGTACGTAACTCAATGCGCAATGAGGCCGGCGATCTGGCCAGGCTTTATCAGGAGCTATCCATTATTAGCGTTACGTCGGGCATCAGCGCGGCAAATTTTCGCGCCGATCATGACGCCAGCGATCCTCTGGATATTGATTCATGGAAATTAGCGCCGGATTACGCATTCGATATCGGTATTGACGGTTTCCGACCTTATATTGAAGGCACCTTCGGTTATGTAAGAAGCGATCAGAACCTCGACTTAGGCGACAGTGACTACCTGAGACTGGATACCAAAACGCTCTCCGCTTTGGGTGGAGTGGGGGTGGAATTTGATATCTCCAGCAATACCATTTTACGCCCAATGGCGCTGGTTGGTTATTCGCATACCTCGAACGACGCCTCTTCTGCCGGATTCCTGGGGGATACCCTTTATAGAGCGGGGCGCGGCATTATGGCTGATTTTAAAATGCGTAGCATGCTATATGGCGGTGCGCTGGAGCTGGAGCAGCGCCACCGCTGGGACAATGATGTGAAGCTCACCGCCAACCTGCGCTATGACTATCTGGTCGATGATACTTACAGCGCCAGCGATTCGTCGCTGGAGGGGCGCAACGAATTTAATGTGTTAACGGGGGCTACCGAGCTTAATGGCCCGACCGACCTCGCGCCGTTTGGCCTACCGCTACGCTGGATTGGTTTTATTACCGGTACTTATATGCCTGATACCCGCAACAATATTGGCTTTGACTATTTTATGGAGATTGGCGGCGGTATCGAACTGGTGGATAAGGATGTTATTCCGGGCATCGAAGGCGTCAGCCTGCGCGGTTCAGGCATTGTCGGTGACGGCGTGGATGGCTGGAGTGTTGGACTGAATGCCGAGTTTTAATTTATCGGGAAAACCATCATTCATCTGTTTTTTAATAAGGATTCCGGCATCTGGTCATTGGGGGGATGCATAGTGATGCGGTTGCCCGACGAATTTATTTTTCCGGTGCTGAGCCCCAAAATGACCGGATATTCGTTGTCCGCCGGCAACCTTTTCCAGCATTACCCGTTAATTCATGATGATAATCCGGGGATTACCTGGTCCGGGTGACGGCATTCTGCTGCCGGGGATAGCAGCGCTTTTAGCCATTAACGAAAAGACTGAATGCGTCTTGCGCTTTTCGCGTATAAAAAGCAAAAATCCCGCTTAAGTTTCCTTAAGCGGGATTTTTTGAATCTGGCTCCTCTGACTGGGATCGCCTTTGCCATTAACTGGCTGATTAACAATCTAAATCTAAAACTGCGAAAACTTCGCCGAAACCCTGATTGAGAGCAACGATCCCACACTCAAAATGGCGCTCTGCGGCAGACTTAATGCTTGTCTGTTGCTGCTTCAGCCCACGCTGTTAGAACCTGTCCCATCCCATCTTATTGAAAGCCTGACCGTTGACACCCTCCCTGCAAATTCCCCCCTCTTGCATGTTATTCACTGAAATACCCGAATGCGTCTTCATCTTTGCAGTAATGACGCATGAATCCCTCATCCCATCACTTCATAATCTACTTTATAGCTTTACATCTATATAGCATTTAACCTATATTAATTGGGAGGTCCCGTGTGGACAATTAAAACAACGGATACGTTTGATAACTGGTTTACCTCGCTCAATGATACCGATCGGGCCAGCGTGCTGGCAGCGCTGTTGGTCCTGCGGGAAAAGGGGCCGGGGTTGTCCAGACCTTATGCTGATACGATCAGAGGCTCCCGCTACAGCAACATGAAAGAGTTGCGCGTTCAGAGCAGGGGCGATCCGATACGGGCGTTTTTCGCTTTTGACCCGGCCCGTACTGGTATCGTGCTTTGTGCCGGAAATAAGGTCGGCAATGAAAAACGTTTTTACGATGAGATGCTCCCGGTCGCAGACCGGGAATTCACGAACTGGCTGAACACATTAAAAGAGAAGGAGTAACGCGATGGGCAGAACGCTGGAACAGCTTATTGCGGATGAAAAACCTGAAGTCGTGGCCGAAGCTCAGGCGATGGCGACGGACATCCTGCTCAACATTCACCTTGCCGAACTGCGTGAGAAGGTACAAAAAACGCAGGTGGAAATGGCACAGGCGCTGGGCATCAGGCAACCTACCGTTGCAGGAATGGAAAAACCAGGGCGCGATTTGAAGCTTTCCACTCTCAAACGCTACGTTGAAGCGACTGGCGGCAAGCTACGTCTTGATGTTGAGCTGCCGGATGGTTCTCACTACGGATTTGTACTGTAAACGCTGACGTTCCCTGAACCTGAGCGTCAACCCCTTCATGACGGGCATATGACCAATTGTCGAGAAGATATGGTTTTTCATACTGGCAAGGATGCGCTCTGCATAGTCAGCCGACCACTTTTTGTTGGTTTTGTGCCATGCCAGCGCCACGGCTTCAAAGCATTTTTCCGGTGACGCGGCGGGTTTTTCAGTCATTAGTTGTTGCGCGGGATTGATATTCTGCGCCAGTAGCTTACGGATACCGTCGCGCTGCTGGCGAGCGTTGGAAAGCGAGACCTGCGGATAGGCGCCTAACGCGATGCGGGATTCTTTTCGGTTAAAGCGATATTTGAGATACCAGAGGCGTGAGCCGCCCGGATTGACAAGCAGATACAGGCCCTGTGAATCAGTCAGTTTACAGGGGTTATCAGAAGGCTTGATACTGCGGATTTTCGCGCCGGACAGGGACATATGGTGGTCACTCCATTATCGAACTGAAATGACCCCAAATCAGACCACCAATTTCGCCGGATGCGCAGGGAAAACCAGATACGCATCGGGAAAGATTTTCACGCTAACTTATTGAAACCTAATTGAACAGGGACTTATAAGCACGCCTGAAAACAAGAATCTGGCTCCTCTGACTGGACTCGAACCAGTGACATACGGATTAACAGTCCGCCGTTCTACCGACTGAACTACAGAGGAATTGTGTGAACGGGGCGCATAGTAACGGCGCATCGGCGGCTTGTCAAAGGCGGAATCGCGGCAATGCGTTCGTTTGGCGCTAAAATCGCCAGCGGCTGCTCCAGCGTAGTGCACATCACCCTGTTATGGGGCAGGGGCAAGCGTGGTGGAGTCATGCTTTCGACGCGGCTGAAAAATCAGATTTGCTTATTATCCATGAGGTTAGCCCGAATATCTGGCGATGGATGCAATCTGGCAACCTTCTTGCAATGCCTTCTGCAGAGCCAGACCCTTTCGCACTGGTATCCCGTTCAGGAGGCAAAATGAATCTCAGACGACTGAAGTACTTCGTAAAAATCGTCGATATCGGTAGCCTGACCCAGGCCGCCGAGGTGCTGCACATTGCCCAGCCAGCGCTGAGCCAGCAGGTGGCCACGCTTGAAGGCGAAATGGATCAGCAACTCCTGATCCGAACCCGGCGCGGCGTGACCCCTACCGAGGCGGGAAAGCTGCTCTATGCCCACGCCAGCACCATTTTACGGATGTGCGACCAGGCGCAGCTGGCGGTGAATAACGTGGGGCAATCGCTAAGCGGCCCGGTCTCCATTGGTCTGGCGCCGGGAACTGCCTCGTCTTCCGTGACCATGCCGCTGTTACAGACGGTGAGGGCGGAGCTGCCAGATGTGCAAATCTATCTGCATGAAAACAGCGGCGGGCAGCTTAATGACAAGCTGCTGAGCGGCCAGCTTGATATGGCGGTGCTGTATGACAGGGCACCCACGGCCGGTATTATCAGCCAGCCGCTGCGCAAGGAGTCGCTGTTTGTGGTGGGAACTCAGAATAACCCCGGCCCGAATGTAGATCTGAGCCAGGTGGCGCAAATGAACCTGCTGCTGCCGCGTGACTATAGCGCCGTCAGGCGCCGGGTGGACGAAGCCTTTTCGCTGCGTCGCTTAACGGTGAAGATTGCCGGTGAGATTGAGTCTATCTCTACCCTGACGGCCGCCATAGCCAGCGGTATGGGCGTAACGGTATTGCCGGAATCGGCGGCGCGTCTGCTGATGGGGGCCGCCGGTGGCTGGATGTCGCGTATCACTTCGCCCACCCTGACGCTGCCGCTGTCGCTGAATTTATCGGCACGCCTGCCGCTGTCGCCGCAGGCGCAGGCGGTGAAGGAAATTCTTATGTCGCGGGTGACCCGGCCACCGCTGGAAAACCGTGAGCTGATGCTGGTGGGATAAGGTGAAACGGGTGGCCGTCGAATAACCGGCGGCCGCGTTCATTGGTTACAGCGCGTAGTAAAATGCCTTGACCTGCTCCCAGTCTTTGGGCGGGATCGGGGAAAGGTATTTTTCCAGCTGTCGGAAGTCGTGATTGATCGCCTTGCTGCGCACCCAGCGGCGGCGGCTTTTCTCCAGATCCAAAAAACCTGCCTCAATCTGGCCGCTGGTTTTCACAAAAATGTGCCGTACATAGCAGCAGCCATGCTGACGGTTAATACTGTGCATGCCATGGAACGCCAGCGCCACCTGGCGCAGCATTTCCTGACGGGTCTGGTCTTCGAAGGGCAGGTCGGCATGCTGTTTGTACCACTGGTCAATGCTGCAAAAGCCGTGCATCTCTTCGGTTACCAGGAGCGCCCGCCATTCGCCGTTGTGCTTCATCGCTTTACCGTAAACGATTTTCGGAACCTTAACGCCCGCCCGCTCCAGTTCGTTAAGTACCTGAATCTCGCGCACGATGGTGGGGCGGCCAAGCGGATAGCGCAGCGAACGGAATAAATGCTGCGTCATCCGCTTAACGTACAACACCTTACCGTCGCGCTCGATACGTTGTACGCCGCTCATGCCGTTACGACGCTGGTTTGGCTCTTCAACCCAGTCACCTTCGGTGGCCCACCAGGCGTCAAACTCTTCGATTTCTTGCTGCGTTAACATAATCAACTCAAATTTAATAAAATTATTATGTATTAATAATTTTCCTAGTTTATCTCACTGCGAATACGTTTCTTTTTGGCAAAAAATGTTAATTAATAAAGTGTTACCCATGGTAAATCGCTAACTGACTGATAGCTATAAGAATTTCCTTATTTGTTATTTCTTTATATTATAAATATTATTTTTTTATTATTTGTTGTTTTATCAGCAGCGCTGAACAATGGCTGAAAATGCGGTAACAGGGGAAAGGGCGTGAATTTTCAGCAATTAAAAATTATACGGGAAGCGGCGCGGCGAGATTTTAATCTCACGGAGGTGGCCGGCAATCTCTATACCTCACAGTCGGGAGTCAGCCGCCATATTCGCGAGCTGGAAGAGGAGCTGGGCGTTGAATTATTTATTCGCCGCGGTAAACGCCTGCTGGGAATGACTGAGCCCGGGCGGGCGCTGCTGGTCAGCGCCGAACGCATTCTCAACGAGGCCAGTAATGTGCGGCGCCTGGCCGAGCTGTTCAGTAATGATGATTCGGGCATGCTGACCATCGCCACCACCCATACTCAGGCACGTTATAGCCTGCCTGCGGTGATTAAGCAGTTCCGCGAATTTTATCCCGGCGTACGACTGGCGCTGATTCAGGGGGCGCCGGAGGAAATTTGCGCGCTGCTGCACAGCGGCGCGGCGGATATCGGTATTGCCAGCGAACGGCTGAACCACGATCCGGCGTTGACGGCCTTCTCCTGGCTGCGCTGGCACCACAGTCTGCTGCTGCCCCGGGAACATCCGCTGTGCCATGAGATGCCGCTTACCCTTGAGTCTATTGCCCGATGGCCGCTGATTACCTATCGTCAGGGCGTGACCGGCCGGTCGCGTATCGATGACGCTTTTTCCCGCCAGGGGCTAACGCCGGATGTGGTGCTCAGCGCCCAGGATTCGGACGTGATTCGTACCTATGTGGCGCTGGGGCTTGGTGTTGGGCTGGTGGCGGAACTGGCCGATAGTGACGACTGCGCTGAACAGTTGGTGCGACGCGACATTCGTCATCTGTTCGGGGCCAATACGGTCTGGCTTGGGGTTCGCCGGGGCCAGCTGCAGCGTAATTATATCTGGCGTTTTATCGCTCTGTGTAATCCTTCCCTGTCGCTGGAGGAAATTAAAGCGCGGGCGCTGAACGTGGACGATTACACGCCGGACTATCAGATTTAGCTTGGCTGAACCCGCTATTAAGTTGAGTGGCCGATATGCCGCTGCCACAATTCTTAACCGATATCCTTGTTGTCCGTTTTTCAGTATCTCTGGTCTCTTTTCCAATAAAATACCGGCAGGTGAAACATGAAAGCCTCTTCGCGTTATGTGTCTGTACGGGCTCTGATGACGGTTTCTTTTATTTCCGCCATTTTGCTGCTGCCCGTGGTATACGCACGGGCGACGACCGATACTGTTTCGGTCGTGAAGGCGGTCGATAGCTGCCCTCTGTACGTCGTGAGCATCGGAGAACACTATTCGGTGCTGCGCTCTATTAATTATCCGCTACAGCGCAACGATCGCCTGATAATGCGCGATCGCGGCCTTAGTTATCAGAATATCTATATTAAGGATGGCGATAAAAATGCCGGCTTTATGGGCATTTTTGAAATGAGTGATGTCGGTCGCCAGTTGGCGGAAAACTTCCAGAACGCTAACTGTTGATTCATCCCGGCATGATTAAAGGCGGCGCCATGATAGCGCCGTTTTTTTATTCCGGCGCCAGAGAGAGCGCATTTGCCGTCGCCATAAAGCTTTCACGCAATTTCTTGATGACCGTATCGTTGCGCCGTGATTTGAGATAGACGCAGTAGGCATGTACCGGGCGAATATCCTGATCGCTGAAAGGATGAATCTGAACAGGAATATGTTCCGAGAACTGACGGGCAATGACTTCCGGACTCAGGATAATCAGATCGGTTTGAGATACCAGGGTCAGACGATTAGTGATGGACTGAAGGGTAAAGTCGATCGTGATTTTTTCATGTCCCCAGGGCGTGGCCAGATAGTGGGCATATTTAAGCGGCGAACTCATACCGGCGCGCTCTACAAATGACATCTCCTGAATCTGATCCAGCGAGGTGAATTGGGTCATTCCGGGGTGATTTATACGGCTCACCACCACCAGCGGCGTACTAAAAATACGTTCGGTGACAAACGAACTTTCGGTAGCCGGCTCCAGCGTCAGCAGTATATCGGCCGCCCGGTTGCGCAGGCTTATCAGGTTCTCTTCGCTGTTGGCTAACTCTGGCAGCATCATCAGGCGCGATCCTGATGCCGGTAATTGAGTCGCGAAGGGCAGTACCATCATATATTCAAGCAGCTCGCTGCTGATGATTTTATAGGTATAGGCCGTTTCCGGCGCCGGGTTTTGCGGATTGCTGGTCAGGATATTACCCAGTTCGGTGATTAACGGCCGGAACTGTTCGTCCAGTTGCAGTGCCAGTGCCGTCGGTTTAAGCCGCTGGCCGCTGCGGTAAAATAGCGGATCTTCCAGTACCGTTTTCAGGCGGGTCATATTCTGGCTAACGGCGCTGGATGAAACGCCAAGCAGTTTAGCGGCGCCGGCCACCGTACCGGTACTAATAATGGCGTGTAGCGCCTTAAGCTGATTAAAGTCGAATTTAAATTCGGAAATGGGTGCGGACATTATTGGCGTTTCTCATTGGGTAGCGAAATTAGTTAAGTTCATATTAGCGGTTATTTAGCTCAGCCGATGCGTTGTCGCATCTGGCGGGGTGAAAAGATCGCATTTTGATGGCGGTCAGCATGTTTATTGACCCTGCCGACCGGCGCCAGTCCGGGAAGGGGCCGGACTTGCCAGAATCGCTGCCAGCGAATATTCAGCCTGACAATCCAGAGTCCTGGCCGCTGGCGTATCAGGTATATTCCGCCCGCTAGCGGCGCCAGACACAACAGCAGGCCTGCCAGCATAGGCCAGGGAGTACGCTCTCCCGCCTGTAGTATTTTCTCCTTGCCGGGCGATACTCCGAATCCAGACTCAATGCCCGATCGTAGCTGTCCAGCGCCTTTTGCCTGGCTTTTGGTTTCGCGTAGCTATTGGCAAGCCAGGGAACGATTGTGGGCGGCGGTCTGCGCAAAGGTGGCTGCGGCCCGGGGATAGTCGCCGGCGTAGTAACTGGAGATGCCGCGCCGCAGCGGATCCTGATAAAGGCGGACGACCCGGCAGCGCTGGCGGTGGGTCGGGGCTAAGAATACGAAGGGAAAAAAGAAGCGACAACTTAATAGGTGGTTAAGTGTCGCTAAACTTTCAGAGGGAAAAAGGCTTGTTTTTAATTAATAGTTAACTTTGAAGCGTAAAGGCGCGCTACAGGCTACCTCTACTTAAGGGGTTAAATACCGCTAAACCAGTTGTAGCCCTGATCTTCCCAGTAACCGCCGGGATTAGTATCGCTGACGAAAATAGCGGCGATGTGTTTGGCGTTTTTGAACCCCAGCTTGGTCGGCACCCGTAACCGTAATGGATAACCGTATTCCGCAGGGAGTGGTTTACCGGCAAAATCCAGCGCCAGTATGGTTTGCGGATGCAGCGCGGTGGCCATATCAATGCTGGAGTAGTAACGGTCTGCGCACTTAAAGCCGACGTAACGCGCGTTAAGATCGGCGCCGATATGTTGCAGAAACAGCTTCAGCGGCACGCCGCCCCATTGACCGATGGCGCTCCAGCCTTCAATGCAGATCAGCCGGGTTATCTGGCTTTGCTGCGGCAGGCGCTGTAACTGTTCCAGCGTCCACGGCGCTTTTTTCTCGACCTTGCCGGAGACTTCCAGTCGATAGTCGAGCAGATCCACTTCCGGCGTATTGTATTCCGGGTAAAAGGCGTTGAACGGAAAGGGGTCGGTAATCTGATCCGGGCGGTAAGTCTGGGCCAGGCGCTGGCCGCTGAACAGCCAGGACTGAACCCTGTCGTTCCAGCGCGACATGGCCCACAGCACTTTGTCGACCCGATCGCCGCTCTGCATATCGCATCCGGTTAGCATCGCCACGCCACCCAGCGTCAGGCCGGAGCGCAGTAGTAACCGCCGTTGTAGATTCACCAGCTGTTTTTTCTGATCCGGCTCCAGTGTGGGGGCGCGGCGGGGTTGAGTTTTATCCTTCACGTTTGCCTCCTGACAGCATGGCCCACAGGGTGGAGGGCACGATAATCACCATCAACAGATGGATGACGACAAAAAGCCCAATACCTGCCATGGCGAAAAAGTGGACGTAGCGTGCGGTATCAAAACCGCCAAAGGCGGCTACCAGCCAGTACAGCTGTACCGGTTTCCAGATGGCCAGCCCGGAAAGTACCACTAGCAGGCCAGGCGCCAGTACGCCCAGGTACATTAGCTTTTGAATCGCGTTGTACTGGCCGTGACGATGGCGCAGCCGCAGCGTTAATGTCAGCCAGATATCCTGGCGCAGCGCTGCCAGGCGCAGCGGCAGCAGGTCGTGGCGCAGGTGGCCGCTAAACAGACTCCACAGCAGATAGCACAGGGCGTTGAATACCAGCAGCCACATTACCGCCAGATGCCAGCCAATCGCGCCGCCCAGCCAGCCGCCCAGCGTCACCGCCGGGGGGAAGCGAAAGTCGAACAGCGGTGAAGCGTTGTAGATTTCCCAACCGCTCATAAACATGCAGACCATGGCGAACAGATTGACCCAGTGGGTAAGCCTGACTGGCCAGCGATGCACTGGTCGCGACGCGTTGGTTTTCATGTCGTCCTCCCGGATTACATTGGCGGTACGGTACCGTCTTTGCCAGCGGAAATGCGGGTGGCGACGCGCTCGCCTGCATCATCGGCGGCAGAGAACAGGACGATATGAGTACCGGGCTTCAACAGGCTGCGATCGCCGGGATCGATGGTCACAATCGGCGTATCGTCCGGCACGATGACATTTTTTTGCTGGTCACCGTAATTAACGGTCAGCGTGCGACCATTGGCGTTCACCAGCTTGCCAATCGTGCCGTTGGTCATGGTATTGATTTTGCCGTCGGCGGATTCCCAGGGAGAGTGGCCTTCGCCCGTTCCGCGCAGGCTGGCGGCGAATACGTGTACCTCAAGCGCTTTCAGGCTGCCGTCAGGCTGAGGAACGGCGGCGGTGCCGATAAAACTGTCTGGCTTGATATCCGCGGGCGAGCCCTTAGAAACGCTGAACACCTGGGTTTTGTCGTTCAGTTTGACGTCGACCTTTTCCCCTTTGCGGTCGGTCAGTTGCAGTTGGGCGTCAGAAACCTTATCGATGGTGCCGCGCAGCGGCGCAATGGCCTTTCCCTGCGCCTGCGCGGCGGCGATGCCGCTGCACAGCATCAGGGTGGACAGCAGTAAACCGGCGAGACGATGTCGTGTATGCATAAATCCTCCTGTAGTCGTTTGCAGATTAAGCATGGCTGAACGATTGGGACAGCACCATGTCTGTTTGATGACATTAATGTCATCAAACGGCGCTGCGGAAACTGTTACTCTGTTTGCGAAAGTAATGAGGTGGCGAGAATGCGCATATTAGTCGTGGAAGATGATACCGGGACAGGTAATTACCTGAAGAAGGGGCTAACAGAAGCTGGATATGGCGTCGATCTGGCGCGTGACGGTACCGACGGCTTATTCCGGGCGCTGGAGTATCGTTATGATGCGATTGTGCTGGATGTGATGCTGCCCGGGCTTGATGGCTGGCAGATTATTGACGTTTTGCGCAAGAAAAGCGATGTGCCGGTTCTGTTTCTGACCGCGCGCGATGAGGTGCAGGATCGCATTCACGGCCTTGAACTGGGCGCCGACGATTATCTGGTCAAACCTTTCTCGTTTACCGAGCTGGTGCTGCGGCTACGGACGCTGCTGCGTCGTGGAACGGTGCGGGAATCCGATCGCTATACTCTGGCCGATCTGCATATTGATGTGCTGCGGCGCAAAGTGACCCGCCAGGACACGGTGATTCCGCTGACCAATAAAGAGTTTATGTTACTGCATCTGCTGGTTCGGCGTGAAGGAGAGGTGCTGTCGCGCACCATGATCGCTTCGCAGGTATGGGATATGAATTTCGACAGCGACACTAACGTAGTGGATGTGGCGATTAAGCGACTGCGCGCCAAAATTGACCGGCCGTTTGATATCAAACTCATTCATACCGTGCGCGGGATAGGCTACGTCTGTGAGGTGCGTTCATGAGTTTGCTGGCCCGGCGCTGGCAGGCCACGTCGCTGACGCTGCGCAGCGCTATCCTGTTCGCCCTGGTCGCAGCGCTGGTGGTGAGCGCTGCTGGCGGCTACCTGTATAACGCCATGCGCCAGGAGATGATTTATCGTAGCGATCTGCAGGTGACCGGGCGAATAGAATATTACCGGAATGTGCTGGGCAAGCGCTTCCCGCTGGACAGGCTGGTGGCGAATACCGGGATGTTCGAAAATATGCTGGGCAACGAGCAGGACGTGTTAATTTTTCGGATTCAGGGGCAGGAGCCGTTAATTAACGTCAATCCCTCCAGGATTCAACTACCGCCGGTGACGCCAACGCCGAGCGATCGCCCGCAGCTGCTGAACGCGGTACGAACCGGGAAAACCCGGCAGGGAGTGCCGTTACGGGTGGCGTCTGGGCTGGTGAAGCTGGAGGATGGCAGGGTACTGCAAATTTCCGTCGCGCATGTGATGGTGAACGAGCAGAAAATGCTGGCGCGTTATCTGTGGCGTGTCATAGCGGCGGTGGCGACGGCCTTTCTGGCAATTGCGCTATTGGGCTACTGGGTGATGCGTCGCGAGCTACGGCCATTAAGGCGTATGGCCGCCGAGGCGGCGGTTATCACCCCCAGTACCCTGGCGACTCGCCTAAGCGAGCAGGACGCGCCGCAGGAATTACAACGGCTGATAGTCTCGTTTAATGCCATGCTCGATAGACTCAACGAAGGCTATCAGCGCCTGACCCAGTTTTCCGCCGATCTGGCTCACGAGATTCGCACGCCGGTGGGGGCGTTAATGGGGCAGTGCCAGGTGGCGCTGTACCAGCCGCGCAGCGTCGAGGAGTATGAAACGCTGTTATCCGGCAATATGGAGGAACTGGAGCGCATTTCGCGCATGGTGGAAAATATTCTGTTTCTGGCGCGCGCCAGTAATGCGCAATCGGCGCTGAATTACCGCAGCCTGGATATGGCGCAGGAGTTGCAGCGCGTAGCCGACTATTTTGAAGGGCTGGCGGAAGAGCGCGGCATTCAACTGATCTGCGAAGGGGAAGGACGACTATGGGCCGACCCCATGCTGTTTCAGCGGGCATTAAGTAATCTGGTCGCTAACGCGGTACGCTACGCCGATGAAGCGAGCCAAATCATTTTACGCGCCGACACAGAGCTAAACCGCCAGGTGGTACAGGTGATGAATCAGGGGCCGCCGATTGCCGAGGCGCACCTGGAAAAGCTGTTTGAGCGTTTTTATCGCGCAGATGCCGCGCGCAGCAGCCACGCCAGCGGGCTGGGATTATCGATTGTGCGCGCGATTATGACCCTGCACGGCGGCGAGGTTCGCGCCCAGTGTCGCCCGCAGCCGCCCGCCGCTCAAATCGTATTTAGCCTGATTTTCCCGCATGATGTCGCTAAAACGTGATGCAGCAGAAAGCAAAAAGCCCGCTTAAGTTGCCTTAAGCGGGCTTTTCTGAAAATGGCTCCTCTGACTGGACTCGAACCAGTGACATACGGATTAACAGTCCGCCGTTCTACCGACTGAACTACAGAGGAATTGCGTGAACGGGGCGTAGAGTAATGGGGCCGCTGCTGGCTGTCAACATTAAATCCAACTTTATGATTTGATTGACTAATTAAAAATCAGTTTGCCGGTTTAATGGACATGTCCGCCGTCGGATTTGCGCTCCTGCAGACGGGCCAGAGGATCCTGCCCGTAAAAGTGGCAGAAGCGCTGCCACAGTGATGGAAAGCGCGGGGCGAACAGTTCCGGAGCGCTAAAGAAGTATTCGGAGAGCACTGCGAAGCATTCAGCCGGGTCGCTGGCGGCATAGGAGTCGATACTGGCGGCATTTTCCCCCACCAGATCGATCTCTTCCTGAATGTTATCCATGGCGGCATGCAGAGAGTGCTCCCAGGCGGCTACCTCGCGCAGCGGAATAGGGGGAACGCCGCTGGGGCGGTCGCCGTTGCGCATATCGAGCTTATGGGCCACTTCATGAATGATGAGATTAAATCCGGAAGCGTCGAAGGAGTCCTGAATATCCAGCCAGTTTAAAACGATCGGCCCCTGTTGCCAGCTCTGCCCGGACTGTACCAGACGCTGGCTGTGAATAAGCCCCAGCTCATCTTCCCATTCGTCGTCTACCACGAAGGGAGTGGGATAGATCAGCACTTCGTGGAAGCCATCCAGCCACTCCAGCCCCAGAGACATGACCGGCAGACAGAACAGTAGGGCGATGCGAGCGCGCTTCAGAGGATCCAGTTCAAGACCCTGGAGTGCGACCAGCCGCTTTTGCTGCAAAAAACGTTCGCCTGATTCGACGAGCGCCTGACGTTCCTGGAGTGACAAGGCGGACAGCAGGGGAATTGAAAGAGCCTCTTCCCAGGGAAATGCCGGAAGAGAAGGGTCATGATTTAACTTCCAGGGCCACTTTATCATCGAAACCTGCTCGCAAAGTCGTCACTTAAACAAAAAGGATAGGGCCGGGGCTGTTAAAATGCCGAATTACCTGGCATTATTGCTACCCAACGGAGAGATGCCGGAGCGGCTGAACGGACCGGTCTCGAAAACCGGAGTGGGGGCAACTCCACCGGGGGTTCAAATCCCCCTCTCTCCGCCACTATTCAAACACTTAGCTCACATCCTTTCAACGATACACATCACACTTGGTATATTGTTGGTATATTCACCTGGCATATTCTGGCCTCATTATCCCACTTTTGATATCACAGAGACATCGAGAGTAGGGGAAATTTCCTTACCCCTTTGCTGAGGGGCCTTTCACATATCCCCGTTCGTATCCCCCCGTACACGCGGCTCAGGCTTGCCGGTTCGTGATTAACTTTGACGCTAGCTACAAGGCAAAAGGAAACACTATGTTTTATAAACCCATACAACGCAATGTTAATGGCTCTTGAGTAAGTGTTTATGGATAATAATATGCAAGACATAAAAAACTTTAAACGATATATATCACCAGGTTAATTGCCGGGAAAACACGCTGTATGTGATGCTGAAGTTTTATTTTTAATATCTGATGATGGACAGGATTGGTATGAGTGTCAGTCCAGGTTTTCAGACTCAAGATATAAAGTAATATATGATGCGAGCGGTATTGTTACCTCTGCTGTTACTAAACCTGTTGCGTCAGAAAATAATACTTATTCAGTGTCGATGTTATTTCCTGAGAATTGCAGTGTTGCAGAGGTTGAGACACTTCCATCAGATTTTAGCGCAGATGGTAAATGGCAGTATACAAATGGTGAAATCACCGAAATTCCCGTCGATTATGCCGCTGAGGCTGAGGCTGAGGCTGAGGCTGAGGCTGAAAAATTGTGGCGACTGACTGTTGCCACTGTGGCAATAGCCCCGTTACAGGATGCTGTAGACCTGGATACTGCTACAGACGACGAAATCGCGCTGCTGTCCGCGTGGAAAAAATATCGGATATTGCTGAACCGAGTGGATACCAGCAAAGCCCCGGACATCGAGTGGCCCGAACAGCCTGAGTAATCATAAATAGCCGGGGTGTACTCGGCTGTTTTGTCCCTGTATAGTTTAGAAACCATAAACGATGGAGCTATTTAGATGGCATTGCAGGGAAAGTTTATTATCAATGGTGCGGACTATTCACCGTTCACACTTTACGGGGTCGGAACATTCATGGCGTTTTCTGGTAACAGTGTATACCGAAACCACGGCGGTTGTGCTCATATACCCGACAATGGCCCGATTCCACCAGGTAAATACTGGATCGTTGAGCGAGGCGGGGGCGGTGCTTTTTCACGAGTTAAAGCGGTTGTATACGATAAAGTAAACCAAATAGTGAACGATTCGCAGTTCAGTCGTTCGGAATGGTTTGCTCTGTACCGTGATGACCGCGGCATAGATGACATGACCTGGTATAACAACGTATCCCGTGGTCTGTTCCGTTTACATCCGGGTACTATCTCGAAGGGTTGTATCACCATAGCCCATAACTCTGATTTCGCGTTGATTCGCAATGCACTTCTTCGCACCCAGAAAATTAGTGTGCCGTGCATGAAGAGTATGATGGCGTATGGCAGCATAGAGGTAATCGCAAATGGCAACACTTGCCCGTAGGGTGGGGAAAATTATTTTTTTCATCGTCCTGATGATGGTGGTTGGGCGGGTAACAAACATCCCCGCTAATGTTAGCGAGAGTTTCGTTTTAAAGGCCACTGCCTGGCTCTACGGTAGCGGTAATATCACCGCAGAAAACACTGAGGATGTCATTTTCTATATGAATATCACTACGGTGTTGGTGCTGACGTGTCTTGTGTATGCTGTCGTAATGTATGTCATTCGCCGTATCAGAAAGGCATGAACAGAGGGAAGCCCGCCAGATGTGTTATAGTCATTAACGTTCATTCCAGTCGTCAGTGTGCTGTATATTCCCGTCCACGTAGCGCCAGGTAACGCGCTCATACATCATCGAGGCGGATTCCATATGGTTAATATGAGAGTTGCCGGATAGTTTAGCGTTCGGCATACCCGGGTTAACGCCGGTAATTTTCACGCCTTCGAACAGCATTACGAAGTATGCCTCTTTCTGGCCTGCATGATTGATGCAATACCATTTTATTTCGGCGCTTTTCAGCGTCTGCCCTTTCGAAACCGCTTTATAGAGGTATGGGCTTGATGAGTCGAATTCTTTCTCGATCATCACTGGCGAGTGGCTACGGGCGCCGGTGATTTTTCCTGTATTGCTGTCTACGGGGAGATTAAGCCCGTGGCTGAATCCCACCACTTCAATGCTCCCATCGCGGTCATGGACATCTACAGATCCTGGCCTGTCCGGGGCGCTGGCCAGACCAGCGCGAATTGACCAGGCATCCGCCGAAAAAGGTGGTGATAGACTGTAAATCATCCCTGATAGCCAGAAGGATACCTAAGCTGCGCAGGGCGCTAATAAAGCGATAAAGGTATACCCGCACGAGGCGCTTCGGTTTTGGTTTTCCGGGGACAGAGTCGAAAAGTAGGTGTGCTGATGATGATGCGCGATGGCGGCGTGATTTTTTCCTTACCATGGGTTTCCGTTAGAGAAAAAATAAATGTAAGTGCCGTTTTTATTGGTGTTTTTGTCTGGGTTTTTGGCTTTATATTGGTTTTTAATTGCTATTAATGGCGTTTTTAGTGGTGTTTTATTTCATTCTGTTTGTTTTTTGTTCTCCTGTGCTATGGTAAACTACAGTCTCTCAACCAATCTGACAGAGGATTTTATGGATAACGCGCTTACTCCCGCCACCCTGGCTTTCGAATATTTACGCCGTGAGGCGGAATCGTTAACTCCGGCCCAGTACCTGACTCGCGTCAGACAGTTGCAGCTGGAATTTGCCGATCTGATGGAACTGACGTCCACCGAACTGCTCGAAGAGATCTCTTTCGCCTCCCGTCTGGGCATCCACTAAGCGCTTTAATGCTCACTCCAGTAATTATCTGATTTCTGACGCGGCGGCATAGCAGGCTGCCAGCCATAAAATAGAGTGCCGCCCGAAATCATTTCCTGCCTTACACGTTAAATTTATATTTAATATTACTTTTTATTCACTTTTTATTAACGTTTTTGCGCTTTTATTAACTGCGCCCATCGGAAGGGATGGGGTGGAAAATAAAAATCACATGACGCCATTATGAGTAATTTGATCTGCATCATAAAAAGGAGCATAGTACGCACGCTTTGTAACGTTTCTTCACATTTATTATGACTGTTTATCAACATATGCTGGTTTTTTATGGGGTGATGGCACTGCTGTCAGCCATTATTACTTTTTTTCTGGCGAAGGATCGCATGAGCATGAAGTTTTTGAGTGCCTTACTGGTTGGCGCCACCTGGCCCATGAGCTTTCCGGTTGCGTTACTTTTTTCTCTGTTCTGATGGTGGTTTCGCGCGCGATATCATAACCCATACCTCTTTGATAGAGACACCACCCGAGAAGTGTGATAAAAATCACATCGCTCGGGTGGTGTCCCGTGCGCTTTACGACAGCAAAAAATAAGTGTAGGTATCATCAGAGCAATGGAAGAAAAACCCGTTCGTGGCCTGGGAGGCCGAATTGCCCTGTGGGCATTTTATGTATTCTGTTTTTATTTTGTCTGGGCCATGTTGCGTTATTTTTGGGTTGTCAGTGGGGTGGAGCCTCCTCCAGGAAATGGCGTTGCGGGGGATATGGGAACCCTGAGTGGTAAATTACTCGGCGCTTTGCTGGGATTTATGGTGCTGGGAACCGTGGGGGCTTTGCTGGGCGCCATCGCCTGGTACACCCGGCCCAGAAGCCGGTAATATCGATTTTTTCGTCGCGCCAGCCGGGTTGCGGCGTTCTATCCCAGCCAGAAGGGTGATAAAGTCACGCCATCTTTATTGCGTGGACTTTTTATCCTCTTATGATGGACCAACCCGATTTGATTGTCAGCGCGGCCGCGGATCAGTCCCGATCGCATAGCGAACGACAGCAGGAAGAGCGGGCGCTGGTAGCCCGGCTGCTGAATATCTTCGATAAAAAAGCTCTTACCGCTAAGCTAAACGAACAGGGGGGAAACTGGCGTCCTGAATCACTGGTTCGTTGGTTGCGCGACACCAGCGTTCGGCGCATGCTGACGGAAAATGAAGTTCAGCAATTGCGTGACCTTCTGCCCTCCCGGCCTGCCCATTATGAACGCCCCGCCTTTCGTTTTATCGATCTCTTTGCCGGTATCGGCGGTATCCGTAGCGGTTTTGAAGCCATCGGTGGCGCCTGTGTGTTCACCAGCGAATGGAATAAATATGCGGTGCGCACTTATAAGGCCAACTGGTACTGCGATCCGCTGAAGCACCATTTCAATGAGGATATTCGCGACGTGACCCTGAGCCATCGCCCGGAAGTGAGCGATGAGCAGGCAAGCGACAATATCCGCAGCCTGATACCGCAACATGATGTGCTGCTGGCAGGCTTTCCCTGCCAGCCTTTCTCGCTGGCGGGCGTGTCGAAAAAGAACGCGCTGGGTCGCGCGCACGGCTTTGCCTGCGAAACTCAGGGGACGCTGTTCTTCGATGTCGCCCGCATCATCGCCGCCCGTCGCCCGGCCATTTTTGTACTGGAAAACGTCAAAAACCTCAAGAGCCACGATAAAGGCAAAACCTTCCGCATCATTATGCAGACCCTGGATGAACTGGGCTATGAGGTCGCGGATGCCGATGCCAGCGGCCCTGACGATCCGAAAATTATCGACGGCAAACATTTTCTGCCTCAGCACCGCGAACGTATCGTACTGGTGGGGTTTCGGCGCGATACCGGGTTGCAGCAGGGGTTTAGCCTGCGCGACCTGGCGCAATACTTTCCACAGCGGCGTCCTGCCTTCGCCGAGCTGCTGGATCCCCGGGTGGCAGAAAAATATATCCTGACGCCGACTCTGTGGCGCTACCTTTATCAGTATGCCCGAAAGCATAAAGAGAAAGGCAATGGTTTCGGATATGGTCTGGTGGATCCGCTTAATCCTGACAGCGTGGCGCGCACGCTTTCCGCCCGCTACTACAAGGATGGCGCCGAAATTCTGGTGGATCGCGGCTGGGATCGCCTGTTGGGAGAGAAAGATTTCGGCAACGCGGAAAACCAGCAGCGGCGCCCGCGGCGCCTGACGCCCCGGGAATGTGCCCGCCTGATGGGTTTTGAGGCACCGGGCGAATCGCGGTTTACTATTCCGGTTTCCGATACCCAGGCTTACCGGCAGTTCGGCAATTCGGTGGTGGTGCCGGCGTTCGCTGCGGTGGCCCGGCTGCTGGAAAGCCGCATCCTACAGGCGTCGCGTATGCGCCAGGAGGAAAACGATGGCGGATGTTCACGACAGCAAAACGCGCAGTAAAAATATGCGGGCAATCGCCACGCGCGATACTGCCATCGAACAGCGCCTGGCGCGGTTACTGACCGCGCTGGGCGTTGAATTTCATACCCAGGATACGGCGCTTGCCGGGCGTCCTGACTTTGTTGTCGACAGCTATCGCTGCATTCTCTTCACTCACGGCTGCTTCTGGCACCATCATGACTGTTATCTGTTTAAGGTGCCGGCGACCCGCACCGAATTCTGGATGACGAAAATCGCCAGCAACGTCGCCCGGGACAGGCGAGATATTTCACGTCTGCTGAACGAAGGCTGGCGGGTTATGGTCATCTGGGAGTGCGCTCTGCGCGGACGTCGGCGTCTGGATGACTCCGCGCTGGAAAGCCGGCTGGAAGAGTGGTTGTGTGAAGGGGGAAGCTATGCCGAGATCGATACTCGCGGCATCCACGCCTCGCAGCCGCCCCTCTCCGATCGCTAAACGCGGGTTTGCGCTGAATCTCTGCGTTTTCATTTCCGCTATGGACATTTTGCTCCATAATTATTCGTAATTTAACAACATAATAAGGAAGGTAATTTTGGCCGGAGGCAGTCTGTTAACGTTACTGGACGATATCGCCACGCTACTGGACGATATCTCCGTTATGGGGAAAGTGGCCGCGAAGAAAACCGCAGGGGTGCTGGGGGACGATCTGTCGCTGAATGCCCAACAGGTTACTGGAGTGCGCGCCAACCGTGAACTACCGGTAGTGTGGGGCGTCGCTAAAGGTTCATTTTTGAACAAGCTGATTCTGGTGCCGCTGGCGCTGATTATCAGCGCGTTTGCGCCCTGGGCCATTACGCCGCTCCTGATGTTGGGCGGCGCGTTCCTCTGTTTTGAAGGGGCGGAGAAAGTGATTCACAGCTTTGCCCATCGCGGTGATAAGAAGTCCGCCGAAGCGCGTCAGCAACGGCTGGAGGCGGTGGCCGCCGGCGATCCGCGCGCTTTCGAGCGTGATAAGGTCAAAGGCGCTATTCGCACCGATTTTATCCTGTCGGCGGAAATCGTCGCCATTACCCTGGGAATTGTGGCCGATGCACCGCTACTCAATCAGGTTTTGATACTGGCGGGTATCGCCATTCTGGTGACCATTGGGGTATATGGCCTGGTGGGGATTATCGTGAAACTTGACGATATGGGCTACTGGCTGGTGGAGCGGCAACCGGCACCCGCACGCCTGCTGGGTAAAGGCTTACTGGCTCTGGCGCCGCTGCTGATGAAGGTGCTGACTATTGTCGGCACTCTGGCGATGTTCCTGGTGGGGGGCGGTATTGTGGTGCACGGCATTCCGGCTCTGCACCATCTCATCGAACAGTGGGGGGCTATGGGCGGTGCCGTGGTGGCCGCCGTGCTGCCGCAACTGATGAATCTGGTTATCGGTTTTATTCTTGGCCTGGCGCTGATGATGCTGGTTTCGCTGGTAAACCGGATGCGCGGTAAGTCCGACCATTAATCAAGCAGAAAAAAATTAGGGAATATTCCCTAAGCAAAAGCCGCTTTTCCTGGCTATACCTGAATAACTTTTTTCAAACAGGAGACGGCAATGCTTTTTATGATCGGAGATGAGGTCAGACATAAAAGCGGCGGCCAGCGGATGATCGTAACCGGACTCTCCAGCGGAATGGTGGAGTGCCGCTGGTATGATGGCCGTAGCGTCAGGCGTGAAGCCTTCCATGAGGGTGAACTGCAGTCTGAGTCGCTGGAATCGAGGGTAGAAGTGCGCGCCTGAGTCTGCCTTTACATTGTGTTGTAAGCGCGGCGCCGGGTTGCTGGCGCCGCGCTGATGTGTGTTTATTATGTCAGGCTGACAGCCCTTGTGGTTGACGAATCCTACAAAACTTTGCATTTCTGGTGCTTGTGCATAAGAAATTTCTTGTCATTAGTGCGCTATGTTTCTGACATAATGATCCCCCGCGTTTTCGAGCCGTTCAACAGAAATCGATAAATTGCGTTCGGGAGCCCCACTCAAATCAGGGAGTGCTGTCGTGTTAGCGGATCGCAGTCAGCGAAAGTCGTTTTTCAAAAATCCGCGCCGGGTTGTTAACATTTGTTTTTCCTTTGTGTTTATCTGCTCGACGCTTCTCACATGGCGTGAAATGGCGGTGCTGGAAGACGCCTGGATATCAAGCCAGCGCAACAGTCTTGATAACGTCGCCTCCGCACTTGACAGGCAGCTTCAGCATAGCGTGGACAATCTGCTGTTTTACCGCAACATCATGAGCTATGCGCTGCAATATCCTATCTCCACGGATAAGACCCGTCAGGCTATGGCTGATTTTGAGCGCCAGCGCAGGCGTCAACACTGGCAGATAAAGCTGGATGTGAATCGCAGTATGCCGCTCAATGGCGTTTCTGATGAATTTGTGGATAGCAGCGGGCTGCTGGTACGCGACGCCGACTATCTGCATGGCGAATTGAGCGCAGCCCTGGAATTTAGCTACATTCTGCAGTTGTCTGATAACAACCGCGACCTTCAGCACCGTACTTATTATGTCTCCCGGGCCGGGTTTTATATCTCCAGCCGTCCGCCGCAGGATGATGAACAACTGGTGGCTCGCTACTATCGTCAGGTGGCGCGCCCTTGGTTTTCCCAGAATTCGGAATTCCACAACAGGGACAGGGGGGTTATATGGGAGCATACCTGGGATCCCACCCGCAGTGGCGATCAGGTGATTACCGCCAGCGTGCCGCTCGATTACCAACAGCGCTGGTACGGCGCGCTGGCAATGGACTTCACCATCGATTCCATGCATCAGTTTCTGCTGCACGCGATTCAGGAAGAAAACGACGGCGTGGTGTTGCTCTATGACCGTAAATTTAACGTGATCGCTACCAGCGCCGATGTGATGCCGAAAGGCAAACTCTTTACTCCGACGCAGATGGCTCGGTTGGCCAGCGCTATGGAAAATAAAAACGAAGGCGAGATTCGCATGTCACATAGCGTTGTGACATGGGATAAGCTTAACAATTTCGACGGCGTGTTGGTGAAGATTCATTCTCTGGATGAAGGTATTCGCGGCGAGTTTGGCCGAATTAGCGTGGTATTAGGGCTGCTGTGGCTGTTGTTCAGTCTGATGTTGGGCGGCTCCTGGCTACTGATTCATCGGCTGGTGAAAAATATGGTGAATCTGCAAAGCACCCTGAGCTGGCGCGCCAACTACGATACGCTGACCCGTCTGTTCAATCGCGGCGCCTTTTTCGAACAGGCGCAGTATCTGGCGAACCGTTGCCGCCAGAATGGTCAGCCCCTTTCGGTGATTCAGCTCGATCTCGATCACTTTAAGAGCGTTAACGATCGCTTCGGCCATGACTCCGGCGACCGGGTACTGGCCAGCGCAGGCGCCATTCTGAGCGCCTCGCTGCGTGGCGGCGATATTGCCGGGCGTATTGGCGGCGAAGAGTTCTGTGTTGTGCTGCCGGGCTCGTCGTTAAGTCAGGCGCGAAGGGTGGCTGAGCGGATACGAGAACGCATCAGCGATAAAGAGATACTGGTGCGCAGTGGGCAGACATTGCGTATTAGTGCCTCATTCGGTGTGAGCGCCTCTCAGGAGCATGGCGACTATGACTTTGAACATCTGCAGTCTGTTGCTGATGGTCGCCTGTACAAGGCCAAAGCGGGCGGCCGCAATCGGGTTTGTGATAGCGGTTAACACCCTATGTTACAGGGGGTACGCCTGTTTTGCTTCGTGATGATAAAACTTTTCCTGCCGTTTGCGGCCACTGGCTGAATCCTTTCATGCTGGATAGTGACGGCGCAAAGGTCAGTGCGCAAGACTATGACTAAGAATATTCCTAAACAGGGGCGGGGCTTATCAGGATAAAAAACTGGTTATAGCGGCGTAAACCTGCATGAAGCTTGGGGAATATCCAGCCATTCCCGATTATGTGAAAAGTCAATCTATTTTTTTGTGGAAACATATTCTTGTTTTACAAAAAATTTGCAGATATGTTTGTCGCACATCAGATTTCCTGGTGTGACGAATTTTCAAGTGCTTTCTTGCATAACTGCAAGTTTTCATCCCGGCCTCTGGCCGGGATGTTTTTCTTTCAGCCGTTAATTTCGGTAATACTAAAATCCTTAATATCCAGTTCAAAGGCTTCCGCCAGTTCACCCCAGGTGTGTGACATTCTGCCGTCTACGCTAACGCGCTGCGGGTCGTCGGCGCTACCGGCAAAGCGCACTTCGCTTTCGCTGATTTCGTTGATGGCCGCCAGCAGGGCATCAACGTCGACGTCAGAATCGGTTTTCGCACTTTTCATGCATGACTCCTGATTTGCCGGTTCACCCAATTAACAGTATAGCCAGCATGGATATTGCCGCCTGTCCGATCGTCTGAATGTTGGGGTCGATTGTGGTATCTGCGATCCGACTCCCAATGTGGCGAGTCTTTGCGCGGATGGTGGTGTGGTCGTCCGGGCCGCCTGTGCAAATTGGGTGACGCGAGTTAAAATCGTATCTGGACAGATGAGTGACGTGGTGACGACTCAAGAGGTGAGGATTATGCAGGTTAACGATCGGGTAACGGTAAAAACTGACGGTGGCCCGCGCCGCCCGGGGCAGGTTCTGGCTATCGAAGAGTTTAGTGAAGGCACCATGTATCTGGTTGCGCTGGAAGATTACCCGATGGGCATCTGGTTCTTCAATGAGAAAGGGCACCCGGACGGTATTTTTGTTGAAAAGGCGGAGTAATTCCGCCCGATATACCCGAGTAGCGACAGCTTTCTGTATTCATTCGTAAATCCCTGGGCTGTGTGTTTTAAGTGACCGCCTGGCGTGTCGAAGAAGTGATGCCAGCTAAGTCCTTTGATATCGCATCCGTGCTTGCGGCACGGCGATAGGGCCCAGGGTATGAGCAGAGTGGCGATTGTCTTTAGCGCATATTGACGAAGATCCCGTTAGTGACGTTGTCAGCCAGGCGCACGACGTGATAGATAACCTGCTTGTTATGGGTTTTAATTTTCCTCTTTATATTTCCTTTATGCGACGAGACCGTTTTTGCCTTAATATTCATCTGATCGGAAATCTGGATAGTTCCCTGACCCGACATCCACATTCGTAACATACTGGATTCAGTTCGACTTAAAGACAGAGTCGGCAAATTGATATTCCGTATACACTGCTCATCTTTTGTTAAATAATTGCCAAGAATTTCATCAAGTGATTCAGGTTTAATCGATTTTGAGCTAATTAGTAGATTCTTGCGTACCAGCAGATATTCATCAAAATGAATATTGGCAATTGCCATAAAGACAATGAAAAGTGTTTCTGGATGTTGATTAATGATCTGCTTGATATGCCGGCTACTTTCAGAGTCGTGGATGAAGCAGTCCTCGTTTATAAACACCACGTGAGGATGTCGTGATGCGCAGGTTTCCTCCAGCTCGTTAACCGTTTCCACGTCGACTATCTGCCGTTTCCTCACCCCGCGACTGACCAGGTAACCGGTGAGCCCCAGCCGGGTGTAGCTGCATAAGTCCATAATAATCGTTGACATAGCAAACCCTCACTAAACGCGTTATCCGTTAAAGCACCACGATACCGGGATAATGTTTCACCTAATCCGCATACCTGAGATCCTCAGACACCGGCGAAAAACCAGGAATGATGAACGGGGCCGCTAAATATGGATCCAGACACCAGCACAGGGAACCGTAGCACACGGTGCTGAAGCATTTCAGGCGCCAACACTATCCCGTAAAGTTACGTATAATTTGCCAGGAAAGTTCTCAAAGTAAAGTAAATGTTGCGTTATGTGAAGGGGTTTGAATCATTTAATCCCCGTCAGATATATCCTGGGGAGTGTTATTAAAAAACAACTTTAGGATTTTCCTCATGTGTGACGATCAAGACCATATGAATGTAGTGGGTTAATATTACAAAATGATTGCTATTGATATTCGAAAAATAAACTAAAACGATGGCTAATTTTTATTGGGAAGATGGATAGTGCATTGTCGTATCTGGTGGAAGAATCATAGGTATAGCAGGGATTTAAGCTTAATTCCTGGCGTAAAATCCGTTAGATTGGGAGGAATTGAGCCGGGAAGTGGGTTCCCGGTGGCACCTGACAGAGAATGCGCATGGATCCCCGGCAGATTATTATCGACAACTATCAGCAACTGACGCCCGAATTACAGCGCGCCGCCGCCTTTACCCTGGAGCATGTTAACGAACTGGTGGTACTTTCGATGCGCGCCTTTGCCGTTCAGGCAGAGGTTCGTCCGGCCACGCTGTTGCGCCTGGCTCAGCGTCTGGGATTTGACGGTTGGGTGGAGCTGAAGAAAAGCTTTATCGCCGAGCTGGGACTAGGGCCAGAGACTTATGGCGCCAGGGCCCAGAAGCTGGTGCGCGACGGCACAGACAGCCTGTGTGAGCAAATGTTTGGCGCTCAGGCTCAAAACCTGGCACTGGCGCGTGAACAAAATCGTGATGCTATGGAGCAGGCGGTATCACTGATGGAGTCGGCTCACCGGGTCTATATTTGCGGCTTTCGTGCCAGCTTCCCCGTCGCCTGGTCACTGTATTATGTCTGGAGACTGTTTAATCGTCGGGTGTCGTTAATTGACGGCTTTGCCAATAATGATGAGATGTTCACCCGGGACTTTGCTGCCGGGGATACGCTGGTAATTATCGGCTTTGCACCCTATTCACGAGAGACGCTGCAGGTGCTTGAAGCGGCAAAACGCGCTGGTTCGAAAGTGGTTGCCCTTAGCGATTCACCGCTGTCGCCGCTGGCGCAGCAGGCGGATGCGCGGCTCTATTTTTCCACCGATAGCCTGTCGTTTTTTCCTTCGGTAGTATCCGGCATCAGTATTGTTGAATGTCTGTTGGCAATGCTGGTGGCGCGTCATGGCAGTGAAGCGGTAGAGCGTATTGAAGAAACCGAACGCTGGCTATTTGAGTCGGGCGCCTATGTGGCGCCGGGAAAAAACGCTGACGACCCGGTTTAAGCCAATTCAGCCGCTGTCGTGAAGCAGCGGCTTTTTTATGGTTCATTACAGATTAGCATGAAGCCGGAGCTAACCTGGGAGCGGTACACTTTGGGCTGAGTATATTGCGTTGAGGGACGCGCTGCTTACCACCCGTGAATTCGGGATATCGCGTTTACTTCGGATAACTCTTTATTCTGCCTGGCTTAATCGTCATCCTGACGGAACAACTGATGGCCTTTCAGATGCAGGCCGGGGCAGCGGTGTTGTACGTGGTCATGCCGGTTGCACTATTTTTGCGACTATACCGTGTTCTGGAGGAATATGCCGCGCTGGCGGAGGTTCCGTTCACCTTAAGGTGATTTCTCTTATGCCGGTTGCGGAACCGGTGAACGGGTCATGGGCTCAAATGCCGCCTTCTGACAACCTGGCTTTCCGGCGTGAAAATCGCCGCTATCGCGGGCTCCTACGTATTCCCGTCCGCCGGACGGGTCGGGCGTGACGGCACCTCCCTGTGCCGCACGCCCTCAGCCCGACGTCCTGTCGGGCTGACCCTGGCCACCGGGAATACTCCGGCGATTTTCAGGCCGGAGAATGTCACCACCTTTGATCATCTGCCTGGATTAATCAGAGCCGGTATCATTTAAAAAAACAGACTGAAGCGATGAGGGGGTTACATCCCGGCTTAAAAAACGCCGCAGCGTTCACGCAGGGCCGGAGGAGCGACAGGATGTCGCGACAGGGCGAGGTCGCCAGGGATGGCGACTCTTGCCCGTTCCGAAAAGCCCGGAGTGATAAGCGAAGGGGCCCGCGTCAGCGGCGTTTTTTACCGCCGGGGAGCCCGGGTCGCCAGGGGAGCGGCGACTGAGCCCCCCTGGCCCGTTCACCTGTGGTGGATTAACAGAGAAGCAGTTACCTGAAGTGAACGGAACAGCCCACTGCATCATCATATTCTGCCGCTTTTGTTCTGAAACAGGGCGCCGGAGCCGCCTGTCACCCTCACCCCAGCCCTCTCCCTGAAGGGAGAGGGAGTTTCCCTGGCCCACTGCATCATCATATTCTGCCGGTTTTGTTCTGAAAGCGGGCGCCAAAGCTGCCTGTCACCCTCACCCCGGCCCTCTCCCGAAATGGGAGAGGGAGTTTCCCGACAATGAACGGAACACCCACCACATCGTCATATTCTGCCATTTTTATGCTGAAACCGGGTGGCAGAGCCGTCTGTCACCCTCACCCCGGCCTCTCCCGAAACGGGAGAGGGAGTTGCCCGGCAATGAACGGAACACCCGCCGCATCGTCATATTCTGCCGCTTTTTAGCTTCCCGCTTTCAACCATTCCACGCTAAAGCGCGGTGAACCTCTTTTATTCTGTAATCATGATTCATATGAATCATAATTAAATTGACCGAGTCCATATGTATCCTTCAGGATATAAGACGAACCCATTATCTGTCTTAACGGATACCACTATGTCTCACATCATTCATCGCACTCTTGCGGGCGTACCGCCAGTCGCCGCCGCGGCGCAGGGCGTCTGGATAACCGATGCTAACGGAAAACGCTACCTGGATGCCTGCGGCGGCGCTGCCGTTTCGTGTCTGGGGCACGGACACCCGGATGTTCTGGCGGCGCTGCATTCTCAGATAGACAAGCTCGCCTACGCTCACACCGGCTTTTTCACCAGCGATGCGGCTGAAGGGCTGGCGGAACATCTGGCTGCCCATGCGCCGGGGAAACTGTCCCATTGCTACTTTGTTTCCGGCGGATCCGAGGCGATAGAAACGGCGCTCAAGCTGGCGCGTCAGTATTTTGTCGAAATCGGCGAGCCTGAACGTACTACCTTTATCGCCCGGCGTCAGAGCTATCACGGTAATACCCTCGGAGCGCTGGCGGTGGGCGGCAACGAATGGCGTCGTCGCCAGTTTGCTCCACTGCTGATGGATGTGGTGCGGGTCTCCGCCTGTAATGAGTATCGGGATCGCGTAGTGGATGAGAGCCAGCAGCAGTATACGGCGCGTCTACTGGATGAGCTGGAGCAGGCAATCCTCGACGCCGGTCCGCAGACCATTATCGGGTTTGTGGCCGAAACCGTGGTGGGGGCGACCTGCGGGGCGGTACCGCCGACGCCGGGCTATCTGGCGGGTGTGCGTCGTCTGTGCGATAAATACGGTATCCTCTATATCGCCGATGAAGTGATGTGCGGGATGGGGCGAACCGGCACGCTGTACGCCTTTGAACAGGATGGCGTGGTGCCGGATATTGTCGCGATCGCCAAAGGGTTGGGGGGCGGCTATCAGCCCATTGGGGCAGTGCTCACCAGCGACAGGATCTTGGCGCCGCTGCGCAGCGGCAGCGGTCTGTTTCAGCACGGGCATACCTATATCTGCCATCCCACCGCCGCAGCGGCGGCCCTGGCGGTTCAGCAGGTGATCCAGCGCGATAGCCTGCTGACCCAGGTGCAGGAGCGCGGTGCCCAACTGGCGGCTTCGCTGCGCGCTGCGCTGGGCGATAATCCCTGGGTGGGGAATATCCGCGGACGCGGGCTGTTTATGGGGGTAGAACTGGTACGGGATCGCGCGACTAAAACACCGTTCGACCCGGCACTGAAGCTGCACGCTGCGGTAAAACGTAACTGCCTGGCCCGGGGGCTGATGGTCTACCCTATGGGCGGCACGGTGGATGGTCGACAGGGGGATCACGTGCTGCTGGCACCGCCCTTTATTATTTCGCCGCAGCAAATCGAGCTGGTGGTTATGCATCTGACGGCGGCGATCCACGAAGAGACAGAGAAAGCAGCCGGGGGGCAATAATGACGACCAACCGTATGCCAGCGCTGGTGGAAAACGCGTGGAGCGATGAACAGCGCGCGCTGGCGCAGGAGATAATTAACGGCCCACGCGGCGCGCTGTTGCCACCGTTTGAACCGCTGCTGCGCAGCCCGGAACTGATGGGCCACGCCCAGCGGATGGGGGAATATTTGCGCTACCGCAGCGCCATTGGCCAGCGCCTGTCGGAACTGGCTATCCTGGTGACTGCGCGTCACTGGTCCCAGCAGGTGGAGTGGGCTATTCACGCCCCGATTGCCGAAGCGCAGGGCATTGATGCCCGGGCTATCGATGCTATCAACGCCGGACGGGAACCGCAGACGCTGAAGGCCGACGAGCGGCTGGTATGGCGCTTTTGTCAGGAGCTGCACGGGGAGCGGCGCATTGGCGACGAGACCTGGCAGGAGGCAGTGGAGCAGTTTGATGAAAAAGGGGTGATGGATTTGGTCGGTCTGTGTGGCTATTACGCGTTGTTGTCAATGGTGATGAACGCCGCCCGGACGCCCGCTCCCGCCAGTACGGCGGCGCCGCTGATTGTAGAGGAGGGGAAATGAAACAACTGCGGATACGGGGAACGGGCTATCAGATCGGACGCCGGCTCGGTGAGTTTGGGCGCGATGCCTGGCATCAGAAGATCGTGGCGACCGGGCTGTGGCAGCGAATCATGCCGGTAATTGGCTCGCCCCAGGCGATAGCGATGGCGGCGGTCACCCGGGCGCGCTTTCCGGAAATCATGGCCGAGCTGGAGGGCATGGCTGAAGGGTTGCAGGCCGATCCGCAGGCGGTTTTTGCCTGGAACTGTCGCGGCGACTTGCTGCCGTCAACGTCCGATGGTTGTACCACGGTGTTCGGGCGCGATGGGCAGGGGCGGATTATCGTTGCGCACAATGAAGACGGCCTGCCGCCGCTGCGCGATGACTGTGCGTTGGTCAGGGTCGAGCCCACGGCAGGGATCGGTTTTACCAGCTTTGCTTATCCTGGCTCGCTATGCGGTCATACCTTTGCGGTCAATGATGCCGGGCTGGTGAATACCGTCAATAATATTCGCGCCAGCTATCGCCCCCAGGGGCTGCCGCGCCAGGTTTTGGGGCGGGCTGCGCTAAACGCCCGGGATCTGAACGGCGCGCTGGCGATCCTGACCAGCGAGGCGCGGGCCGGTGCTTTCCATCACACTCTGGCACAGGCGGGTTCGCCCTTGCTCTACAGCGTGGAGGCCTGTGGCGAGAGCTGCTCGGTTGAAGAAGTGGTCGATGTGGGCGGTCACGCCAACCATCTGACGCACTGTGCGCAGGGGCGCGTAGCACAGCGTATTACCGACAGTTCCGCCGCGCGCCAGCGGCGGGTAGACGCCTGGCTGGCGGCCCGTACGGAAAAGGAATTCAGCGAGCAGGAGGCGCTGGCGTTGTTAAGCGATACCGCGAATCCTTCGCTGCCGATATGGCGCCAGGCGCCGGACGATCCCGATGAGGAAAATACCCTGGCGACGGCGATTTTTAGCCTGAGCGGGGAGGCGGTAAGCTGGAGTATCTGGGAAAGCGACCGCGCCACCCCAACGCTGAGCGGTAGAGTGGCGGCGGCCCGAGAAGATTAGCGCTGAATCAGATAGCGAATCGTTGGACCATCCTGCTGGATGTCCAGCACGGTATAGCCGTGATTTCGGGCATCCTGCGGGATATTATTGACTGACTGCGGGCAGTCGCTTACCACTTCCAGCACTTCACCTTTCTTGAGCTGGGGCATTGCCTCAAGGGTGGCGACGGCGGGATAAGGGCAGGGTTCGCCTACCATATCCAGACGGTAGTCGGGAATGATTGACTGACTCACAGGCTCTCCTTAGCCGGACGGGCGCCGGCCTTCTGAAGGCGGAAAAAGCGTTTTTCCCAAACGATAACTAACATCAGGGCGACAAACAGCAGCAGCCAGGTCATCACCAACCCGCCCTGGGGGCCAAAGATCGTCAGCAGGTTCACTTTATCCCATGAGGTGGCAAGGGTAGGGGATATATCGTCCCAGACCAGCGCCAGCAGGGTTGAACCCAACACGTTGCCGATACCGACCCACCAGAAATGCACCTGTCCCTCTACGGCCCGGTACATCCAGCCGGTTTCGCAGCCGCCCGCCAGTACAATGCCGAAACCGAACAGCAAACCGCCCAGCACGGCATTGGGGCCGGCCCACATAATTTTCGGCGCCACGCCGAGCTGCACGTAGCTGTAGATGCCAATGGCGCTGACGGCCATTCCCAGAATAATGGCTTTCGCCATCTGAGTGCGGCCGGTTATCCACAGATCGCGGAAAGCGGAGGTAAAACAGATTTGCGCCCGTTCGATCAGTAAGCCGAACCCGATGCCGAACAGCATCGCCAGCCCCAGTTTCGGCTGATTCATGGCCGTAAGCCCGACCCAGCCCAGCATACCGATAAACACCAGCATCCCGAACCAAAAGCGGCGTTTCGCCTGGTAAGGGCGCTGAGTTAACGGAGCGGGCGCGTTGACTTTTTGCAGCTTCACCGGCACGCGAAATATCGGTAGCAGCGTAAAGCGGGCGCCGGCCCAGGAGCCAAGAGCCGTCGCCACCGCGAAAAACCAGGCGTGGAGCGAAAACTGCGGAATGCCGGTAAAGAAGGCGGCCAGGTTGCAACCCATTGCCAGGCGGGCGCCGAAACCGGCGATAATACCGCCCAGCAGCGCCTGAATAATGCGCACCCGGTGCTGAGGCAGACGCAGCTTGATGTTATTGGCCCATAGCGCAGCCGCGAAACAGCCGCCGAACATGCCGATAATCATCACACCGTCGATACGGGTCAGGGGAGTGCCTTCGAGGCTGATTAACTTAAAGTAGCCCCAGTTTTCGGCGTGAACGCCGAACAGCTGCAGCAGTTCTCCGCCCCAGCGAGTAAATTCGCCGGTTACGGCCCAGAAGGTGCCGGTAATACCGAAATACCAGGTCGACAGGACGCCGGCGGCAATAACGGCGGGGAAAGGGGACCAGAATTTGATCAGATAATGTTGTCGAAAGTCGTGCCATGACATAGTCAATAACCTCTGAACTCAGAAGGATTTTGCTAAAAGCAGTGCATCATACGCCGGTGGCGACGCTGATATAGTAAAAAATGAAAAAAAGCCGCGCGCGATCAATTTTTATCCCGGCGCGGTTGGGGCTGGCAGGGCTAACGCTTTAATGCCAAAATGAAATTTTGCCGCATTCGGGACGAATCATGAAAAAGTTACTTCTACCGCTGGCGCTGGTGGCGTTGAGCGGTTGTGTGCAGGTGGATAATTACAACGAGGTGATCAAACACCCGGCGCCGGCTGGACTGGCGGGTTACTGGCAGTCTCAGGGGCCGCAAAGCGAGATGGTGAGTCCGGAGGCTATCGCGAGCCTGGTGGTGACGCCGGAAGGGGACACCCTGGAGTGCCGCCAGTGGCAGCGGCTGATCGCGCTACCCGGCAAGCTGATGCAGCATTCGGATTCGCTCTATAACGTGACGATTAAGCGAGAAGTCTATGACGTGGAGCGCCATGGCGATACGCTGGAATATGCCGGTATGACGCTGCGACGGGTGGAGAGGCTAACCGACGAGTGCGCCGACTACCTGGAAAAGCACCCGCTGGGCCAGCCGATTGGCGAACAGGATGCCAAAGCGGCCATCGAGGCGACTAAACCGGCGGCGGTGCAGTCTGGTGGAACCCTGGGGCTGGGCGGCGGTCGCAACAGCGCTACGGCTACCAGCCAGCCCGACGATGAGAACGATGTGCAGAGCGTTGGCCCCTGAGTCCCTTAGTTCGTAATGGAATAACATATAACCCGCGGTGATTTTGATTTCTGCGCGTTACCTTCGACAATGTAACCATTCTGTTTTTGTAGGGGTGAATATGACATTTGCACACTTTGGCCGCCGGGCGCTGATGAGCGTGATGGCGGTTGCTCTGGTCGCGGGTATCAATACCCAGGCTTTCGCGGCGGAAAATCTGCTCAATAAAGTCAAAGAGCGCGGTAGTCTGATTGTTGGACTGGAAGGGACTTATCCTCCCTTCAGTTTCCAGGGCGATGACGGCAAGCTGACCGGCTTTGAAGTTGAATTTGCTGAGGATCTGGCGAAGCATCTGGGGGTTAAAGCCTCGCTGAAGCCCACTAAATGGGACGGTATGCTGGCTTCGCTGGATTCGAAGCGTATTGACGTGGCGATAAACCAGGTAACTATCTCCCCGGAACGCCAGAAGAAGTATGATTTTTCTACCCCTTATACTGTATCCGGCATTCAGGCGCTGGTGAAAAAGGGTAATGAAGGAACCGTAACCAAACCTGCGGATCTGAAAGGCAAAAAAGTCGGCGTGGGCCTTGGCACCAACTACGAAGTCTGGCTGCGTGAAAACGTACCCGGCGTGGATGTGCGCACCTACGATGATGATCCTACCAAATATCAGGATCTGCGCGTCGGTCGTATCAACGTGATTCTGGTAGATCGCCTGGCGGCGCTGGATCTGGTGAAAAAGACGCACAATACGCTGGCGGTGGCTGGTCAGCCGTTCTCGCGTCTGGAGTCCGGCGTGGCGTTGCGTAAGGGAAACCCGGAACTGCTGGCGGCCATTAACAAGGCTATCGAAGAGATGAAACAGGACGGAAGTCTGGCGAAAATCTCTGATAAGTGGTTTGGCACTGACGTGACCAAATAATCGCCACACAGAACAAAAGGCGCTGGTACAGCGCCTTTTTTGTAGCCGCATATGGCGCGCGCTGATTTTTCATCTGGCCGGGACTGGGTTACAGTAGCGCGCGTTTTTTACCTTATTCGCAAGTTATACAGGCCGACGAACCCGGCTGCCAGCCGCGATCAAAGCGCGCCTGCGGAGGAAACATGTCCATCGATCAACTCGCCCTTTTCCCGCGCCTGGAACTGGTTGGCGCGCCAACGCCGCTGGAGTTCCTGCCGCGTCTTTCCGACCACCTGGGTCGGGAGATCTATATTAAACGTGATGATGTGACGCCGATGGCCATGGGCGGCAATAAACTGCGCAAGCTGGAGTTTCTGGCGGCCCAGGCGCTGCGCGAAGGGGCGGACACGCTGGTCACCGCTGGCGCCATTCAGTCTAATCACGTTCGCCAGACGGCGGCGGTGGCAGCCAAACTGGGATTGCATTGCGTGGCGCTGCTGGAAAACCCCATCGCTACCCGTCAGGATAACTACCTGACCAACGGCAACCGCCTGCTGCTGGATCTGTTCCAGGTCCAGGTAGAAATGTGCGATGCTCTGCACGATCCCGCAGCGCAGTTGGATGAACTGGCGACGCGCATCGAAGCTCAGGGATTTCGCCCTTATGTGGTACCAGTCGGCGGCTCCAGCGCGCTGGGTTCGTTGGGCTATGTGGCCTGCGCCCGGGAGATAGCCGATCAGTGCGAAGGCGCGGTGTCTCTTTCCTCGGTGGTGGTGGCATCCGGTAGCGCCGGCACTCAGGCGGGTCTGGCGGTAGGGCTGGAGCAGCTGATGCCGGAAACCTGGCTGATCGGCATTACCGTGTCGCGCAGCGTCGAGCAACAGCTGCCGAAAGTGGTACAGCTTCAGCATGATATCGGCGCCAGCCTGGAACTGGTACCGCAGGCGCCGATTCACCTGTGGGATGACTATTTCGCCCCGGGCTACGGATTCCCAAACGATGCCGGGCAGGAGGCGATCAAGCTGCTTGCCGCCCTGGAAGGCGTTGTGCTGGATCCGGTCTATACCGCGAAAGCAATGGCGGGACTGATCGACGGCATTATCCAGGGACGCTTTCCGGACGATGGGCCCATCCTGTTCGTTCATACCGGTGGAGCGCCCGCCTTGTTCGCCTATCATCCCCACATTTAACACTCAGGAAATCACATAACAATGCAAGAAAGTTTTCATCTGGTCATTGAATCGCTGCCGTTTCTGCTCAGAGGCGCCGTCTTTACGCTGCAACTGAGCCTGGGTGGCATGTTCTTTGGGCTGCTTCTGGGATTCCTGTTGGCGCTGATGCGCTTGTCCAGCTTCTGGCCCCTGTCGTGGATTTCGCGTTTTTACGTTTCGATCTTCCGCGGCACGCCGCTTATCGCCCAGCTGTTTATGATCTACTACGGCCTGCCGCAGTTCGGTATCGAACTGGATCCGATGCCGGCGGCGATGATTGGCCTGTCGCTGAATACCGCGGCCTATACCTCTGAAACGCTGCGCGCCGCTATTGCCTCCATTGAGAAAGGGCAGTGGGAAGCGGCGGCCAGCCTGGGGATGACTCGCTGGCAGACTATGCGCCGGGCGATTCTGCCCCAGGCGGGGCGCGTGGCGCTGCCGCCGCTCAGTAACAGTTTTATCGGCCTGGTGAAGGATACCTCGCTGGCGGCCACCATTCAGGTACCGGAGCTGTTCCGCCAGGCGCAGTTGATTACTTCACGTACCCTGGAGGTGTTCACCATGTACCTGGCGGCTTCGCTGATCTACTGGGTGATGGCGACGGCGCTGTCCGCGCTGCAGAACTACTTTGAAAATCAGCTTAACCGTCAGGAGCGAGAACCGAAATGAGTGCGATAGAGGTCAAAGCGCTGGTCAAATCCTTCCACGGCCAGCGGGTGCTGCACGGCATCGATCTGGAAGTAGAAAGCGGCGAAGTGGTGGCGATTATCGGCCCAAGTGGTTCAGGTAAAACCACGCTGCTGCGCAGCATCAATCTGCTGGAGCAGCCGGACAGCGGTAGCATTCGGGTGGGGGATATTGCCATAGATATCGGACGCTCTCTCGGTAAACAGCGTGAGCAGGTGCGTCTGCTGCGCCAGCACGTCGGATTCGTATTCCAGAATTTTAATTTGTTCCCGCACCGTACTGTACTGGAGAACATTATTGAAGGGCCGGTCATCGTTAAAGGGGAATCAAAGCAGGATGCCTGTGCCCGGGGCCGGGAACTGCTGGCGAAGGTGGGGCTGAGCGGTAAAGAAGAGAGCTATCCGCGGCGACTGTCCGGTGGCCAGCAGCAGCGGGTGGCTATTGCCCGTGCGCTGGCGATGCGCCCGGAAGTCATTCTGTTCGATGAACCGACGTCGGCGCTCGATCCCGAACTGGTGGGTGAGGTACTGAGTACGATGCGTCAGCTGGCCGAAGAAAAACGTACCATGGTTATTGTGACGCATGAAATGAGCTTTGCCAGGGATGTAGCCGATCGCGCCATTTTTATGGATCAGGGGCGTATTATTGAACAGGGGCCAGCGAAGCAGTTATTTTCCAGTCCGCAACAGCCGCGTACTCAGCAGTTTCTGGAAAAATTTCTGATGCAATAAATGGTGGCAGCCGTCTGCAGGCGGCTCCGATTTTACTGATTTGACGTAAGGGCGGGAAAGGAAAATACGATTTGTTATTTTTCCTTATCTGGAAATAAATCGGTTTTTATTTGTAACTAATGGTAAAGGCTGAAGGCGAAACGCCTTCAGCGCAACGATAAGGTTACTGACGGTACGCCTGTTTTATCTGGTTAACCGTATTGGTGAACACTTCGGCATGCGCTTTATCTTCCATCTGCGCAATCTCTTTTTCCATTTTGATAATGACTTTTCCTGCGTCTGCCTGACCCATTGCTTTCAGCATCTGGGTAAACAGCGCTTTCAGGCAGCTCACTTCAAGGGCCAGCTGCTGGGCGTTATCCGCGGTAGAAAAATCCGGCGTGCTCATTTCTATTCCTCTTTCTTTCGATTGATACCGCGCTTAACGGCGGTCGACGCAAGCCCCTGAGTATACCACAAACTCAGATGAAACCATGCGAGGCGCGGGGCGAAGCGAAGGCGGGCAGGGGGGCGATCGCACTTTACGCCTTGCCGCTGGTGGGGATAATTGTTTCAATTTGGTGTGTTGAAGGTTAATTAAAAGTAGAGCCCAGGGGTAAGTGAAAGAAATAGCAGTAAACATGTATTTTTCCGACTGATGTAATGTAATTATTGCATAACTATTTCTTTTGCTAGCGGATGGTTCAGTGCCGGGAACGTTTGCGTTACTTTTATTTTATGGATGGTCGATACTGTGTGGCACTCAGCATTTTTACGTTTTAAATGTGACTTAAAAACCGTTAATATATGTGGCGAATAAACTATCAGTAGCGTTATCCCTTTTCTGGAGAATTATTCTTTGATCAACGTCCTTCTTGTTGATGACCATGAACTGGTGCGCGCAGGGATACGCCGCATTCTGGAAGATATCAAGGGCATTAAAGTGATCGGCGAAGCCTGTTGTGGTGAAGATGCCGTAAAACTGTGCCGTAGTACTCCGGTGGATGTGGTTCTGATGGATATGAACATGCCGGGAATGGGGGGCCTTGAGGCCACTCGTAAGATTGCCCGGGCCTGTGGCGATACCAGGGTCATTATGTTGACCGTGCATACCGAAAACCCGTTACCGGCCAGGGTGATGCAGGCGGGGGCGGCAGGTTACCTGAGTAAAGGAGCCGCGCCGCAAGAAGTGGTCAGCGCTATCCGTTCGGTGAATTCCGGGCAGCGCTATATTGCATCTGACATTGCACAGCAAATGGCGCTCAGCCAGATAGAACCGGCTAACACGGGATCGCCGTTTGCCAGTTTGTCTGAGCGCGAGTTGCAGATTATGCTGATGATTACCCGGGGGCAGAAGGTCAATGAAATTTCCGAACAGTTGAACCTGAGTCCGAAAACGGTAAACAGCTACCGCTATCGAATGTTTAGCAAACTCAATATTAGCGGTGATGTCGAATTGACCCATCTGGCAATACGCCACGGGTTGTGCAGCGCGGAGCCTTTGACCAGTTAAAGTGAATGATGTTTTTGACGCAAAAGCGTTCCTGAAGACCGTCACCAGTAAACCTGGTGTATATCGTATGTATGATGGCCAGGGTACGGTCATCTATGTCGGTAAGGCCAAGGATCTGAAAAAGCGGCTGGCGAGCTATTTTCGTTCGAACCTTGCCAGCCGCAAAACCGAAGCGCTGGTAGCTCAGATCCGCCAGATTGACGTTACAGTAACCCATACCGAAACCGAGGCGCTGCTGCTGGAGCACAATTATATTAAGCTCTATCAGCCGCGCTATAACGTGCTGTTGCGCGACGATAAATCCTATCCTTTTATTTTTCTGAGCGGTGATACCCATCCGCGCCTTGCTATCCACCGCGGGGCAAAGCATGCCAAAGGGGAGTATTTCGGACCATTTCCCAATGGTTACGCGGTGCGTGAAACCTTGGCGTTGCTACAGAAAATTTTCCCCGTTCGCCAGTGTGAAAACAGCGTCTATCGTAACCGCTCCCGCCCCTGTCTTCAGTACCAGATCGGTCGCTGCCTTGGCCCCTGCGTCGCAGGGCTGGTGAGCGAAGAGGAGTACGCGCGCCAGGTTGAATATGTGCGTTTGTTCCTTTCCGGTAAAGACGATCAGGTGCTGAACCGCCTGGTGGCGCGGATGGAACAGGCCAGTCAGAAGCTGGAATTTGAAGAGGCGGCGCGGCTGCGCGATCAGATTCAGGCTGTGCGTCGGGTCACTGAGAAGCAGTTCGTTTCTAACAGCGGTGACGATCTGGATGTGATCGGCGTGGCTTTTGACGCAGGCATGGCCTGTGTGCACGTGCTGTTTATTCGCCAGGGTAAGGTGCTGGGTAGCCGCAGCTACTTCCCGAAAGTGCCGGGCGGTACCGATCTTTGTGAAGTGGTCGAAACCTTTGTCGGCCAGTTCTACCTGCAGGGGAGCCAGATGCGCACCCTGCCGGGCGAGATCCTGCTGGATTTCGCGCTGCAGGATAAGAGCCTGCTGGAAAACTCCCTGAGCGAACTGGCGGGGCGCCATATCCATCTGCAAACCCGACCGCGAGGCGCCCGGGCGCGCTATCTGAAGCTGGCGCGTACTAACGCTGCCACGGCGCTGGTCAGCCGCCTGGCTCAGCAGTCCACCATCACTCAACGTCTGACCGCGCTGGCGCAGGTACTCAGGCTTGCGAAAATTAACCGGATGGAGTGCTTCGACATCAGTCACACTATGGGGGAACAGACCGTGGCTTCCTGCGTGGTGTTTGACTCTAACGGCCCGCTGCGCTCCGAATATCGGCGCTATAACATTGCCGGTATTACCCCGGGGGACGATTACGCGGCTATGAACCAGGTGCTGTGCCGCCGCTATGGTAAAGCCATTGAGCAGAGCAAAATCCCGGATGTAATTTTGATTGACGGCGGTAAAGGACAGTTGGCCCAGGCCAAAGAGGTCTTCGCCAGCCTGGACGTGGAGTGGGATAAAGACCGCCCGCTGTTACTGGGGGTCGCCAAAGGGAGCGATCGTAAAGCGGGGCTGGAGACACTGTTCCTGGAACCGGAAGGGGAGGGATTTGCTCTGCCGCCAGATTCGCCGGCGCTGCATGTTATTCAGCATATTCGCGACGAGTCCCATAACCACGCTATTTCCGGGCATCGTAAAAAGCGGGCTAAGGTCAAGAACACCAGCTCGCTGGAGTCTATTGAAGGGATAGGCCCTAAGCGGCGCCAGATGTTGCTTAAATATATGGGCGGATTGCAACCCCTGAAGAATGCCAGCATTGAAGAAATCGCAAAAGTGCCGGGGATCTCGCAGGGACTGGCAGAAAAGATCTACTACTCGTTGAAACATTAAGGGCTATGTAGCAACATAGAGACAATTTCCCCCTGACGACAGATAGTTATCCGGCATTATGCAATTTAATATACCAACCCTGCTTACGCTGTTTCGTGTTGTCCTGATTCCGTTCTTTGTGCTGGCATTCTATCTGCCATTCCACTGGGCGCCATTTCTGTGCGCGTTTATCTTCTGCCTGGCAGCGGTGACGGACTGGTTTGATGGCTTTCTGGCCAGGCGCTGGAATCAGAGCACTCGTTTCGGTGCCTTCCTCGACCCGGTCGCCGATAAGGTGATGGTTGCGATAGCCCTGGTGCTGGTGGTGGAGCACTACCACAGTTGGTGGATGACGCTGCCGGCCGCAACCATGATTGCCCGTGAGATTATCATCTCCGCGCTGCGTGAGTGGATGGCGGAAATCGGCAAGCGTAGCAGCGTGGCGGTTTCATGGATAGGCAAAGTGAAAACCACGGCACAGATGTTGGCGCTAATCGGTATGCTGTGGCGGCCGAATATCTGGATTGAGTACGCCGGTATTACGCTGTTTTTCGTTGCCGCATTGCTGACATTCTGGTCAATGTTCCAGTATTTGAACGCCGCGCGCGGCGATTTGCTTGAAGGATGATCTATCCGCTGTAAAATTCAGCAAACGAGTCGGCGAGAGGGAAAATTTCGTTGACTCATTGCGTGAGGTAAGTAGAATGCAACGCATCGAACGGCAGCACGGTTCGCCAGACGATAGTGAAATCAAGTAATTAACCAGCGTTAACTACCTGATGATGCGGGAATAGCTCAGTTGGTAGAGCACAACCTTGCCAAGGTTGGGGTCGCGAGTTCGAGTCTCGTTTCCCGCTCCAGTTTTCAGCATCGGCCCTTACGGCGGGTGCCAAAAAGAATTTGGCGCGTTAACAAAGCGGTTATGTAGCGGATTGCAAATCCGTCTAGTCCGGTTCGACTCCGGAACGCGCCTCCACTTTTTCCCCGAGCCCGGATGGTGGAATCGGTAGACACAAGGGATTTAAAATCCCTCGGCCTTTGGCTGTGCGGGTTCAAGTCCCGCTCCGGGTACCAGCGGGAAAAACGCATAAAATCAATGATAAGCAGTGTCGTGCAAAACCACCTTCGGGTGGTTTTTTTGTGTCTGTCGTTTGCAGAGTGGCAGCAAAATGGCAGCAGCATGGCAGCGTTGCTTTTTGCTGTCCGCTATTTTGCCTCTTCGCGGTTATCAAAGGGATTAAGCGCTATAGCTGCATCCAGGTGGTTAGGGGCAAAGTGAGCGTACCGCATGGTCATCATGATGGTGCTATGCCCGAGTATCTGTTGCAGCACCAGAATATTGCCGCCACGCATCATAAAGTGACTGGCAAACGTATGACGCAGTACGTGGGTACGCTGTCCCTTTGGTAGTTCAATTCCAGCCCTCTTGAGTGCGGCCTTGAACGCTTCATAAGCAGGGGAGAACAGCGCCCCACGCTTTTTGGGTAACAGCTTTTGCAACTGATCGGAAATGGGTACGGTACGGTTCTTTTTGCTTTTGGTCTGGGTAAAGGTTATCCGCCCGGGCAGTACCTGGGATTGTTTCAGATCCTGAGCCTCACTCCATCGCGCGCCGGTCGCCAGGCAAATCCTCACGATAGTACCCAGGCCTTTGTTGGCCGACTGATCACAGGCTGCAAGCAGTCGGTCAATTTCCTCTTCATAGAGAAAAGCCAGTTCCTGATCGCCTTCCTTGAACTGCCTGATCCCCGAAAGCGGGTTATCGCCTTCCCACTCTCCCAGCCGCTTCATTTCCGAAAAGACAGCGTGTAAATAAGACTGCTCGCGATTTACGGTGGCTTCGCTAAGCTTCTTCTTTCCCTTCTGATTCCATTCACCGCTTAAGCGCCTTTCCCTGTAAACGGCAAAGGTATTTTTATCAAAATGAGTAGCAAGCGGATCCCCCAGGCGCTCGCAGATGGCAAGCAACTTCGTTTTTCTTTCTTTACCAGAAGACAGCGTTTTGCCGTGCATTTCATACCAGCGATCAACAAATGCGGAGAGCGTTACCGCGTTATCGTTAACCGCCTGGCTGGATGCATTATTCATGGTACGGCGCTCGAAGGAGAGCGCCTCGCTTTTAGTAGCAAACTGCCTGCGTATACGCTTCCCATCGCGGCCATAGGGGAAGCACTGGCAAAGCCATTTACCTGATGGAAGTTTACGGACGGTCATAATTCTATTTGTCGCATAAAGCTAAAGCTGCGTTGGTAACATCGCTTAGGCTCTTTTTTAAACCTTTCGTTTTTTCGTCACTAAGCCAAAACTTATTATCGTTATCAAGTGGTAGAGCACCGAAAGAACGGCCATTAATACGCGCTGCGCCAGTAAGTGCGTATAGCTTGTTATCATCGAAATTCATCACGTAAGCGTTACCATCAAGACACTGTAACTGAACTTCATCAGCATTAAAGGGCCATACCCCTTTAAAACTTTCTTTTTCGATAGATTGAAATGGCATAGCGGATACTGTGGTAGAGATAAAGAGAGTTGATAAGGCAGCCAGTAATTTATGCTTCATATATGTAATTCCTTTTTAAGTTTATTAATTAAAAAACAAGGGCACCTACAACAAAACCTACAGCGAAAATAAATCCGAACTCTTTGGGGTGCGCCCGCAGTAGTTCAACAATGTTGAGTCGTTCTGATGTGGGATTGCGAGGAGGTTGGTGTGTTTCCTGCGACGGTTGATCCAACCAGGATAGTGCAAGCTGAAGCTGGTTTCTGGTCAGATCGTTCAGTCTGCCTGTCCCAAAATTGATATGACAGTATCGGATCAGTTTTTGCCGGATGTCGTTGTCTTCGCTATTGCGGAGAAGAAGGCTCACCAGTGCCTTGCTGGCGTCTTTTTCCTTGCACCTGTCCAGTATGGCCTGAAGAAAGCTTAGGGCTGTCTGGTACTGGTTGACGGTCATATCCTCAATACTGGAAACGCCAACTTCTGCATGTACTTTTTGCCAGATGACAAACGCTTCATCGTTCCCGGCTTCTGCTATCGCAGCAACCAGGGCGTTGAGTTCTTTCCGCTGAGCCTTTACCAGCGGGCGTTTCTCTTCCTTCTCTGATGGAATGGCGATATTGACGGTATGGCGCCCGTCAAAATGGTCTATCTGAACGCTATTTTCATGGAAGTCCTGACCCGCGATACGATTCTGCTCACCAGTAGAATTTACCGACATAAATCACCTTACTTCTTGTTTTCGTTGAAATCCCTGCCTGCTATGCGGTTGCCTGAGCCTGATACGTTGATTGAGTTTGATGCGGAGCTTCCGGCTGTAAGAGCAGCTAAAGCAGCAGCCTTAACTGCTAAAGGTGCTGACCTGTAAAGTTTAATTAATTCAATCTCATCATTGGTGATATCACCAATATCGGGGGTTCTTCTGCCGGTGAGAACATACAGTACATCCACCCCAGCATTAGCTAATGCTGTCAGATAGGCCCCGCCCGGTATTTTTTCGTCACGCTCATAAGTAGCTTGCGCCCCACGAGATCCCCCCGCTAATGCAGCAAAATCAGTTTGATTCAATCCCTTACGTGAACGCTCTTCTTTTAGTCTGCAACCTAAAGTAGTCATTTTTATATAAAGTTGGTTTGCATTGACGCCTATAGCGGTCAATGATGTTTTCCACATACACTTAGCAGATCACAATATACCACTATGACACAAGTACATCATGTTCAGCGGTCACGTACCCCAAAAAACACCGTCGCGGGTGGCGCGCTTCCACTGCGGCTTTCTCCGGAGGAGCGCTCAACCATTGAGGCAATGGCAGAAGCTGAATGCCGTTCTGCATCCAATATGGCGCGTATCGTTTTCTTACGCGGGCTGGAGGTTATGCGGCCTGACCCGATTAACCAGACAGGTAATTAGAAAAGCAGCGCTTACCAGGCCATCAATGAGAGTCTGTCTGCCTGAAGTGGATGAAAAAGTTAATGATATTTGCCTTGAGGTGAAAAATGTCAGGTGTAACTATCAATTTAAATGTGGCGGCGCCTTATTTATCGCTAAAAGAGTATGCCAGAGTGACAGGGATACCCTTTAACACCTGCCGGGATATGGTGAAAGACGGACGGATAATTATTCGTCCTAAAGAACTGGCCGGAGGAAAGGTTGAGGTTAATATGGTTGCCATGCTCAAGGACGCTATAGCAAATAGCTAACGGAGAAAATATTATGTTTAACCCGCTAAATAAAGATTACACGCTATCCATCAACCCCTTTTCTGATAGCAATACCTATGATGTGCCGACATATATCAAACCGGGCACTAAAGTGACGGTTGCTATTGATTCGCGAGAACAAGAAATAGCCATTCTTGCCGCCTACGATTACGGCATTGATGCGCTGAATAAAGAAGGGCGCGAAGAATTAAATCGTTTAATCGCTGATCTGAAAGTGGCTATCACAGGGCGGTGACATGAGTCAGTTAATACAGTTAAGTCGTCACTCGTATTTATATCGTGGTTTTACTATCCAGAAGTGTCCGCGCAATCCTTTTACGCTGACAAACTCTTACAGCATTTTTAGTAATGGGGATTATTACGGGCGCGACTTTGCATTGGCTGAGGCTATGCGGACGATTGACGGTATGCATAACAAAAGGGGGCGCTATGTACGATGAAGGCCCATCACTGGCGAGCCTGCTAAAGCAAGGATGCCAGGTAACACACTTCAAAAATTCGCGTGGTTGGCTGGAAACGCCAGACGGGAGATTTTTTAAGCCCGAACCGGCGAAGGTTCAATTTATCAAGGGTAAAAATAAACCATTTATTTATACCCAAAGAATAAATAAAAGCTTCCTGCTTTCCTTTATTGAATTATTTAAAAAATAATTAAGTAATTCGGTTTTAAAAAATCAAATCTGTTTTATCCACCTCTTTATTGAGTGGTTGCGGTTCAGCTCATTCTTTTTATGAAGGTTTTCATTATGACTAAGCGCGAACAATACAGCTTTATTCTCAACATTCTGTTGCCAGCCGTCGAGCGTGAGGGCATGACCATTAAAACCCGCCGCGATGGTGAATTAACTATCAGGCCAACCGATCCCGCCGTCGTCAATTTCATTAGCGAAATGCGTAGCAGCCTGGAGGCTGAGCTACAGCGCCCAATCATCAACACCGTTATCTACTGAGGAAACCACCATGAATCACCTGATGATCGATCTGGAAACTATGGGTACCGATGCCAGCGCGCCGATAGCGGCTATTGGCGCGGTGTTTTTTGAGCCGTCCACCGGACACACCGGCGCGCGCTTTTATGAGCGGGTTGATTTTGTGACGGATATCAGCATGGGGGCGGTGCCTGACGGTGAAACCATTAAATGGTGGTTAAAGCAGGGCAGTGAAGCCAGGGCCGAATTAGTGGCCGATGGCGCATTACGTATCTGGGATGCTCTGACGAAACTACGTGATTTTATTGAAGAGCACGCCCTACCCAATGACCTGGAGCTTTTGCAGGTGTGGGGGAATGGGGCGTCGTTTGACTGCGTTTTATTGCGCGCGGCCTATGGGCGTTGCGATCTCGAAGTTCCGTGGAAATGGTGGAACGATCGCGACGTTCGTACCGTTGTTGAAATGGGGCGTTCCGTAGGTATTGACCCGAAGCGTAATACAGCTTTTCGCGGCACTCGTCACAATGCGCTGAATGATGCTATCCACCAGGCTGCTTACGTATCGGAGATTTGGCAGCGCCTGGCGATGAATGGGGAGGACGTAATATGATCCGCCCGTTCATCAAATGGCCTGGCGGCAAAAGCCGCGTGATGCCTGAACTGCTGCCGCACATGCCTAAAGCCGATTGCCTGATAGAACCCTTCGTTGGCGGTGCTGCGGTATTCCTCAATACAGATTATCGTCGCTACGTACTGGCAGATATCAATCCCGATCTGATCCGCCTGTATCGCGAGGTTAAGAGCAACCCTGATTTGCTGACGCCCTTCTAAGAGTCAAGCCGTTATCGGGATGCTGTTGACCTGCCTGTTTTGATTTCGCAGTAATGTATAAACCTCGCGTGAGATATAGCGCTTCAGGCAGCGTATTGCTTCCATTTTTGTGTGTCCTTCGGCTACTCGCCTGGCGACATATTCCTTCGTCTTATCATCAGTTCGTAAACGTCCGATAGCGATGATGTGAAGTGCACTATTTGCAGCACGATCCCCACCCCGGTTAAGCCTGTAACGATTTGTTTTCCCAGATGATACGGGAACAGGGCTGACACCACACAATGCCGCAAAACCTGGTTCTGATCTTAATCGTTGGGGATTGTCTCCGGCAGTTATCAGCAATTGTGAAGCGCTTTCGTACCCAATAGCATTACGTTTGATCAGTTCAGGTGCCAGCTCATCGACAATTGCCGCAATCATGACATCTAAATCAGCGATTTCGTCATGTAACTCAAGATAGCGTCTGGCAAGGGACTTCAATGAAATGCGATAGACGTTGGTAACATTGCGGTATTCACTGACATCAGGCCTCCAGGATCCCAGAGTCCTGATGAGCTGCATGCGTGTCATAGTTCTGAGCTGTTCGCGTAATTCATCCGGTGCAGAGATAATATTGGAATGGATAATCTGGAGAGCGACCCTGCGGGCTGATACCGCTGTTTTACGGCAAGTTTTTAACACCCTAAGAGACTCAATCATGCCATTGCGAGTTTTGGGGGTGACTGTTCTGATTCCGGAGAATGCGGCATGAGCAGCACATTCAGCATCAATCGTGTCACTTTTTCCCCGCTTGCGTCGTTCCATTCGGTCTGGCGCAGTTACTTCAAGGACTTCTAACCCGACATTCTGGAAATAGCGAAGCAGTCCGGAACCATAGGTGCCGGTGCACTCAACGCCAATTCGTTTTAACGCTCCAAACGACGCCATCCATGTCAGCATTTGGCGATACCCTTGCCGTGTGGCGGAGAAATACTGGGTACCCAGGACTTTATTGTTTTGATCAACAACAGCGGCAACGTGCAGATCTTTATGTGTATCGACACCACCAACAATGGCGGTTTCGGTAACGTTATTAGCCATGACACGACTCCTGTAAGGAAACAGAGTTGAATCTCCAGACAGATAACCCGGACAGGACAGTAACGAGACAAGCCGTCAGGCCCTTCTTGAGTCACGCGCACCGGTGAGGAGATGCCTCGCATGAAGGCGCTTCCGGCAACCGACGGGTCCAGGGCAGGACACAAAAGGTCGATCGCTGTGTGAGTCAGGATGCGGGAAGGTCTTCACTGCATCAGTAATCACATCAATCTGGTTAAACGGCAAACGGAGTGATGATAAAAACTGACACCGGCATTATTACTATCGCTATGTACGATGACCTCGCCGTCCGGTTTTCGGCGCCAGACCGCCATCATCAGCGCGTCGAGCGCCAGTTCGCGTGAGAGGGTGGGTTTCATCGACCAGCCGACCACATTACGGGCGAAGAGATCGATAACCACCGCCAGATACAGCCAGCCCTGCCAGGTGCGGATATAAGTAATATCGGTGACCCAGACCTGGTTGGCCCGGACAACGGTGAACTGCCGCTGCACGCGATTAGGAGCAACGATTGAAGGCCTGCCAGCGATACGACGTGGCGCTTTATAGCCGCGCACGGCTTTAATCCGGTTCAGTTGCATGATCCGACCCACCCGGTTTTTACCGCAGGTTTCCCCGATTTCGTTCAGATCGCCATGAACCCGCCGGTAACCGTATACGCCTCCGCTCAGGGAATATGAGTCGCGGATAAGCATCAGCAGGCGCTGGTTATCTTTATCACGCGCCGAGACCGGGTTATGCAGCCACGCATAGAACCCGGCCCGGGGGACATTCAGTACCCGACACATTGTCATGACACCCCATACAGTGCGGTGCTCATTGATAAAGCGGTACTTCAGTCGGGCTCCCTTGCAAAGTACCGCGCGGCCTTTTTCAGGATATCCCGTTCTTCTTCGGTGCGTTTTAGCTGCGCCCGGAGTTTCAGGATCTCGCTTTTAGCTTCCAGTAAATCCCGGGCATGCTGCTCGCTGTTATCAGGTTTGATAGCCCGTAGCCACTTGTAGAGGCTGTGTGCAGAGACGCCCAGACGGTCAGATACTTCGGCGACGGAATAACCGCGTTCCGTTATCTGACGGACGGCTTCTTCCTTAAATTCAGGTGTAAATCGTGGTGTGCCCATACGCTCCTCCTGTGCTCAAACTATAGGGCAGGATCGTCTACCGGGGCGGGGTCAGTCCAACGGTTACTGGCGCGTCAGTCGCTTTCATATTCCTTCAGAGACGAACTCACCTTTTCTCTTACGAGTTGCAGGAAACTGAGGGCATCAGTGCCCCATAAGTCAGGATCAAACTCCAGGTCGTAGCGTTTCCTGAACGCTTCTTCCGGATTGTCAGCACTTTCAAGGAAAAGATCAATATCAGCGATTAATCCATAGCGCATAGCGAAGTGGCTATCGGCGATAAATGCGTCAATTTTTGGTTCAATTTCATCACTGTCATCAATAAGATCGTAATCCTGCCCGAAGTAAACAGTGATAAAGCAGTCAAACTCATTGAGGTTCATTATTCAGATCCTGCCGGACCTTTTCCCTTGCGAATTTCAGGAAGTCATGGGGGGTTGTGCCCCAAAGTTCTGGCACAAAATACTCGCCGTAAACATCATGGAACGTCCTGTCCAGGGCTTCACCTAAAGCCAGAAATTCATCAATATCATCAAGAAGCGCCAGCTGCATTGGTCGTCCGGAGTGTTTATTATAGGCATCGATCTTTGGCTGAATCTCTTCACTGTCGTCGATAAGGTCATAATCATGACCGAAATAATTACAGATAAAATTATCCAGCTCCCGAGCCTTATCTTTAACAAACATAACTTACTCCATTGGCATTGAGGTTACGATGAAATAGGGCTTCCCGTTACGTTATATTCGGTAAGTTCCAGCCAGAGCTCAACGCGATAACATTTCCGAACTTCAGAACTACCCCTCTTTATGACAATGCCGGTTGGTTGAGCGAAGGTAGTGGAAAATTTTTTCCGCCAGGGGGTACCTTTGGGTTGATGACGCACGAACATTTCAATGGCATTTTTATGTTCTCTCAACACCTTTGTTGTCAGCCTTTCTGCTTCATCCAGATTTCTGAAAGAGCTTGCTGCGGGTAACCCGGGACGTCTTCCGAGCCTTGCCAGTAGCTCTTCTGGCGTTTTACCTACGTGGCGTTCCAGCGTATGCCCACCAGGGTGCTTTCCGGTTGCTGACTCATGTATCGCCAGTTTTATCCTTCCGTTGCGAACGGCTGCAATACGGACGGCGCTGACGGCCAGTGCAAATCCCATAGGGATAGCGAGATCAACTGTCATTCCAACATGAGCAGCGGTCTGGCGATCGGCTCCCAGTCCTTCGGCCAGGGATACAGCAGTATTGTAGGTATCGGTATTGATCTGCCTGCCGGTCCACATCTGGCGTACGGAAGCCTGTATGGCATCCAGGCTGTGGGTGCCTACGATGACACAACCGGCTTTAGTGAGCATAGTGGGATCGGGGGCGACGCACATGACGCCTGCTCCAAACATTTCTGCCACGCCGCCTGCCAGCCCCAGACCTCCCCACAGACGGTTACTGAGGGTTTCCCCCTCGCTGACGGATTTATCGGTCAGAACAGCGGCAAGCTGAACCGGGGAGAGGGCCATTCTGACCCCACCATCGTCTGTCATATCAAGGACTCCCTGTTGTGCTTAAAAGGCTGGCACCATCATAACAGCCATAAGCATTAATTTTCATAATCGCAAAAAGAGTTTATCGCTGACCGTCCTTCTTGTCCTGCGCATTCTGTACGCACCTTTTTAATCCCCCTGTGGAGGTGTGTATGAATCAACCCTGTCTGGCCCGGCGTCTGAGCGCTCGTATTCCGGGCATCACTGGCCTGCTGTTGCTGGCCGCTTTATCCGTATCAACGTCAGTCCGGGCTGCCGAGAAAGACGAACTGGCGTCGGCCCTGCGTCAGTTGGACCAGGTGCAGGCATCTCTGGAGCGGGCCCGCGTGGCTGCAGCCCAGGCTGATCCGGCAGAGCGTGGCCGCTTTTTCTTTGACTACCGACAGGCAACATCCGACCTGAACACGATTCGGGGCGGTGTTGAGCGCTATCTGGAACCTTCCCGGGCGCAGCCCCGGTCATCGCATATCGGCGGTCATTACCGCCGGGAGCGTCCCTGATGAATGCTGCGCAGTCCACGGCCTTTAAAGCCGGTTCAGGAGATATCGAAGTCAGCATTCTGCACCTGGTCTGTATCGGAGCGCTGCTGGCATTTCTGTTTCTCTGGACCGCCTGGGCGTTTGTGGATGTCTGGAGTGGCTGGAGTAACGAGAGAGTCCGCGATGCCGCACTGGTGCGCTTTGCCATCCGCGCGGTGCTGCTGTTGGTTATTTGCATCTGGATGTTCGCCAGCTGAACGCTGTTTTTAATTTTTTCAGGAGAAATACATGAATCAATCTCAGTCTGTTATTGCCCGGATTCGTTGCGGTGCCGAGCGCGTTTTGGCCCGGGGGATGGCCCTGGCATTACTGGCCTGGCTGACCTGTCAGCCAGCACTGGCCGATCTGCCTACGGTTGAGCCGCCGCAATCCGGTGGAGGCAGTGGCCTGATGGGGCAGATTAAAGGATATCTGCAGGACGGTATTGTTCTGGTTGGTCTGGTGCTGGCAGCGGTTGCCTTTGTGAAGGTGGCTGAAGCGGGGTTGTCTACATACGCGGAAGTCCGCGATAAGAAAGCAACGTGGGGCCAGTTTGGCGCCATCGTAGTCGTAGGGGTGGTGTTGTTGGTCACTGTTATCTGGTTGGTGGGCAAGTCTGCCGACATCATTCTGTGAGGCCATATGCAGACCATTCGCTTTATACCTGACCGTCTCAACAGTGAGCCTGTAGTGTTTCGCGGGTTTACCACTCCGGAGCTGGGGCTGGCTGCGCTGGCGGGTCTGGGGGCGGGTCTGCTCCTGTCGTTACCGTTCATTCCACTTGCCGGCTGGGTCATTGTGCCCACCGGCATGCTGGTGATGCCGCTGCTGCTTATCTGGTCCGGAGGCCGGTGGCTCAGTCGCCTAAAGCGATTATTTTTTATCTCACTGTTGTTTCCCAGTTTAGTGGGGTTCATGGTGGGGTAGGAAACTACCTGGCCTTAGCATCCGTTCACATAGCGGTAATGAGTATCTGGCTCATTGCTGTTAGTCGTACCTTGGTTTTCTCTGCCAAAAATACCGATCCTGTCATTCTTAAAAAATATGTGAATATAGCTGGGGGAGCCCTGCTTATTATTTTTTCACTACACAGTCTCACTCATTAAGTTCCGACAGCCACTCAATTTATCTTTATTTATGGCAGAAACAGCCGTTCCTGGCACGGAACAGACCATCTGACTGAACTGAAGATCCGCTGAGAGTGAGCAGCGGAAGTTGACTTCGCAATATAGCGACCAAGCTCTGAATTCGCTGAGAAGTCTGGTGGTTGCCAGAATATGCAGCCAACATGAGGCCGGTTATTCCTGATTATGACTGGAGCATATTCGGGCTCAGGGTCACATCATAAGCGACCTGGCGAGCATATAGCTCAGCACCTGGGTACGCCCCCTTTGGCAATTCAACTCCCGCACGCCTGAGTGCGGGAATTGAATGCCTCACAGGCCGGGAGAACAGCGCCCACGCCTTTTTGGGGATAATCGTTTTTGCCGCTGTTCAGAAATAAGCACGGTACGGTTCTTGCTGTTTTTGGCCTGAGTAAGGGTTAACCGCCCGGGCAGGAGCTTAGAACAGAGTCAGAAAGCGCTCGCTTTGCACTGACTTCAACTAAGCTGGCTCGATACCATCTGGTATTTTTCCTGCTCTAAGTCTCTATTTATTTACAACAACCGGTCACTATACTTGTCACACTCCCGGAGCTGATATTGATGATATTGCTTATCCCACATGATTGGTTTAAATCGACGTTGTCCATATTGTTTTTTATTGAATTCTCAATGGATTGACCTAAGTTTGACAGGTCGGGCAGGTGCTTATTTATAGCGGCGTTGAGTTGTTTATTGAAATCAGCCATAAAACCATCAAGGAAGCCAGCACCAGAAACTTCATTTACCTCGTAAGAATTTAATATACGCATTGATAATTCCTTTTATTGAATAAAATGTGATTTTTGTAAGATCAGCTGTTATAGCTATAACATTATTATGCTAAATGTATTATTTTAAAATTGCAATAAGAATATTTATCTATTATTCTGCTCTAAGACGTATATACAACATCAGCCTGTCACTGGTCATTCCCGGTCTTGCCAGGTGATTCCGCTGTATACGCTGCCTGATGCGTGATAATAAGCTAATTTGGCGTGAGTGAAATTTATTTTCTCACTCTTGTGATTAGAGGGGGGCTTGCCAGTAATAATGTCCGGATGGTTTAATAATGTTGTCAGAAATATTGATATGCTTCTGGTGCATCGTACCGGAATTCACTCATAGATATTCCCTTTGAATCTTTCCAGAGACAGTGTCATTTCCCATACCGACCAGGTTGATATGCAGTGCCTGTTGATTCCTGCATTATTGCAGTCACACCGCAGGGTCTGGCTTCGTAAATGCCTGGTTCACCCTGCACCTGAATTCTGGATATTTCTTTAGCTTCCGTACCGCCGCCCGTTGTTTACTACTATGACGACCGGCTCTTCCTGATTCGGGCTACTCTCTGGCGCTTTCAGCAGCCGCCCGGGTCTGCATTACCGGAACCCGGGCGTGCGCCATGTGGTAGGGAAGGGCCGTCACGCAGCTGGGTTAGCAGCGGGAATACTGTCCAGACTGTAATACACCGTAAGTCCTGACTCTGTCGCGATACGCACATCATTGTCGGCGCCTTTGGAATCTCCTGCGATACGTAGTACTGCATTGCATCGAGTAATCAGCCGGTGAGCTACCGGATAAAGAAACGCTTCGCTGATTTCATCGCCGATTTTTTTTGAACCAGCGGCTGCCGCCAGCGGAAAGGCCAACCACTCGCCAATCACCGGTATATGACCTTTCTGATAAACTGTCAGCGCAGCCTGTTCCATACGGGAAAGATTTTCATGGATCCGTTTTTCATCGCCGTGGGTACCGCTACGGACCGGGCCAGCAATCAGAATTAACTTACTGTTCATTAGTATTCTCCTGAGGGATATTAAGGGCCAGATACTGGAGCAGCATAATCGTTTTGGCATCCATAATTTCGCCGCTGGCGATAGCTTCAAGCGCGCGCTGCAATGGCCACTCCAGAACTTCGATATCTTCGCCTTCTTCCACCAGCCCGCCGCCGCTACCGGTACGATCGCTATCACTGTATTCGGCGATAAAAAACCACAGCTTTTCAGTGACCGAACCGGGGCTCATAAAAGCGGTAAATACCCGTTGAATACGGGTGATGCGAAATCCGGTCTCTTCCTGCGCTTCGGCGATAATGCGCTGTTCCGGCGAGGCGTTATCCAGCAAACCCGCTGCCGCTTCGATTAAAAAGCCATCGTGGCCGTTAAGATAGACCGGCATCCTGAACTGGCGGGTTAAAACCACGCTCTGCTTGCTACGATTGTAAAGCAAAACGACGGCCCCATTACCCCGATCATAGGCTTCCCGGCTTTGCTGCTGCCAACTGCCGTCTCTTCTGCGCAGTTCAAAGGTATATTTTTTCAGGGTATACCAGTCGTTGGAAAGTAACTCAGAGCGAATGTTCCTGATGGGGGAGCCGGTGGTTTTCATTTAGGTTCTCCTGTTGATGACAGTGAACACGCTATCATGCATAATCGTGAACTATCAAGAATAATCATGCAGGTGAAATGATGTTAGCCACCCAAAGAAAACAGCGTATCCTGGAGATTCTGGCCAGAGAAAAACAGGTGCACTCCACGGCATTGAGCCAGCAATTTAAGGTCTCAGAGGACTCGATTCGTCGGGATTTAAGGGAGCTGGCCGCTGCCGGTCTGCTACAGCGGGTGCACGGCGGAGCGCTACCGGTTTCTGCTGCCATTGCGCCCTATGAAGTAAGAAAAAACGTGCAGACAGACGCAAAAAGGAGCATCGCCCGCAAGGGGGTGGAACTGATTAACCCGGGCCAGGTGGTAATTATTGACGGCGGCACCACTACCAGCGAAATGATCAAACTGCTGCCGCAGGATATGCCCTTCACCGTGGTCACCCATAGTCCCGGTATTGCTGTCGGGCTGATTGACTATCCGGCCATTGAGGTGATTCTGCTGGGCGGTACCCTGTTTAAACACTCGATGGTCACGACAGGAATGACCATGGCTGAAGCCGCTGCCAGAATTAATGCCGATCTCTTTTTTATGGGAGTAACGGGCGTTCACCAAAGCGTCGGGTTTACCACCGGTAGCTATGAAGAGGCGGGGGTAAAACGGTTGCTGAGCGCAAGGGCATCTGAAACTATCGTGATGGCATCACATGAAAAAATCGATGCGGCTTCCACCTTCGTGATTGGCGAACTCAGTCTTGCCAGTACGTTAATTGTAGAGGGGGAACCGGGAGCGCCGCTGATGGCGGCACTAAATAAGGAAGGCGTGTCGGTGATAAATTAATTTTGTATTTATCTGGAATCTTTGAAAATGATTTCAATACCAGACAACCCGCAGTGCCAGAATCCTGGCCATCTTATATTCTGACACTACGGATGTTTCGGGTAGGGTTCACCACGCCGTCCAGTACGATGCCAGCGATGCAACGTTGGCCAGTTGCTGCGGCTGGTTCTGTATGGGGAGCGGCGTATCGCTGGCGATATCGAAAATCAGCGGCTGTTGTATATCGTGATGGGCATAGAAGCTGTCATGCCAGCAGTGCCAGGCCTGAACTTCATTGATTAGCAGGCAGATAAGACTCAAAATCAGCAGCAGAAACAGAGCGGACTTTACGAAATTAATGCGGATCATGGTGCGCTTCCTTTCATATGAGGACAACAACCTTGTTGCCATTCAGAGGCCGCTCTTACCCTTCTACTTCCTTTCCCATTGAGCGGTGGAATGGGAATATTCCGAATGTGGAAATTATATGTAGCCTGTTTCTTTGTCAACAACTGTTTTCGCTGGTTATGTTTGCCATCGGGGTTTTGTAATGTTTTCTGTAAGAAATTACTTATTTTGTTTTTGCGGGGAGATGAACGATAAAAAAAAAGCTGGGATATTGTTACGGGCTAATTAAAGCAAGAAATAAATATCAGTAAATAATCGGTAGAGATCAAATTTTCCCGCACAGGTTAATATGTTCGTGTTGATGGGAGTCAAGTTTGCACAGCGATAGTGATAAAAGGTGGGAAGGGCGCAGCCAAAGACCGCGCCCGTCAGACATCAAAAGTCGTAGTAGATGGAAAGCCAGGTGGTATCCTGCTCATTGTCGCTGCTGGATGCCAGGGTACGCTCCAGCCAGAACGAAAAGCCGTGACCAATGATAGTGTACATGCCCAGATAAACGTGATTCGCGTGGTAATTTTCGTCGCCCTTCAGGCGCAGCGTGTCGGCCGCAATGCAAGGCTGGATGGATTCCACGAATGGTTTATCAACGGGGGAGGGAATTGCCCACAAAGCTTTCCAGAACGTAACCCTAACCGCCTTCAGGTGCTCTACCGTTTCTTTGCAATTGTATCTGGAGGGGACACCTGCTCTGGCGGCCAGCCTGGCACCGGAATACTGCGGGGTACAGGGATGTTTATCATTATCAAGAGCCTTTTCAACGGGTAACTTCGTCAACATGCGAGGAACGGGTTAATATCGGCTTTGGTCTTAAGGTCTTTAACCGGGTTAGCTGAAAGGACTTTAAGTTTCTTTTGGTCCATACATAAATTTCCCGTCTTTGCTATGGGAATAAAGATCCCCAAAACAGGCCGATACAAAATTTAAGTCACAGCCTCCAGCGAGCTGCTTTGTTATCGGAGCTGGTGACCGCCTGGACGGTCACCTCAGAGAAATGGTATTTACATCGCGTGGCGAACAGGCGCCTGGCAGCAAATATCAAAATAAATATTTCACACCTAAAATGGCCTGTGTATCGCTGTATCCTTTGCCACCAATCTGTTGGGCTACATTCCCCCATAGATTCACATTACGGTTGAGTTGACTCTCGACTCCTACTTTTACCTCGCCGATATTTCGGGTTCCTGCCTGTCCCACGTGAACTCCATTAAGCGATGCTCCGAAATCCTTTGTGTTATGCAGCCAGTTTAGCTCTACAAATGGCTCAAAGGTACGCTCCTTCCCTTCATCAATAACACTGCGTCCTTTAATAAATGCCCTGACGCCAAGGCGGGACTGAATATTACCGTCGCCAGAGCTATGTACCCGCGTCCCGTTTACTTCCCGATGAGCATCGGCTTTTACTCCCATCCATATCAGTTGAGCTACAGGCTGAATGTAATAGCTTTCACGCTCATTTCTTTCCCCTGTTTTCCAGGTATAACCTGTTTCCACAGATGCCGTAATACCTTTCGACTTATAGCTTTCAGAGGGTAGCGACTGGCCACTGATACGGTTATTAAACCAGTTATACAGCACCCAGGTGTCAACATAACCCCCCGTCTTTTGCTCATTGTCCTGGAACCAGGTGCCATATATCCCGGTACTGTAGCCATTGACGCTGCCGTCAGCCCGGTAACTATTGTGAGTATTACGGGTGTTGCTCTTCTGGTTTGCGTAGCCGCCCATAATCCCGAGATGGAAACGATTTTGACCGTTGCTGCTCCACTGTGCGATATCGCCCCCCAGTTGCATAACATAGCGGTTGGCCTGTGTGTTCAACTGACCACTGCTATCCTTAAACCGGGTGTGTCCGCCGATATGACGTAACCACATACTGGTCACTTGTTCCTCACCGCTCAGGGCATCCACATAGTGAGTTTCTCCAAGACGATCGTGTAACCGGTGTACAAACAATGTATTTGCAGCTTGCAGATTGGTTGCATATTCGCTTCCTTCCGGGCGAATGTCAGGCTGCGGAGCTGGTTCCGGTGAGGGTTCAGGCCCCGGCCCCGGCCCCGGCTCCGGCTCCGGCTCTGGATTAGGCCTGGTGTTGATAAGATACCAGTTGGCATAGTCATTCCCTTTACCGCGGCTTAAATAATATTCATAGGCGCCACCCACTATGCGTCCGCTTTGCACAAAGGTACCTTCCGAATGGCCTGCTACGCTAATTAATTCAATGCCTTTATTGGTATAAGCACCGGTACCACCTGTGTTATTCACCTGTACAAAGGTGGTGCCAGCTGTATTTCCCTTGATAATCAGTCGGTCGGTTTTTGAGGCATCATTTCCAAGGACAGTGTTGAACTCAATGTGTCCATTATTCCCGATGTAGTTCCCTTCAACCAGAAGAGTATTGCCGACCCGTTGTTGTTGATTACCTGTATTTCCGGCAATTATTACGCTTCCGGTATTGATTAATTCTTTATCAATAAGGAGTTGGGCAGGGCGCTGTTTTTTATTATATAAACTGCCTACCTTAAGAGTTGCGCCATTCATTACCTGTGTTTTACCGAGGTAGCCCTCAGCAGAAAGCATGCCACCCGTTTGTACAGATATCTCACCGCCTAAAGCATTGGACGAATCCAGACCGCCATGCTGAACGGATACTTTTCCTGCGTAACCTCCACTATCGCCGCTTAAGTATAAAGTAGAGAGACCGCTTTTCTCGATATACCCTGAACCTGCGAATGAGCCAGCATAATGGCTGTTTGAGTTTTGATTAACGATTAGGTTGGCATCCGTGATATCTACCTCACCGCCCCTGCCTGAAAGGTATGACATCGTCAAATCATGACCGTTAAGATTCAGTTTACCGGCATTGATAATATATGAGGTATTATTTACTAATGCGCCATCACTGTCTGACCGAAGTTCTCCGGCCTCTATTCGCGTTCCGCCTGAGTAACTATTTAACCCAGAAAATACCACCAGACCATCGCCTGATTTGACTATCCCACCATTTCCTTTTAATGAACCGTTAAGATGCATTTCTTTATTATTGCCGGATTCCAGCACTGATTCTGAGAGTACATTCATATCTACGCGGGTGGACAGTTTGTCATCGCAGTAGTCACATTCATTTACCCGGAGAGTTCCTCCATTAAGATTAAATGAATAAGAGCCGGCACCGGAAATTATCGCGTCCTGATCAGGCGATAACTTACTGTTGGCGATAGTCATAAATCCATCTTTATTCAGGTTGACTGTCGCAGATGTATCATTGCTGCTTGCCAGGAACAGGCCGGAAACCGGATTTTCAAAACCATCTGCATCAGTATTAGCTTTGCCTTCAAAAATGACTTCGCCGTAGTTATCAATATTAAGAACCGCCGATCCGGCACCCTTTTGTTTTACTTTCACATCGATAGACTGGAGATCGTCAAGTGCATCAGCGGCCAGGGACATTTGGCTACCGACGATTAAACGGCTACCGCTTCCTGAAACAGTGATTTCAGCAGAGGGGGAGCTATCAGTCAAGTAAGTGTTATCGTCTGCTAAGGTTGTTGACGCGCTTATCCTTCCGGCATATAACTTTCCTCCATCGGTGATATTAATTATTCCCCTGCCAATAAAACCAAGATATAACGAACCATTTTCAACAGAATCACCAAGATAAGGAGCATTGTTTTTTAAAATCAATGCGCTACCAGAACCTGAGATATTTAAAATTCCTGTGTTGCTGGCGTTTCCTGTACCTATGTATGCTTTGTTTTTAGAGAAGTTTTTTTCTTCACCGACGTTCATGACCGCGCCGTCAAGTATATTCAATACACCTGTTACTTCACTATCTCTTTGGGTATTCCAGTCAAAATTCCCACTACTACCAACGCGGAGATCGAGTGAAGTCACCTCCCCAATTTGTGGGCCAACAAGATTTAGTATGCCATGAGTGTTATAGATGGGGGTTCTTTCGGTTGTGACGGTGCCAACAGCAAAATAGGTAGTGTTATTTATATTTGTTGCGGACTCAGATAGGGTTAATGAACCATTTCCACCATCCAGTCCAACAGTGAAGGAGCTATTATATGTTGATGAGCCCTTTAATAACAGATTGCCAGTATTGCCATCGCCACCACCAATGATGTCACCTTTGGTGTTCCTGTCCCAGAGTCCATCACTCCATACTTCAGAAGAGTTAAAGTATGGTGGTGCAGCAGAAACGGAACAGCTTAATAAAGCTAAAGTGGATACCCTGGAAAGATAATTGGCTTTAAATAACATTTTTAATATCCTTTTTAAATGTTATATCAATTAAGGATTTGCTCTTTTTTTAAAACATGTAGTTTGTCAATAAGATATGTTTTGTGTGATCGCTGGCGTCCTGTTGCTTAGGGTCGGTGGAGCCAGAATGGCTGCCTGCTAGTGATAGATTAGTCTGGTCGTTACCGCTGCTGACATTACCGGATATCTTCGGAAACACCAGAATGGCAGTATAAGGTATGTTTCACCACACCTTATGGTGCTTCACCGTCCAGATGCTGAGCCCAATTCCATATGAGAAACATCGAATCGATGGCGATATTGGAAATCTGTGGCAGTCGTACCCCATAGCGAATATGGGAACGGCCATGCCAGCGATGCCAGGCATGGTTTCTATTGATTAGCGGGGCGGACTTTACAAGATTAGTATGGAGCATCGGTACGCTTCCTTTCATATGAGAGACAACAGCCTTGTTGTTATTCAGGGATCGCTCTTATTCTTGTTGTGGCATCTCCTGTTGAGCGGTGTTCTGGGAAATATTCTCAATATGAGATTATATTCAGGCTGTTTATTTGTCAACAACTGTTTTCTTTGATGATGTTGTGCGTTGGGATTCGGTAGTGGTATTAAAGGAAAGTGCTGATTTAACTATGAAGTATTGCTTTATTTTTTGCTAATTCAAAAGATAAGCATGATGAATGAGTTGTGGAGTCGTGTGTTCCGCTCAAGGAAAAACGCTCAGATTGATAAATGTCTGGCACGCTGCTGCGATAGCAGGATAAAAGGTGGGAAGGGCGCAGCCCAAGGCCGCGCCCGTCAGACATCAGAAGTCGTAGTAGATGGAAAGCCAGGTGGTATCCTGCTCATTGTCGCTGCTGGATGCCAGGGTACGCTCCAGCCAGAACGAAAAGCCGTGACCAATGGTGGTGTACATGCCCAGATAAACGTGATTCGCGTGGTAATTTTCGTCGCCCTTCAGGCGCAGCGTGTCGGCCGCAACGTAAGGCTGGATGGATTCCAGGAACGGTTTATCAATGGGAAAGGTATAGCCGACAAAGCTTTCCAGACCGTAGCCGTCACCGGCGAAGTAACGGCGGGTATTCTGCTGTTTCTTTGACGGAACGTAATTGTCGTACCAGGTGGCGGTTCCCACCATATACCAGTTACCTGGCTGCCAGGTCAGCGCGGCACCGGAATACTGCTGGTTATAGGTACGCTTATCATTGTCCGGCCCTTTAATCGTTGCCCGGGTCTGGTTCCAGGAGGCGCTGAAGACCAGGTCTTTTTGTAACTGATAATCGAAGCCGATGCCGCCGCCGTGGTTACGACGATAACGTAGGCTTTCGCCGGCATCGGTTTCGTCCTGTGGCAGCAGGTAATCCGCATACAGAGTAAGATCGCCAAAGGTGTTGGTGTATTTCACGGTATTTTTCGGACGCTCACCGCCGTCATAGTCACCATTAATACCGATCCAGTTGGCGCTGGCGTGGCCGTCGTTGTCCCAGACGTCGCTCTTAACCCCGATGGTGTCGTAATAGACGCCATACTGATGGCCGAAAGTCAGGGTTCCGTACACATTGTCCTTAATGCCGGCATACAGCTGACGCTGATAGTCGCGGTCGCCTTCATGATCGTAATGGCTGTCCCAGCCCAGAACGTGGGCGATATCCACGCCCCACTCATAGTAACCGACTACAGAGGTGCGATCGCTCAGGGCGTAGTCAGCGGTAAAGCGAAAACGGGTGCCGCCGTCGTGGCCATTCTTGTAGTAGCCGGGTTCATCGCCGTTATTCCAGATAAATTCGGGGCGAATGCTCCCTCCAACCTGTAAACTCAGGGGGGCCAGTAACGCGTTACTGAAGGTATTTTTTTCCAGTACGGTTACTTCAGCGTTCGCCGTCTGGGAAAACAGGCATAATACCGCGCCACTGACCAGCAGTGGAGAGGTTAATTTTCTGGTGAAAGACAAAATAAACTCCGCGACTATTTTTTAAAAGAACGATAAATAACGGGAAATATTTACCATAATTGACAAAGCATCGTCAATTTTGTCGATAATAAATGGTAAAATGCCGTTGGTGAATATTCTTTGGCAAATTTTAGCCACTGAATACCATTATGCACAAAATCTCTCTATATATAATATGACAATTTCTAAAGTGCACGAATTGTTAATGTCCACATAATTCGCATTTTCTGTCCATAGTATCAGTGCGGGGTTTTACTAATGGCTAATTATTGTGTTGGACAGGGTAAATATGAAAGATAAAAAAGGCAGCATACCCTGCCTTTTTTATTGCGGTATGGCAGTTAACCCGGAGAAGAGAGCAGGCCAGCGGCGATGGCGAATTGAATAATAATAATGGAGATGCCGCACAGAAATACCAGGCACAGCAGCGGTGTGCCGCCTGGCGCCTTCCAGCAGCTTTCTGGGTGACGACGTCGGCTCTGCCATGCCAGCAGGGTAGGTAGCAATAGCGCCAGCGCAGATAGCGCGATACCCGCATAGCCAAGGGCCATAACGAAGCCGCGTGGATAAAACAGCGCAAAGATTAGCGGCGGCGCAAAGGTTATCACGCCGGTCTGCAATCGTCCGATGGCATTGCGGCGGCGTTGCAACAGATCGGCCAGATAATCGAACAGCCCCAGTGCGACGCCAAGGAACGAGGTGGCCAACGCCAGATCGGCAAACAGATGTACCGTCAGTTCTACGTGGGGAGAACTGACCACTTCGCGTACCGCCTGCAACAGGCCGTTCAGGCCAGCATGGCTGGCGGCGATACGGGTCAGGGCGGCGCTGCTGATTGCGCCAAGGGTGGCCAGTTGCCAGAACAGATAGGCGATCAGCGGAATGGCGCTGCCGGTAATGAAGATCCAGCGCAGGCGGCGAATATCCCCGCCCATATAACGCACGATACTGGGTACGCTGCCGTGAAAACCGAAGGAGGTAAAGATAACCGGAATCGCCGACAGCGCCAGCCCCTGTTCCAGCGGTAAGGTGAGCAGATTCACCCGGTGGATATGGGGCATCATCAGCGTCAGCATTACCACCAGCAGCACCAGTTTGGCGCTGAACAGCCAGCGGTTAAAGAAGTCCACCGCGTGGGTGCCGATACAGACGATACCGCCAGCCACCAGGGTAAACAGCAATACGCCAGCGGTCGGGGAAAGGCTCAGCGAGAGCCATTGGTTCAGGCTGTCGGCCAGCAGTTCGCCGGCTCCGCTGATATAGGCGGCGGTCAGGGCGTACATCAGGAATAGCATACTGCAACCCGCCAGCCACTGGCCGGGGCGCCCCAGGTAGCGGCGGGCCAGGGTTGCCAGTCCTGCATCCGGAGATTCATGCTGCCAGACTTCCACCAGCAGCAGTGCGGTATAACTCATTAGCGCCCAGAGCGCGAACAGCAAGAGAGCGGTGACCCCGAATCCCACACCGGAAGCGGCAAGGGGCATTGCCAGCATTCCTGCTCCGATCGTGGTGCCGGCTACGATGAAAATACTGCCGACAGTCTTATTTTTCACTTTTTATTCCAGGTTTTATCGCAGATACCACAGAGTGCTGCGCAGATTACGGGAATTGCCGATTTTCGTCAAATCTCAGTTACAATAATTGTATTGATAAGTTTACGCATTGCGCGACGCGTCCCGGGACAACCTGTTCCGATGCAACATCTTCATGTTGGGCTTCTTCTGCCCGGCAGGCGCAGGTTTACCACTCATCAGGATAAGCTCTGCCAGCATTCATCATGCAGCGCGTGGGCGACGACTTTTCCTCTGTTCATCAATGGTTGTCACTGACGCCGCTCCCCGATACCCTGCCATGATTGTTTCGCTGAAACTTCCTGGTCGCAGGCAAATTTGTGAGTTGAATTCTATTTTTTAAAACGATTTTTCATTTTATTTGAAAGCATGTTTGTTGGGGTGTATGGTGGACAGAATCCGTAAACCCTTCATGACCATGCAGTTCAGGAGACCTAAGAATGAAAATCGCGTTGATGATGGAAAATAGCCAGGCAAGCAAGAACGCCATTATCCTCAACGAATTACAGGCCGTTGCCGGTGAGAAGTCCTGGCCGGTCTATAACGTCGGTATGTGCGATGAGCAGGATCACCATCTGACCTATATCCATCTGGGCATCATGGCCAGCATTCTGCTCAACGCGAAGGCGGTTGATTTTGTGGTGACAGGTTGTGGCACCGGGCAGGGGGCGCTAATGTCCCTGAATATTCATCCGGGCGTGGTTTGCGGTTACTGCATTGACCCGGCAGACGCCTTCCTGTTCGCGCAAATCAATAACGGTAACGCACTCTCGCTGCCGTTTGCCAAAGGATTTGGCTGGGGCGCTGAACTGAACGTGCGCTACATCTTTGAAAAAGCCTTTACCGGCCGTAACGGTGAAGGCTATCCGCCTGAGCGTAAAGCGCCGCAGGTGCGCAATGCCGGTATCCTGAATCAGGTGAAAGCGGCGGTGGTAAAAGAAAACTATCTTGATACCCTGCGCGCTATCGATCCTGAACTGGTAAAAACGGCGGTTTCCGGCGAACGTTTCCAGAAGTGCTTCTTCGAAAACGGCCAGAACAAAGAGATCGAAGCCTTTGTGCGTGAGATCCTCGGCTAATGGCCGCCGCGCGGGTGTGCTGCCCGCGCGCTATTTAATCCCCTTTCTGCGATACGTTACTACCCGCGTCCGGCGTCAGGCGTAACAGATCGAACAGGCCAATTAGTGTGAGCAGCGCAAGAAACGCAAAAGCGCAGCGAAAACTGATGCCTGGTAATTCACCCAGCCCTATCTGCGGCGCCAGTTGCTCCCCAAGGCGGATACCGATCGCCCCCAGGGTGACTCCCAGACCGGCGGCCAGTTGGGTCGCCGTACTGAACAGCGTATTGGCGTAGCTCATGGCCTCCTGCGGTACGTCGGCGAAGGCCAGGGTACTGATGCCGGTAAACTGCATAGAACGAAACATTCCGCCCAGGAACAGAACCGCCAGGGTCAGCCACTGCGCGGTGTCCGGTGTTAGCAGAGCGCAGGCCAGCAGCGCCAGCACATTAAGCAGGCCGTTGCCAATCAGGAGTTTTTTAAAGCCACAGCGGCGGATAAGCCAGGTGGTGCCGGGCTTCATCGCCAGGTTTCCGGCAAACACCGCCAGCACCAGTAGCCCGGCCTGGAAGGGATCCATTCCAAAGCCCACCTGGAACAGCAGCGGCAGCAGAAAGGGTACGGCGCTGATGGTGCAGCGAAACAGCGAGCCGCCATACATCGTTACGCTAAACGTCGGTACCGTCATGGCGTCAAGGCGTATCATGGGATGCGCGCTACGGCGAAAATGGCGCAGGGCAAGCCACAGAGCGCCCGCTCCCAGTCCCAGCATCGCCAGGCTGAAGGCGCCGTTATGCTGTTCGGCGCCCAGCATTTCCATGCCGCTGACCAGGGCCGTCATCGCGACAGCCGTGGCGGCGAATCCGGGAAGATCGAAAGGGCGGCGCGCCTCGTCGCGGAGATCCGGAATCAGACGCCAGGCGAGCCACATGGCGAGCAACCCCAGCGGTAGATTGATAAAGAAGATCCAGCGCCAGCTGGCATAACTGGTAATAAATCCCCCCAGCGGCGGGCCGATGATGGGGGCTACCAGCGCGGGCCAGGTCAGGGTGGCGATGGCGGCGATCAGGCGGGGTTTGGGGGTGGTGCGCAGTATCGCCAGGCGTCCCACCGGTACCATCAGGGCACCGCCCGCTCCCTGAAGTACCCGCATGGCAACGAACAGCTCCATGCTGGTCGCCAGCCCGCACAGCACTGAAGCCAGGGTGAAAATTCCCAGCGCAAGGGTAAAGACCCGGCGGGCACCGTAGCGATCGGCTATCCAGCCGCTGGCCGGAATCAGTATCGCCAGCGTCAGCAGGTAGGCGCTGATGCCGATATTGAGATCGACGGGGCTGACGTCGAAGCTCTGCGCCATCTCCGGCAGAGCCGTGGCGATCACGGTGCCGTCAAGAAATTCCATAAAGAAAGCGCCAGCCACCAGCAGCGCAGCAGGGGAAAGGCCACTTTTGCCGGAAGCGGCACGATCGGACAGAGGCATGGATTGATTAAAACCGTGTTTTAAAAATTTATGGTCAGGTAAGCAGTCCGGGGCATGTTTTGCAAGGGGTTTACCGGGATGAGGTAAAAAAATGGATTTTTTATGTGACACGCATCACAAATATGTTGATTTTTGTGACTGTGGTCATATTATAGACTCATCGCGAGCATCATCTGCACACATAAAACCAGGAGCTATAACGATGAAACTGCGCAAAATCCTGAAAAGCATGTTTGAGAACTACTGCAAAACCTTTAAAGACGTACCGCCCGGAGCGATGTTCTGATAAGACTCGCGTCAGATAACAGCGAGTTAATCTCAGCAAACGCCCGTGACCTTCAGTGGTCGCGGGCGTTTTGTTTTATGGTGCTGTTGTGCGGCTGAGGGGGAAATTTTGTTCACATAGACGCCGGACAAAGTGGGACGTTTATTCTGTTGCGTGGCCTAAAAATGCCACTGTTGCTTTTTCCGCTATCCGCCAGCGGGCGATAAGGCCATTTTTATGCATTTCCGCTGTTGTCGCCTTGTCGATAAAGACCGCGTGCATCGTAGGGTAGATCGGCTATGCTGAACCGGGGCCGCGGCGTGATGGTCTGCTCTCAGCTCCGCGTTTTCATATTAGCATGGAGGAGTTATGTCTCGTACGGTCTGGATTAATGGCGACTGGCTGCCGGAGCAGCAGGCAACGGTATCGGTTTTTGATCGGGGTTTTCTGTTCGCCGACGCGATTTACGAAGTGACGGCAGTGATAGACGGCAAACTGGTGGATTTTGACGGCCATATGGCTCGTCTGCGCCGCTCCTGTCAGGCTCTGGAAATTGCCTGTCCCTGGGACGACGAAGCGCTACGGACTCTGCATCAGGAACTCATTAGCCGCAATCGACTCGATGAAGGGGCCGTTTATCTGCAACTGACCCGTGGCGACAGCGGCGATCGCAGCTTTCTCTGCCCGGAAGGGACAGCGCCGACGCTGGTGCTGTTCACCCAGGCCCGGGCGATCGTCGATGTGCCTCAGGGGCTACAGGGCATTCGGGTGATTACCTGTCCGGATATTCGCTGGGGGCGGCGCGACATTAAAACGGTGGGGCTGCTGGCGGCCTGCATGGCGAAACAGGAAGCACGAAGCCGGGGGGCGGATGATGCGCTGCTGGTGGAACAGGGCTTTATCACCGAAGGGGCTTCCAGCAACGTGTTTATCGTAACGCGCGATAACCGTCTGGTTACCCGACCGCTGGATAACAACATTTTACACGGCATTACCCGGGGAGTCCTGCTGAAACTGGCGCAGCGCCTGGGAATCGAGCATGTGGAAAGGCCCTTTACTCCGGCAGAGGCTCGGGAGGCCAGCGAGGTCTTTATCAGTTCAGCCACCAGTCTGGTATGGCCGGTGGTGGCTATCGACGGCGTTACGATTGGCGATGGTGCGCCTGGGCCATTCACCCGTCGGCTGCGCGAGCATTACATTGCGGCGCTGCGCGAACAAATCGCCTGAACGGTACCCTTCAGGCTTCGGGACAGGTAGACTGTCGCCTCCGTGAATTAAGGAGTGAAGTATGTCCCAATCCCTGACCCGCGAAGAGGAACTGGTATCCGATGTGGTCGCCTGCCAGCTGGTGATTAAGCAGATTCTCGATGTGATCGACGTGATCGCCCCGGTGGAGGTGCGCGATAAAATGGCCGGCCAGCTTAAGTCCATCGACTTTTCTGATAACGCAGCGGCCTCCGATCCGGTGACCCGCCGCGCAATTCAGAAAGCTATCGCCCTGATTGAACTGAAGTTCAAGGGCGAACAGGCAGAGACCCACTAAGGCGCTACCAGATGGCCTGTACCAGCAGCCAGCTGGTAAGGCAGGCGCTGCCCACGCCAATCAGCCCCGGCAAGATAAAGCTGTGGTTGAGGATAAATCTGCCGATGCGGGTAGTGCCTGAGCGATCGAAGCCAATACAGGCCAGATCGCTCGGGTAAGTCGGCAGAATAAAGTAACCATAGGCAGCCGGAAAGAAGGCCAACAGCATCTTCGGCTCCACGCCCAGCATCAACCCCATTGGAGCCACGGCCGTCAGCGCTGCCGCCTGGCTGTTCACCAGCTTTGACACCAGAAACAGCACCAGCGCATAGCTCCAGGGATGATCGCGTACCACGCCTTCCAGCGCCATTTTCAGCGTTTCCAGATGTGCCTGAAAGAAGGTGTCGCTCATCCATGCGACTCCGAATACTGAGAAGATCGCCACCATTCCGGCTTTAAACACCGCGCCTTCGGCAATGGCACCCGGGCGAACCTTGCACAGAATCAGGATCGCGGCACCGGCTATCAGCATCATCATCTGGATGGTCAGATTCATCGACAGGGGACGCAGGGCGCCTTTAACTTCGAAAGCCGGACGCAGCTGCGGCATGGCGCCCAGCGCCACCACCACCAGAATCGCCATAAAAAACAAGGCAGTAGCCCGGTATGCCGCTCGCGGAAAACGTTGATTCATCAGGGTTTCGCTGCCGCCGTAAATATACTCGCGCTGCGCCGGATCTCTGAGGCGCCGCTGGAAGTCCGGATCATCGTCGAGATCCTTACCGCGTTTCAGGCTCCACAGGGCTGCCACCAGTACGCCGCACAGCGACGCAGGTACCGATACCGCCAGAATTTGCAGAATACCCAGAGGTTCGCCGATACCATGAGCGGCCGCCAGAATCGATACCAGCGATACCACAGCTACCGACACCGGTGATGCAGTGATCGCCATCTGTGAAGCGACGGAGGCCACCGCCATCGGCCGTTCCGGGCGAATGCCGCGCCGCAGCGCAATATCTGCGATAATCGGAAACATGGTGTAGACCACATGGCCGGTACCGCACAGAAAGGTGAGCGTCCAGGTGGTCAGCGGCGCCAGCAGGGTAATATGTTGAGGATGGCGGCGCAGCAGACGCTCGGCAAACTGCATCATCACATTCAGCCCGCCCGCGCTCTGTAACGTGGCGGCACAGCCGATCACCGCCAGGATGGTGAGCATAACATCCACCGGCGGTTTCCCCGGCTGCAGCCCAAAGACAAAACTAAGAATAAACAGACCGATGCCGCTAATCAGGCCCAGACCCATTCCACCATAGCGGGTGCCGACCAGCAAACAGAGAATAATGACGATAAATTCCGCAACCAGCATAAACATATCCTTGTGTCGTTATCAGATGTCGTGGAATAAATCATTACAAAAAAAGCGGTTAATAATTGAGAGATGCTTCTGGTTCTGAAACGATTCAGGCGATGACTAAAGAAAAGCCCGTTGCTGGAACAGGAGCGCGCCGGCAACGGGAAAGGGGAACAGGAACAATTGCCCCGGACAGGGGGCAGAAAATGGCCCGGGAGCACCGGGCGAACACCACTCACAAGGTAAATCTGCTGCTGCTATTAATTCAGTCCGGCCTGGCGAATACATAACCCGTGCGCCAGGGAGTGGAAAATTTCATGGCGTAGGGTTTCCAGACGTGCTTTATCCCGCTGCTGCTGGCTTATCAACTGAGTGATAAACGCCAGGGTGGTAAAGTCCCGGGTGGCCCAGGAGGCCTGGCGCAGTTGAGTCAGCGTTTCGTCGCGGCGCTGGAATTCATCATGGATTTGTTCGAACAAGTGCTCAACAGAGTCGCAGGGAGGGAACTCCGGTATGTCAGCGCTAATAACCGGATTACCACCGGCGCGTTTCATATAGTTAAAAACTTGCACCATCTGGGTGATGCACTCCTGTGCCTGGTCACGCAGGAAGCAGGCCAGACCATTAAGGCACTGTTCCGTGCTCCAGTGGCTTAGTCGCATACAGAGATGAGAAGCGTGAAATTCACGCTCTATCTGGATACTGAGGTTCTGGAGCATTCCGGGGGCTGCCATGTTTAATATCCTTATTTGCGTATTGCCCCGTTGCGTTGCCGGCCACCAGGGCAAAAATTTTTGCGCGTCGCTTCCATGGCCGCCTGGAACAGTGACGCTTTGTGCCGAAATAAACCGATATAACCGCGTTCTGCTATCAGAGTATGAGTCCATTTTCCTGGTAAGGATATTAGCGCTTAATCTGCATTAGGAAAAGTCTTGTCGGATAAATTTCTCTATGAAGTAAGGGAATACCCTGAAATTTAAATCCTGTTAGCTTACAGGTAGCGCCCGGACAGGTTGTGGATGGATTAACCATCTGATAGTTAGTGACTCTTTAAGTTCATATCTGAATTGCCGCTGAGTATATTCGCAATTAATGTTAAAGGGTAGCGAGGTTTCGGACTAATTGACGGTAAAATGATTAAATTCATTTTTTATAGCTAAGGGGAATAAACTTATAATCGAACTGGATCAATTTTCAGAAAATTGTCACTTTTCAATCAGAGACACATTTTTGCGATATTTCAGCGGTGTGCAGTTCATCATCTTCTTAAAGCTGGTGATAAACCAGGTGACATCGCTGAAACCTGTCGCGGCAGCGATGGCCTCTACCGGCAACGTGGTATTGCGTAGCAGTTCGCAGGCCCGCTTAATGCGCCGGCTAAGCAGATACTCATGCAGGCTGCCTCCGGTTTGTTGACGAAACAGGCGTGAAGTATAGCTGCGCGACAGTCCCATCTCTTCGGCCAGCCGTTCCAGACTGAATTTTTCACTGTAGTGTCGTTCTATCCAGTCCATGATGCGGGTAGCAACCGTTGGGTTGCGGGGGCGCCAGGCTTCCGGGCGCGAAGGCAGAAAGCCCATTAGCTGCATCACCAGAAAGGCCACATCGCTGGTAGGAGGCGCGCCTTCGCGCTCCAGCGCGGCGAAATTCCCCAGTATCTGTTCGACAAAAGCGCTGCGCTCGCTTAAATCACAGGCCTGGGCTGGCGCTTCGCTGGAAGAGAGCAATGAAAACTGATGCTGCTGGCGGGGAAAGTCACGCAGTGCTCCCAACACTTCGCTCTGTTCGATATGCATGGTGGTGCGGTGGTATGGATTACTGGCGCTGGCGTCCACCTGCACCTTGTGCAGACGGAACGGCGGAAAGATAAAAAGTCTGCCCGGGCGGGCAGTGTAATGCTGATTATCCACCACCACAATACCGTAGCCTTTTGAGATCCACAGAATTTCCAGGCACTGGTGCCAGTGATAATAGCGCGCGCTGGAGTGGTTCATCCGGTTGAAGGAAATGGTTCGCTGATTAAGCAGAATATGTTCGAGAAGTTGGGTCTGCGCCATCGAGTCCCCAGTGCAATAAAATTAAGTTTTTCTGCTACCGGCTGCAATTTATCGTGCCTGACGATAACAATGCTGCTTTAAATTGAAATAATGGTTCATTTTTGTGAGCCGGATAACAACGGCGCTTTCGATAATGCCGATACTCTGCCTCAGCCCTGATGGCAGGCGCCGGCCATCATTCCATAGCGATTGAGCTAAATGACTGTCATATTCGACGGGAGGGATCTGTGTGTCCTGAAAATATTGGTAGTGCCGGATTGAGGTTAAATAATCGCGAAGCGGTGAGCCAGTTGGCCAGCGCTTTACTGGCGGCGGCCGAGCCATGGTTTGATAACGATAGTGCCCGCCTCTACCTGGGAAATACCTGCGCCCATTACGGGCACGACATTGGTGGAATAGAGGCGTTTTCACGACTGCTGTGGGGAATTGCGCCTTTGCTGGCCGGGGGAGAAACGCCCGCCAGACTAATGAATTACGTTGCTATTATCAAAGCCGGGGTCACGCCCGAACACTCTGGCTACTGGGGAGATATCGGCCCTTTTGACCAGCGGGTGGTGGAAATGGCCGCCTTCGGTCTGCTGTTGGCTATTGCGCCCGAGCCGCTGCTGGCCCACTTTAGCGCGACAGAGCGCGAGCACTTGTGGCGCTGGTTGAAACAGAGCGAGCAGGCGGAAATCCCTGATAATAACTGGCACTTCTTCCCTGTCCTGGTACAGGTAGGATTCCGCGCCGCCGGAATGCCTTTCGATATGGCGGTGGTGGAACGCCACTTCGCCAGCATTGAGGCATACTGGCTGGGGGAGGGGTGGTATAGCGACGGTCCTGGTCGTCCACGCGACTATTACATCGCTATGGGCTTTCACTTTTACGGCCTGATCTACGCCCGATTGATGGCGGATATCGATCCCGAACGCTGTCAGATTCTGCGCCAGCGCGCGGCTCGTTTCGCGCGCGATTTTATCCACTTTTTCGATGAAGAGGGCGCAGCCATTCCGTTCGGGCGCAGTCTGACCTATCGCTTCGCTCAGGGGGCTTTCTGGAGCGCCTGCGCTTTTGCCGGTCTGGAGCCTTTCTCTCCCGGGGTTATTAAAGGGCTGGTAATGCGCCATCTGCGCTGGTGGATGCGTCAGCCGATATTCGATCGTGACGGCGTGCTGTCGGTGGGCTACTGCTACCCAAATCTGGTGATGGCCGAAGACTATAATGCGCCTGGCTCTCCTTACTGGGCGCTGAAAACCCTGCTGGTGCTGGCGCTGGATGATTCGGATCCCTTCTGGCAGGCGCCGGAGCAGCCGTTGCCGCCGCTGGATGAGCGGCACGCCATTCCCCAGGCCGATCAGGTGGTGGTGCGCCAGCGCAAGGGGCGTCATTTGTGGATGGCGACCGCCGGACAGCTTGAGCTGAACAACTACGTTAATACCGAAGCCAAATACTGCAAATTCGCCTACTCCAGCCGTTTCGGCTTTACCCTGGAACGGGGACGTTTTGGGCTGTCTCATGCTGCTGTTGACTCTATGCTGTTGCTGAGCGAAGGGGACGGCTACTGGCGTGGGCGTCGCGGCTGTGAGCGGGTGGAAACCCGGGACGGCATAATCTACAGCCGCTGGCGGCCGTGGCCGACGGTGCGGATCGACAGTTGGCAACTAACGGCTGGTGACTGGCAGGTGCGCATCCATCACCTCGTAAGCGACAGGCGCCTGGAAAGCGCGGAGGGGGGCTTTAGTCTGCCCGGACAGCGGGTGGCTCCCCGCGTGGTATCGGGCGGTTGCTGGCTGTACTGCGGCACAAGTCGCAGCGGTATTCTGGATATTGGAGCCATGTCGCGCCGCGGTGAAACGGTAATGACGCCGCCCAACAGCAATCTGATGTGGCCGGAACGTAGCGCTATACCGACGCTGCGCGGCGAGCTGACACCCGGGGAGCACCTGCTGTGCTGCGCAGTCTGGGCCGGAGATGACGATGTCGCCGAACCGGAACCGCCTCGCCTGCGTCGGGAAGGGCGGCAAATTGTGGTTCATCACGGAAATCAGCAAACCGTGTTCCGGCTTGCCGACGCAGGGAGAATGTTATGACTACTGCATCAACCCCAACCCGTAGCGCCCAGCTTAGAATGAGCGGCTTTATTTTCCTCTATTTCTTTACCTGGTCATCCAGTTTCGGGCTGTACGCGCTGTGGCTCAGCCAGAAGGTGGGACTGGACAGCGTGACCATTGGCAGCGTATTTGCGGTAAACGGTCTGTTTGCCGTGATCCTGAAGCCGGTTTATGGCTACATCATGGACAAAATCGGCATGAGTAAGTGGCTGCTCTATTTTGTCTGCATCATCTCGGCCCTGATGGCGCCGTTCTTTGTGCTGGTCTATCAGCCCCTGCTGATGAGTCACACCACTATTGGCATGATTGTCGGTGCATTCTGGCTCAGTCTGGGCTGGTACGCCGGAGTGGCGGCGGCGGAGTCTTACGCCGATCGCTTTAGTCGACTGTATGGTCTGGAGTTCGGGCGGATCCGGATGTGGGGTTCCCTGGGCTGGGCGCTGGCGGCGTCGTTTTCCGGCCTGCTGTTTAATCTGACGCCGCTGGCGAACTTCCTGCTGAGCAGCGCCACCTCGATACTGATGCTGCTGATGCTGGTCAGTCTGAAGCTGGGGGACGATCTGCTGCGCGATAATGACGTGATCGCCAAAGACAAAATTATGCCGGGCGATGTGGCGGCGCTGCTGCGTAACCGCAAGTTCTGGATGTTCAGCCTCTACGTGGCTGGTGTCGCCTGGATGATGTTTGTGGCCGAACAGCAGTTTCCACGCTATTTCGTCTCGTTTTTCGAAACCCGGGAGCAGGGCAATGCCTGGTTCGGCTACCTCAGCACCGTGCAGTCCGGTACCGAGTTTGTGATGATGATGTGTATCCCTCTACTGGTGAATCGTTTTGGGGCCAAAGCCGGGCTGATTATCTGCGGCTGCGTGGTGGGGGCCAGACTTATCGCCTGCGGACTGACCGAGGACCCGTTGGTTATCTCGATTATTAAGCCGCTCTATGGTCTTGAGATCTCGCTGTTGCTGATTTCGGTCTTTAAATATATTGCTGCCCATTTCGACAAAAAAGTGAACGCTACCATGTATCTGATGGGCTACCAGGCGATGATCTACGTCGGCTCGGTGGTGGTGGCGCCGCCGGCAGGTTATCTCTACGACCGTATCGGTTTCGAGCACACCTATCTGTTGATGGGCACCTGTGCGCTGCTGTTCACCCTCATTTCCGCTTTTACGCTTGCCGGAGAGCGGCGCGCACCAGCGCGTCAGGCGGTTTCCGCTCCGGGTAACCTTCCCAACGAGGAGATATTATGATCCGTTCCGTCGTTACTGAGCCTCTACGCCCCGTTGAATTGTACCAGGTCGACAGGCCTGCACTGAAAGCTCTGCTGGAGCAGGCGCTGGCACGCGCCTGTCGCCTGCTCGATCGCAACCTGGCGGCCTTTGGCGATAAATTCCCCGGCGAGGCCTGCCAGGACGGGCGCTGGCCGCGTACTGAAAATGTGGAGTGGACTACCAGTTTCTGGGTCGGTCAGCTGTGGCTGGCCTGGGAGTTGACCGGTGAGGCGCACTACCGCGCAGCGGCGGAACGCTACCTGCCATCGTTCTATCGCCGTATTGAGCAACGCATCGGCACGGCCACCCACGATCTGGGCTTTCTCTATTCGCTCTCCTGCGTCAGTGCCTGGCGACTGACCGGAAACGAAGCCGCCCGCCGGGCGGCGTTACAGGCGGCGGACGCCCTGATGGAGCGCTACAACCCGGTGGCGAAGATAATCCAGGCCTGGGGAGATCTGCGCGACCCCGAACAGCAGGGGCGGATGATTATCGACTGCAATATGAATCTGCCGCTGCTCTACTGGGCCAGCCAGCAGACCGGTGACGCCCGCTATCATCAGGCTGCCCGGGCCCATGCGCAACAGGCGTCTGACCACATCGTGCGACCAGACGCTTCGACCTACCATACTTTTTATATGGATGTGAACAGCGGCGCGCCGCGTTTTGGCAACACCCACCAGGGCTTCAGCGATAGTTCCTGCTGGTCTCGTGGACAGGCGTGGGGTATTTACGGCTTCCTGCTGAGCTGGAACCACACCGGCGAGCGCGGCTACGTCGAGCTGTCGCGCAGCCTGGCGCACTACTTTCTGAACCGATTGCCGGAAGATGACGTCTGCCACTGGGATCTGGCGCTGCTCGGTACCGATGCCGTGCGCGACAGTTCCGCCGCCGCTATTGCGGTATGCGGGCTGCTGGAACTGGTGAAGGCACTGCCGACCCTGGATCCGCTGCGTCCGGCCTATGAAGAGATGGCACTGCGGATAATGGAATCGCTGACCCGTCACTATCTTTCCCGGGATGATGAATCCTGCGAAGGATTGCTTAAGCACTCGGTTTATCATATGTCGAGCGGCAAGGGCGTGGACGAATGCTGTAGTTGGGGGGACTACTTCTGGCTGGAGGCGCTGACCCGTTTGCGTCAGAGTTGGCATAGTTACTGGTAGTGATTCCTTCTCCCCACCGGGATGTACGCGGAAAGGTAGGGGGTCATTAACGGGAAATATTATTGCTGTGGTGCCGTGTTCTGGAGGAATATGCCGCACTGGTGGAGGTTCCGTTCACCTTAAGGGGATTTTTATATGCCGGTTGCGGAACCGGTGACCGGGCCAGGGGCTCAGATGCCGCGCCTGACACCCCGGCTTTCCGGCGTGAAAATCGCTGCTGTCGCGGATTAACCCGGCCCCCCCCTGGGCCGGGCCCCTTTGGGGCAACGCCTGCGGCGTTGTTCAAAATGGCTCCCGGCAATTTTGTCCTGCGTATTCCCGCCAGCCGGACGGGTCGGGCGTCCTGTCGGGCTGACCCTGGCAGCCGGGAATACTCCGGCGATTTTCAGGCCGGAGTGTCATCGCCTGCTACCTTCAGCCTTAAACTTATCCGTAAAGGTATTGCTGGTTGTATTTAAGCACCCCGTCTGAAGCGACGAGGGTGTTGCCACCCGGCTTAAAAAACGCCGCAGCGTTCACGAAGGGCCGGAGGAGCGACAGGATGTCGCGACAGGGCAAGGTCGCCAGGGATGGCGACTCTTGCCCGTTCCGAAAAGCCCGGAGTGATAAGCGAAGGGGCCCCGAAGGGCGTTTTTTACCGCCGGGGAGCCCGGGTTGCCAGGGGAGCGGCGACTGAGCCCCCTGGCCCGTTCACCGGCTGTGAATTAACAGAGAAGCAGTGATGCAAAGTGAACGGAACAGCCCACTGCATCATCATATTCTGCCGCTTTTATTCTGAAACTGGGCGCCGGAGCCGCCTGTAACCCTCACCCCGGCCTGCTCCCGGGAAAGGAGATTCCCCCTTCCCGATCAATAAAACCTCGCCTGGATCACGAAACACCCCTTCGCTTTATGCCTGAATTCGCTGAATTTATGTACACAATCACTGAAATTCTGCGCTGTGATTTCGCTCTCCTCTGAATCCCTCTTTTCCCGCTACAACTTATGGCTGCATCACAATCTCGTAACATCAGGGGTTTTATGCCGTAGCCCGACTAACAATAACGACCTGAAAGTTGGATGGAGTTCATTATGCGTAAATTGACCAAAGCGCTGGCGGCCATTGGTCTGGCCGCCGTTATGTCGCAGTCCGCCCTGGCTGAAAACCTGAAACTGGGCTTCCTGGTGAAGCAGCCGGAAGAGCCGTGGTTTCAGACCGAATGGCGCTTTGCCGATAAGGCTGGCAAGGATTTGGGCTTCGAGGTGATTAAGATAGCCGTGCCGGACGGAGAAAAGACCCTGAATGCCATCGACAGCCTGGCGGCTAATGGCGCGAAAGGTTTTGTGATCTGTACGCCGGATCCCAAGCTGGGCGCCGCCATTATGGCCCGGGCCCGCAGCTACGATATGAAAGTGATCGCCGTGGATGACCAGTTTGTTTCCGCCAGCGGTAAGCCGATGGAACGGGTTCCGCTGGTGATGATGGCCGCCTCCAAAATTGGCGAGCGCCAGGGGCAGGAGCTGTACAAAGAGATGCAAAAACGCGGTTGGGACGTGAAGCAGACCGGCGTGATGGCCATTACTGCTAACGAACTGGATACCGCCCGCCGTCGTACTACCGGCTCCATGAACGCCCTGAAGGCCGCGGGTTTCCCGGCGGATCAAATCTACCAGGTACCCACCAAATCCAATGACATTCCCGGTGCGCTGGATGCCGGTAACTCGCTGCTGGTACAGCATCCCCAGGTGAAGCACTGGCTGGTTATCGGTATGAACGATAACACGGTGCTGGGAGGCGTACGCGCCACTGAAGGCCAGGGTTTTAAGGCTGCGGATGTGATCGGAATTGGCATCAACGGCGTGGATGCGGTGAGCGAGCTGTCAAAATCGAAGCCCACCGGGTTCTATGGCTCGCTGCTGCCCAGCCCCGACGTTCACGGCTATAAAACCAGTGAAATGCTCTACAACTGGGTCACCAAAGACGCTGAACCGCCGAAGTTTACCGAAGTGTCCGACGTGGTATTGATCACCCGCGACAACTTTAAACAGGAGCTGGCGAAAAAAGGGCTGGCGGCCGGTAAGTGAGGGCTGAGGAGTAATGATGACACAGCAACAACCGGGCCTTGCGTTTCGCGGTATCGGCAAGGTATTTCCCGGTGTGACCGCCTTAAGCGATATCAGCTTTGACTGTCACGCCGGACAGGTTCATGCACTGATGGGGGAGAACGGCGCCGGAAAATCGACGCTGCTTAAGATCCTGAGCGGCAACTATCAGCCCGATAGCGGCACTTTGGTTGTCGGCGGTGAAGAGCGGCGTTTTGAGCACCCTGCCGCCGCGCTGGAGGCGGGAATCGCCATTATCTACCAGGAGCTGCACCTGGTGGCTGAGATGACAGTAGCGGAAAACATCAGCCTGGGGCAACTGCCTCAGCGCGCCGGGCTGGTGAACAACCGTCGTCTCAACGATGAGGCCAGGCGCCAGCTAACCCGGCTGGGAATGGATATCGATCCCCGTACCCCGTTGAAGTATCTGTCGCTGGGTCAGTGGCAGATGGTGGAGATTGCCCGGGCGCTGGCGCGGGATGCCAGGATTATCGCCTTCGACGAACCCACCAGTTCGCTATCGGCCCGGGAGATAGAACAGCTGTTTCGGGTGATCCGCGAGCTGCGTGATGAAGGGCGGGTGATTATCTACGTCTCTCACCGTATGGAGGAGATCTTCGCCCTGAGCGATGCCATCACGGTGTTTAAAGATGGCCGTTACGTGCGCACCTTCACCGACATGCAGGATGTCGATCACGACCGGCTGGTACAGGCGATGGTGGGGCGCGAGATAGCCGATATTTACGACTGGCATCCGCGCCCCCACGGCGATGAACGACTGCGGCTGGAGGGCGTGAAGGCCCCCGGCGTGCGCGGGCCGATTAGTCTGTCGGTTCGGGGCGGTGAAATTGTCGGTCTGTTCGGGCTGGTGGGTGCCGGGCGCAGCGAACTGATGAAGGGGCTGTTCGGCGCTGCCCGCATTCAGGAAGGACAAGTCTGGCTGGACGGTGAGCCGGTGAATCTGCGCGATCCCGGTGCCGCTATTCGCGCTGGCATGATGCTGTGCCCGGAAGATCGCAAGGCTGACGGTATTATCGCGGTGCACTCGGTACAGGAAAATATCAATATCAGCGCCCGCCGGCGTCATATCAACGCGGGGTGCCTTATCGATAATCGCTGGGAAGGACAAAACGCCCGCCACCATATTCAGTCGCTGAATATCCGCACGCCCGGGGCGCACCAGCTGGTGATGAACCTCTCTGGCGGCAATCAGCAGAAGGCGATACTGGGTCGCTGGCTGTCGGAAAGCATGAAGGTGATTCTGCTGGATGAGCCGACCCGCGGCATTGACGTTGGGGCGAAGCATGAGATTTACAACGTGATTTATGCCCTGGCGGAGCAGGGGGTGGCAGTGCTGTTCGCCTCCAGCGATCTGCCGGAGGTACTGGGGCTGGCCGACCGCATCGTGGTGATGTGCGAAGGGCAGGTGGCCGGAGAGTGTTTACATGGTCAGGCCGATGAACAGCAGGTGCTGGGTCTGGCGATGCCGAAGGCCGGTCGTGCGGTCGCTTAATGGAGGAAATTCGATGTCGTTATTAACCACATCCGGCGCCTCCGGGTCGTCGTTTTCACCGGGCCGAATCTGGGAACAGTACGGTATGCTGGTGGTCTTTGCGCTGCTGTTTCTGGGCTGCGCCATCTTTGTGCCTAACTTTGCTACCTTCGTCAATATGAAGGGGCTGGGACTGGCGGTATCGCTTTCCGGCATGGTGGCCTGCGGCATGCTGTTCTGCCTGGCGTCCGGCGATTTCGATTTGTCGGTGGCGTCGGTCATCGCCTGCGCTGGCGTCACTACCGCCGTGGTCATTAATATGACCGAAAGCCTGTGGATCGGGGTACTGGCCGGTCTGGCGCTGGGGGCGCTGAGCGGCCTGGTTAACGGGCTGGTTATCGCCTGGCTTAAGATCAACGCGCTGATCGCCACCCTCGCCATGATGCAGATCGTGCGTGGGCTGGCCTATATCATTTCCGACGGTAAGGCGGTGGGGATCGAAGATGAGCGGTTCTTCACTCTGGGTTACGCCAACTGGTTGGGGCTGCCGGCGCCGATCTGGTTGACTGCGGGCTGTATGGTTATTTTCGGCTTTCTGCTGAATAAGACCACCTTTGGCCGCAATACTCTGGCGATTGGCGGTAATGAAGAGGCGGCGCGTTTGTCCGGGGTGCCGGTGGTGCGTACCCGGATCATTATCTTTGTACTTTCGGGGCTGGTTTCGGCGGCGGCGGGCATTATCCTTGCATCAAGAATGACCAGCGGTCAGCCGATGACCTCTATCGGCTTTGAGCTGATCGTGATTTCCGCTTGCGTACTGGGCGGGGTGTCGCTGAAAGGCGGTGTAGGCAAGATCTCCTGGGTGATCGCCGGGGTGCTGATTCTGGGTACCGTCGAGAACGCCATGAACCTGCTGAATATTTCACCATTCTCGCAGTACGTGGTACGCGGACTGATTCTGCTGCTGGCAGTGATTTTTGATCGCTACAAGCAGAAGCTGAAAAGTCGCACCTGATGTTCAACGCTGGCGCCAGTGTTATCGTCAACACTGGCGCCAAAAACTGCTACTATGGGTGCACGTTTCCCCTGCGGGCTCCCACTGAATGAGCGGAAAAGCGCCGAAAGCGGCTACCATCAAAGATATCGCCAGACTGGCTGGCGTCACCAACATTACCGTGTCACGAACCTTTACCGCCCCGGAAAAGGTACGTCCGGAAACCCGGGAACGGATTCTGGCGGCGGCCCGACAGCTTAATTACGTGCCTAACGCCTTTGCCCGCAGCATCAAGTCCAGCCGTAGCCGGATTATCGGCGTGGTTACCGACGATACCTTCAATATGGTTTACGCCCATATCATCAAAGCGCTGTGCCGACTGGCGGATGCCCGCGGCTATTCGGTGATGATCTTTACCACCAACGGTAATCGTCAGACTGAAGCCAGAGCGCTCAGTACCCTGGTGAGCTACAAGGCGGCGGGTATCGTGCTATCGGTGGTGGAGGATTCCGATCGCTATGACACCAGCCATATCGATGTGGTTCTCAATTCCGGTACGCCGCTGATTCAACTGGATCGCCAGTTCGACAGCCGGCTTCCGGCGGTATTTCTGAACAACAGCCGTGCCGGTGAACTGGTGGCCGAAGCGGTGAACCGTAAGGGATATCGCAATATTCTGGTGGTCGGGGGCAATGAGCATTCGCATATTACTCAGCACCGTATCGCCGGGATCCGCAGCGGCCTGGGGCCAGAAGTGAATGTGCGCTACTTCTACAGTGATTATCGCTACGAAAATGCCAAAGCAATGCTGCAATCCTGGTTCTCCACGGTCAACGAGCATTATGACTGCATTGTGGGTCTGAATGGTATGATCACGCTGGCGGCGGTGCATGTGGCGCTGCGCTGGGACTTCCAGGGGCTGGGCTTTATTTCGATCGACGAAGTGCCCTGCGCCGAGGATTACCGGGTACTTATCCCCCATATCTGGCACGACAATAATCAATGGGCGAAGCTGGTTTCCGAAAATATGTTTGCCGCCATTGAACGCCAGCCGTTTGAAGCCCGGGTAATGATCAACGGCTTTCTAAAAAACGTCTGAAAAATCAACTTATTGATATTTGACTCCTTTACCGCGTCACGGTGCGTGTTAATAAATTGTGACGCGGTGCAGGGTTTCGGGTTTTCGTGGATTCTTGATGTTGACGTTATCATCTTCTGTGCTTAACTTTTGATCGAAGTACAGACAGGTAGTAAAAACAGAGCGGCATAAAGCCATTCAATGCGTGGTTAACGGTCTCATTTCAAATGTTGACGTTAACATTAATGGCGTGCGCCTCTCATAACAACAACAGTAACCCTGGAATCCGGGAGCACCCTATGACTCACATTATTCAACGCATTGGCGCGCTGTGCGCGGCAGCGGCCCTGTTCTGCTTTTCCGCAGCGACCGTCGCCAAACCGCTGACAATTGGCATGTCGTTTCAGGAGATGAACAACGCCTATTTCGTCACCATGAAACAGGCGCTTGATCAGGCCGCGGGGGAGATTAACGCCCAGGTGATTACCGCCGATGCCCGCCACGATGTCTCCAAACAGATCAACGACATCGAAGATATGCTGCAAAAGAAAATCGATATTTTGCTGATCAACCCGGCGGATTCGGTCGGCGTGGAATCCGCCGTGAATGAAGCGAAGAAGGCCGGGGTGGTGGTGATTGCCATCGATGCCCAGGCCAGGGGGCCTATCGACGCCTTTGTCGGCTCCAAAAACTACGATGCGGGCTTTAAGTCCGGTGAATATCTGGCGAAAGCGCTGGGTGGTAAAGGTAAAGTCGCCATCCTTGACGGTATTCCGGTGGTGCCGATCCTCGAACGGGTGAAGGGGTTCGAAGCGGCGATGAAGAAGTACCCGAATATTGAGGTCGTCACCAAACAGAACGGACGCCAGGAGCGCGATACCGCAATGAACGTTACCGAAAATATTCTGCAGGGCAATCCGGATCTTGCCGGGCTGTTTAGCGTGAATGACGTCGGCGCCCTTGGCGCGCTCTCGGCCATTCAGGCGGCTGGCGCCAGCGTTAAACTGGTGAGCGTGGATGGTCATCCGGAAGCCATCAAAGAGATTATGAAGCCCAACTCGCCGTTTATCGCCACCTCGGCGCAATATCCGCGCGATATGGTGAGGCTGGGCATTGGCGTGGGGCTGGCGAAACACTGGGGCAGCCAGGTTCCGAAAACCGTGCCGCTGGATGTGAAGCTGATTACCAAAGATAACGGCAAAGATTTTAGCTGGTAAGCCGTCGGGAGAGTGCTGATGGAACCGTTACTGCAACTGACCGGCATCCATAAATCCTTCCCCGGAGTACGGGCGCTGGATGATATCCACTTCAGCCTGAAGGCGGGGGAGATCCACGCGCTGCTGGGGGAAAACGGTGCCGGAAAATCGACGCTGATGAAGGTGCTGTGCGGCATCTATCAGCCCGATGGCGGCGAGATCCGTATCGATGGCCAGCGCCAGCGCTTTCGCAGCTACCGCGACGCTATCGACGCCGGTATTGGCATTATTTTTCAGGAATTCTCACTGATTCCGGAACTGAACGCGGTGGAGAACATCTTCCTGAACCGGGAGTTACGCAATTCGCTGGGGCTGCTGGACAGGCGGGCGATGCGCGCGCGCGCCGCCGCCATCTTTAAGCGGCTGGGCATCACTATCGATACCGGGGTTCCGGTGGAAAGCCTGAGCGTGGCCCAGCAACAGTTTGTGGAAATCGCCAAGGCGCTGGCGCTGGAGGCGCGCATTCTGGTGCTGGACGAGCCCACTGCCACCCTGACTCCTGGCGAGGCGGAACACCTGTTCAGCGTGATGCGCGATCTGCAACTGATGGGGGTGGGGATGGTATTTATCTCGCACCATCTGGAGGAGATCTTTAGCGTTTGTGACGCCGTCACGGTGCTGCGGGACGGTGGTTATGTCGGTACGGTGACCACATCGGATACCGACAGTACGGCTCTGGTCGAGATGATGGTCGGTCGCCGGGTGGAACAGACTTTTCCGCCGAAGGATCACCCGGTGGACGTCGAGGCTACGCTGCTGGAAGCGTCGCTCCAGCCCGGGCGAGGGATGCGGCCCATTGAATTCACGCTGCACCCCGGCGAAATACTCGGCTTCGCCGGTCTGGTGGGCTCCGGGCGTACCGAAACTGCCGAAGCGCTGATTGGCGCGCGTCCCTGCTGGCGTAAAAGGGTACGTCTTAACGGGCGGGAGATCCGGTTGCGCAGCCCGGCCGACGCGCTGGCCCAGGGCATAGGGCTGTTACCGGAAAGTCGTAAAACTGGCGGCCTGGTTCTGTCGTTCAGCGTGGCGCGCAATATCACCCTGAACAAAAATGCCCGCTGGCTGCGCTGGTTTGTTCACGGGGCCCGGGACCGGTCGCAGGTGGCGGAGCTTATCGAGCGGGTAGGAGTTCGCACGCCCAATGCCGATGCTGAGGTGAATACCCTGAGCGGTGGCAATCAGCAAAAGGTGGTGATCGCCCGCTGGCTGAATCACGACTGTCGGGTGCTGATTTTCGACGAGCCGACCCGCGGCATCGACGTTGGGGCCAAGGCGGAGATCTATCAGTTAATGCGCCAGCTTACCCGCAAAGGGATCGCTATCATCATGATCTCATCGGAACTGCCGGAGGTCATCGGAGTGTGCGATCGGGTACTGGTTTTTCGCGGCGGCGAAGTTGTCGCCGAGTTGAGCGGGCCGGAGATAGACGCCGGTACCATTATGTTACAGGCTACGGGGAATGCATCATGAGTACGCTTCCACAGTCCCAGGGCTTGCAGGGAACGCGGCCTGCGGCGCGCAGTCGGTTGGATCGCTGCCTCCATCATCCGGCATTTTTGCCGTTCATCGGTTTCATCGTGCTGTTTGCGCTGATGATTTTTATCAACGATAACTTCCTGACTGCCAACAATCTGACTAACGTGGCGCGTCAGGTGTCGATCAATGCCATTATCGCGGTGGGTATGACCTGCGCCATTCTCAGCGGCGGTATCGATCTGTCGGTAGGGCCGGTGATGGCGCTTTCCGGTACCGTTGCCGCGGGTCTGATGGTGGCCGGTGTGCCGGTGCCGCTGGCGATGCTGGCCGGTCTGGCAGTCGGTACCGCTTTTGGCGCTATTAACGGCAGTTGCATCGCCTGGCTGCGGATGCCGCCGATTATCGTGACCCTGGCGACCATGGGCATTGCCCGCGGCCTGGGGCTGATCTACACCGGCGGCTATCCGATTTCCGGACTGCCGGACGCCTTCTCCTGGCTGGGACGTGGCACGCTTTTAGGGATACAGGTGCCGATTCTGGTGATGGTGCTGGTTTATCTGCTGGCCTGGATCGTGCTTAACCATATGCCTTTTGGCCGCCACCTCTATTCGGTGGGCGGCAACGTTGAGGCGGCACGACTGAGCGGAATTCGGGTGCCCCGGGTGCGTCTGCTGGTTTACGTGATTAGCGGCTTTACTGCGGCGCTGGCCGGACTGGTGCTCAGCTCGCGCCTGCTGAGCGGTCAGCCCAACGCCGGAGAGGGGTTCGAACTGGACGCCATCGCTGCTGTAGTGCTGGGCGGCGCTGCCATTGCCGGGGGCAGGGGGGCCATTATCGGTACCCTGGTCGGGGCGATGATGCTGGGGGTACTGAATAATGGCCTGAATCTGATGGGCGTCTCCCCCTATGTTCAGAACGTGATCAAAGGCGCCATTATCCTTGCCGCTATCTGGATGAGCTCAATGAAGCGGCGCTAAATAGCCGGGGCGTATTCGCCCCTATTATTGAACAACAAATGTTAACGTCAACATTCCTGGAGGGAGAATCATGCAAAACTTACCTGACGAGATTAAACGCCTGGTGAATCACGGCCCGAAAGATTATCGCCTTGAGCGGGCGCCGCTGCCGAAACCCGGCCCCAACGAGCTGCTGGTCAAAGTGGGCGCCTGCGGTATCTGCGCCTCGGACGTGCACTGCCATCACGGCGCGCCCATGTACTGGGGCAGCGACAGCCAACCCGCCTGGGTCAAAACCCCGGTGGTGGTAGGGCATGAATTCTACGGTACCGTAGTAGGTTACGGGCCGGGGGCGCTGGAGCATTTTAACGTTAAGGTGGGAGAACGGGTGATAGCCGAACAGATAGTGCCCTGCAACAAGTGTCGATTCTGCCAGGATGGTAAATACTGGATGTGCGAAAAGCACGATATCTATGGCTTTCAGCGTGAAGATGCCGATGGCGGCATGGCGGACTATATGATCTTTAAGCCCAACAGCCGGGTACATCGCATTCCCGACAGCCTGACCCACGAAGAGTGCGCGCTGATCGAGCCGTTCGCCTGCGCGGTACATGCGGTAAACCGCGCCTCTATCGAATTTAACGACGTGGTGGTGCTGGCCGGGGCTGGGCCGTTGGGACTGGGGATGATTCAGGCGACGCGGCTTAAAAATCCTAAACTGTTTATCGTACTGGATACGGTTCCGGCGCGGCTGGAACTGGCGCGCAAGCTGGGGGCGGATCTGGTGATTAACCCGCTGGAAGAGGACGCTATCGGTAAAGTGAAACAACTCACTGACGGATACGGCTGCGACGTTTATATCGAAGCCACCGGCAACCCGGCGGGGGTAAAGCAGGGACTGCAGATGATCCGTAAGCTTGGGCGCTATGTGGAATTCAGCGTGTTCGGCGAAGAAACCACGGTGGACTGGTCGATTATCGGCGATCGTAAAGAACTGGAGGTGCGCGGTTCTCACCTCGGGCCTCATTGCTATGAAACGGTGATCAACTTCTTTGCCCGTAAGCTGTTTACGGCGGAAGGGGTGGTCACCCATACCCTGCCTCTGGATCAGTGGGAACAGGGATTTGCCATGGCGGCCAGCGGTGAATCGATCAAGGTGCTACTGGTGCCTTAACGGAGTCAATGATGGGATATGTCATGGGGATTGATGTCGGCACCGGGAGTACCAAAGGGGTGCTGATGAATCGCCGCGGTGAAATTGTGGCTACCGCCGCCAGGGCCTACGACGTGAAAACGCCGCAGCCGATGTGGGCGGAGCAGGAAGGTCAGGTGTGGCTGGATGCGGTACTGGAGGTGGCCGAATGCCTGGCGACGTCGGCGCCAGATGCCGCGCAGGTGGCAGCTATTTGCGTCAGTTCGCTGTATGGCGGGGCGGGGATTCCGGTCGATGCGCAGATGCGGCCGCTGGCGCCGTGCCTGATCTGGATGGACAGGCGGGCGGAACAGGAGTCGCAGTGGGTGAGGGAACAGGTGGATGTGACCCGGCTCGAAGCTATTACCGGCAATGGCGTGGACAGCTACTATGGGTTCACCAAACTGCTGTGGATTAAGCGTCACTGGCCTGAAGTCTGGGCCGGTTCCCGCTGGTTTCTGCCCCCCAACAGCTTTATCAACCACGCCCTGTGCGGTGAGCTGGCGGTGGATCACAGTTCCGCAGGCAATATCGGCGGTGTCTATGACCTGACGCAGCGCCGCTGGTCGCCGGAGGCCTGTGCCATGTTGGGGCTGGATATCGACAAGTTGCCGCCGCGGCTGGTGGAAAGTCACGAGGTCGTAGGGGGGCTGCTGCCGGAAATGGCGCAGCGTCTGGGGCTGCGGGCCGGAACACCGGTGGTCGCGGGGGGCGTCGACGCCGCGGTGGCGACTCTGGCGGCGGGGGTGACTGAACCTGGCGATCACGTGGCGATGATCGGTACTTCCATGTGCTGGGGCTTCATTAACCGGGATGTGGATGCCGGGCAGCGGCTGGTGAGCTTTCCACACGTGTGGGACGGTATGCGTGAAACCTACTCCTTCGGCGGCGCCATTACCGCAGGTGCTTCGGTGAGCTGGTTTGTCGAGCAGTTCTGCGCGGGCGATCGCGAAGCCGCCACCAGGGAAGAAACCTCGGTCTGGCAGCAACTGGAACAGAAAGCACGGGATCTGGCCCCTGGTGCCAACGGGTTACTGTTCCTGCCTTATCTGATGGGCGAACGCAGCCCGGTCTGGGACGCCCGCGCCAGCGGCGCGGTGCTGGGCATGAGCCTGTTCCATACCCGCCACCATCTCTACCGGGCGGTGCTGGAAGGCGTCAGCCTGGCGCTGCGTGACAATATTGAAGCGGCGCGCAGCGGCGGTCGGGCGCTAAACCGGCGGTTGATTGTGGTGGGGGGGGCGGCGGCGTCTGCACTGTGGATGCAGATTATCGCTGACGTCACCGGCTTTCCGGTGGTGACCATCGAACAAGAGGTGGAAGCGCCGCTTGGCGACGCAATGCTGGCGGCGCGTGCTATCGGCTGGTTGAATGATATCAATGAGGCTCGCCGCTGGTTTACCCTGGGGCCGGAAGTGACACCACGGCCCGAAGCTCAGGCCCGCTACGATCGATTGTTCCCACTGTTTCGCGATTTGTATCGTAATAATCGTGACATAATGCACCAACTGGCTGCGCTGCGCGTCGCAGATGCTGAACTATAGCAAAAAGTTATCAATCCCCGGCCCTTACCGGCGGGGATTCTTTTTTATTCTGAAAGCGTAACGTCAGATACACCGCGCCCTGAGGCGATAATCAAATATGGCGAGCTTTGCCATGCTGTCTATACTTACATGGTTGAATGATAATGAAAGGTAACACTTTCATTATCATTCATATCACATAAGGAGGAGACAGAAGGTGACTGATGATTCATCTGTACCGCCCCTCATTCCCGGCCATTTCGGCTTTTTCTTCGATTTAGACGGTACTCTGGCAGAGATTCAGCCACGCCCGGAACGGGTCTTTATTCCGGAGCCGGTACGCCAGTTGTTGGGGCAACTGGCGGAAATGACCCACGGGGCTGTGGCATTGATTTCAGGGCGCTCCATAGCCGAGCTGGATAAGCTGGCTGCCCCGCTGCGTTTACCGCTGGCGGGCGTGCATGGCGCAGAACGCCGTGATATCCATGGTAAGACCCATCGTTTCGAACTGGATCCCGCGCTGGCGGCCAGGCTGCAGGAGAGTCTGAATTATGGGCTTTCCCCGCTCGACGGTACCTGGCTGGAAAACAAAGGTGTCGCGTTTGCGCTGCACTATCGTCAGGCCCCGCAACATGCCCGCGCCGTCATGGCGCTGGCGCAGGGGGTGGTGGCTCAGCATCCTACGCTGATGCTTCAGCCCGGAAAGTGCGTGGTGGAGATTAAAGCGCAGGCGGTAAGTAAAGGCGCGGCTATCGAGTCCTTTATAGGCGAATCACCGTTCAGCGGGCGCAGGCCGCTGTTTATCGGTGACGACTTAACCGATGAAAGCGGTTTCGAGGTGGTCAACCGTCTGCATGGGATCAGCATCAAGGTCGGGGAGGGAGAGACCCGGGCGCAGCATCGCCTGCCCGGCGTGGGCGAGGTTCATCGCTGGCTGGCGCAGGTTGTAAGTCAGCAAAACGATAATATCACCATGAGGAGGTCAGGTAATGAGTCGCTTAGTCGTAGTCTCTAACCGTATCGCAGCGCCGACTGATAAAAAGTGTAGCGCTGGCGGACTGGCTGTCGGCATTCTCGGGGCGCTGAAATCATCGGGCGGTCTGTGGTTTGGCTGGAGTGGTGAAATCGGGGATGAAGAGGCTCCGTTGCAGCAGGAGAGCCACGGTAATATTACCTGGGCATCATTTCATCTTAGCGAACAGCATTATGAACAGTATTACTGCCAGTTTTCTAACGCGGTGCTGTGGCCAGCATTTCACTATCGGCTCGATCTGGTCAAGTTTCAGCGTGAAGCCTGGCAGGGGTATCTGGAGGTTAATGGCATGCTGGCGGAAAAGCTGCGCCCGCTGGTTGCGCCTGACGATACTCTGTGGGTGCATGACTATCATTTGTTGCCTTTCGCCAGCGAGCTGCGCCAGCGTGGTATAGACAACCGTATTGGTTTCTTCCTGCATATCCCTTTCCCGTCTCCGGATATTTTCAACGCGCTGCCGCCTCATACCGAGCTGCTGCAGCGCATGTGCGATTACGATCTGCTGGGCTTTCAGACCGAAGGAGATCGGCTGGCGTTTCTGGACAGCGTCGCCAGACAGACCCGTATGACCCATGTCGGATCCCACCAGCACAGCGCCTGGGGGCGAACATTCCGTACTGCGGTTTATCCCATTGGGATCGCACCGGACGAGATTGCCGAACAGGCGGCGGAACCGCTGCCGCCCAGGCTGGTGGAGCTCAAGCAGGAACTGGGCAACATCCGCAATATCTTTTCCGTGGAACGGCTGGACTACTCCAAAGGGTTGCCGGAGCGCTTCCTGGCATTTGAGTCACTGCTGGAAAACTACCCGGAGCATCACGGCAATATCCGCTATACCCAGATAGCGCCCACCTCGCGTGGCGACGTCCAGGCCTATCAGGATATTCGCCATCAGCTGGAGACCGAAGCGGGAAGGATTAACGGCAAGTACGGACAGCTTGGCTGGACGCCGCTTTATTATCTGAACCAGCATTTTGAGCGACGGTTGCTGATGAAGGTGTTCCGCTATGCCGATGTGGGGCTGGTGACGCCGCTGCGTGATGGAATGAACCTGGTGGCCAAGGAGTATGTAGCGGCGCAGGATCCGGAAAATCCCGGGGTACTGGTACTGTCGCAGTTCGCCGGCGCCGCCCAGGAGCTGACTTCGGCGCTTATCGTCAACCCTTACGATCGGGACGATGTCGCCAGTGCGTTGCACCGGGCGCTGACTATGCCACTGGCTGAACGCCTGGTGCGCCATGGCGAGATGCTGGAAGTGGTGAAATCTAATGATATCGGTCACTGGCAGCGTAGCTTCGTGCGGGATCTGAAAGCGGTGATCCCCCGCAGTCATTTACGGGTACGGCGACCGGATGCGATAACGGCAGTCGCGTCAGTGAAGCGATAGGTCGCTAATCCAGCGCGACCAGCAGCACATCCACGCTGCTGGTCGCTACCACCGAACGTGCCGAACAGAGTGCCTTACCGAACGCATTCTGATTATGGTTCCCGTAGATAATAAGGTCGATATCGCTGTGCTGGCACAGATGGCGCAGGTATTCGCTGAGTTCGCCACCGGCGATAAGCGTTTTTGCGATGGGGTATCCGGCCCGCTGGCATAACCCATCAAGGAACATCTGGCTCTCTTCGCGCAGTAGCTCCCGCAGGCTACCGAGCATTGGCGCCGCCATCTGATTGTAGAGTTCCGGATCTGCCGTGACCGTTAACAGCGTAATCTTCGCCTCCCATGGGCGCGCCAGTTCCACCGCTTTTTCTACCAGTCGATCGCTTTCCGGGGTCGCCGCCACGGCGACCAGAAGATGACGCCAGCTCATAATGCCTCCTGCCTTGCGCTTCGCTTCACTCCTTAAAGCCTGGTAGATTCTCAGGGAAAAGACAGTGACCGGTGTCGGATTGCCGCCAGCGGGCAGGCTATCCGGCATGAAATGTATACCGGCTACTTAACTCCCAGCCGCTTAGCCAGTCGATGCAGGTTAGCAACGTTGACATTGAGCTCCCTGGCGGCAGCGGCCCAGTTACCGTGGGTGTGGGCCAGCGCCTGTCTCAGGGTGCGGCGCTGGAAATCATCGGTGGCGTCACGCAGCGATAGTCCATGGGCTACCGGGAGAGCGTCGGCGATCGTGGGCGCTGGTGCAGCAGCTGATGGATCGTTAAGCGCGAAATGGCCAGGCTCCAGCACGACCTCGCTGCCGGAGCCGGTGGCCCGCGCCAGCACGATGGCGCGATAAATGGCATGCTCCAGCTCGCGGATATTGCCAGGCCAGCCATAGCCGAGCAGGCGCTGAAGCGCTCCCTGGCTCAGTACCACCTGAGTCAGGCCCAGACGCTGGCGGCTCTGTTCGCAGAAAAAACCGGCCAGCAGGGCGATATCGTCGCCGCGCTCGCGTAGCGCCGGTACCGACACCGGGAATACGCTCAGGCGATGGAACAGATCGGCGCGGAAGTTGCCGTTCAGCACTTCCTGCTTGAGATCGCGGTTAGTGGCGGCCAGTACCCGAACATCGACCCGCAGGCTGCGATCGTCGCCGACCCGCTGAATGTCGCCGTACTGGAGTACTCTTAACAATTTGGCCTGTAGCGGCAGAGAAAGCTCGCCGATCTCATCCAGAAACAGCGTGCCCTCATGGGCCATTTCGAATTTACCGCTGCGGTTGCTGATAGCGCCAGTAAAAGCGCCTTTTACGTGGCCGAACAGTTCGCTTTCCGCCACGCTTTCCGGTAGCGCAGCGCAGTTCAGATAGACCAGAGGCTTTTCCGCACGCATAGAGGCACGGTGGATGGCGCGGGCCACCAGCTCTTTGCCGGTTCCGGTTTCGCCGCTAATCAGCACGTTGAGATCGGAAGGGGCGACAATTTCAATCTCTTTTTTAAGCTGCGTCATGCCAGGCGACAGGCCGATCATCTCGCTATCCGGCGCATGATTTCCCGGGTGCAGCGCCGGCAGCACATCGTGATTTTCCAGTTGTTCGATCAGCAGGGCATTGTTCAGGGCGCCCGCCGCCAGCACAGCGATAAGCCGCAGCTCCTCGTCGCTAAAGGTGTCGAACTGGGTCGGATTCATGCCGTCCATGGTCAGAGCGCCAATCAGCGTCTGGCTGGCGAACAGCGGCAGCCCTACGCAGGCATGCACTTTCAGTACCTCCTGGTCGGGAATTAGCCCGTCGTAGGGATCGGGCAGCGTGCTGTCCGCCGGAAAGCGTACCACATCGCCGGCGCGGGCGATGGCCTCCAGGCGCGGGTGCGCTTCAAGGGCGAAGCGGCGGCCCAGGACGTCGGGGGATAGGCCGTCAATGGCCAGCGGCCTGAACTGCTGGCGCTCATAGCCCAGCAGGGCGCAGGCGTCGCAGTTCAGTACTTCGCGCAGGGTGGTTATCAGGCGCTGGAAGCGATCTTCCTGACTGATGCCGTTCTGAAGTTCAATGGCGATTTTCGCCAGCAGGTTAACGGAGAGGCTCATCGATTTTCTCGTGTCGTCATTATGACTGTGATGACTGTCATAATGACAATTATAGCCATAGTCATAATGACAATCAAAAAAATGCAAAAAATAATTTTTTATTATAAATCAATAAAATAAAAAGTTGGCACGGTTCCTGATATATGACAAGCAACACACTTATTTGTCAGTACATCATTGATCGAGGTTAACAGATGGCTATTCACGTTAAGAACAATATTCACTGGGTCGGGCAGCGTGACTGGGAAGTGCGTGATTTTCACGGCACTGAATACAAAACCCTGAAGGGTAGCAGCTATAACAGCTATCTAATCCGCGAAGAAAAAAATGTCCTTATCGATACAGTCGATCATAAATTTAGCCGTGAATTCGTGCAGAACCTGCGTGCCGAAATCGACCTTGAGCAGATCGATTATATCATTATTAACCATGCCGAAGAGGATCACGCGGGGGCGCTTTCCGAACTGATGGCCGCTATTCCCAATACGCCGATCTACTGTACCGCCAACGGCGTGGATTCGATTACCGGTCACCACCATCATCCGGAATGGAACTTCAACGTGGTGAAAACCGGCGACAGTCTGGATATCGGTAACGGCAAGCAGCTGATCTTCGTTGAAACTCCGATGCTGCACTGGCCGGACAGTATGATGACCTATATGACCGGCGATGCGGTGCTGTTCAGCAACGACGCCTTTGGTCAGCACTACTGCGACGAACACCTGTTCAACGACGAGGTAGACCAGGCGGAGCTGTTTGAGCAGTGCCAGCGCTACTACGCCAATATCCTGACGCCGTTTAGCCGCCTGGTGACGCCGAAAATTACCGAAATCCTGGGCTTTAACCTGCCGGTGGATATGATAGCCACCTCTCACGGCGTGGTATGGCGCGATAATCCGACCCAGATAGTCGAGCTGTATCTGAAGTGGGCAGCGGACTACCAGGAAGATCGCATCACCATCTTCTATGACACCATGTCTAATAACACTCGTATGATGGCCGATGCCATTGCGCAGGGAATTAACGAAGTGGATCCCCGGGTGGCGGTGAAAATCTTCAACGTGGCGCGTCACGATAAGAACGAAATTCTGACCAATGTCTTCCGCTCTAAAGGGGTACTGGCGGGGACCTCTACCATGAACAACGTAATGATGCCGAAAATCGCCGGTCTGGTGGAAGAGATGACCGGGCTGCGTTTTCGCAACAAACGGGCCAGCGCTTTTGGCTCCCACGGCTGGAGCGGCGGCGCGGTGGACAGGCTTTCAACCCGTTTGCAGGATGCCGGGTTTGAAATGTCCCTGAGTCTGAAGGCCAAATGGCGCCCGGATGTCGACGCTCTGGCGCTGTGCCGCGAGCACGGTCGGGAAATCGCCCGCCAGTGGGCCCTCTCTCCACTGCCGCAGACCACCAGCGTCCCGGTGGCGCAAAGCGCCAGCAGCGCGCCGCAGCAGCCAGCAAGTGCCGGTTGTGCCGACCTGGGGCCGCGTATGCAGTGCAGCGTCTGTCAGTGGATTTACGATCCCGAGCAGGGCGAGCCGATGCAGGGCGTAGAGCCGGGCACGCCCTGGAGCGAGGTGCCGGATAACTTCCTGTGCCCCGAATGTTCGCTGGGTAAAGACGTTTTCGACGTCCTGGCTTCGGAGGCAAAATGAGTCAGGGTATCGTCATTATCGGGTCGGGCTTCGCGGCCCGCCAACTGGTCAAAAGTATCCGTAAGCTCGATGCCGACGTGCCCCTGACCCTGATCGCCGCCGACAGCATCGATGAGTACAACAAACCCGATCTCAGCCATGTGATAAGCCAGGGACAGCGGGCGGATGCCATGACCCGGCAGCTGGCCGGTGAATTCGCCGAACAGTTTAATCTGCGGCTGGTGCCGCACACCTGGGTTACGGATATCGATGCCGATAACCGGGTGGTCAAAGGCAACGGGCAGCAGTGGGGCTACGATAGTCTGGTGCTGGCGACCGGTTCGTCGGCGCGTCTGCCACCGGTCGAGGGCAGGGATCTGCTTCTGACCCTTAACAGTCAACAGGAGTACCGCGCCTGCGAATCGCGGCTGACGGATGCCCGCCGGGTGATGATTCTTGGTGGCGGTTTGATCGGCTGTGAACTGGCGATGGATTTCTGCCGGGCCGGTAAACAGGTCACCGTGGTCGATAACGGCCCCTGCCTGCTGGCTTCGCTGCTGCCGCCAGAAGTGAGCGGACGCCTGCAGCATAAGCTGAGCGCTATGGGGGTTGAGATCCTCACCGGTCAGCAGCTGGCGAAACTGGATCGCAGCTCGGCCGGGCTGGAAGTGCATCTGGCAAGCGGCAGGGTGCTGAAAGTGGATGAAGCCGTTTCTGCTATCGGTCTGCACGCCAACATCGACCTGGCGCGGCGCGCCGGTTTGACGGTGAATCAGGGGATTGTGGTGGATGATGGCCTGCGGACGTCCCGACAGCATATCTATGCGCTGGGCGACTGTGCTGAAATCAACGGGCGGCTGATGCCTTTCCTGCAACCAACGCTGCTGAGCGCCATGACCCTGGCGAAAAATCTGCTCGGTCAGAATGCCATCCTGAAGCTGCCAGCGATGCTGGTGAAAATTAAGACCCCGGAACTGCCCTTACAGCTGGCGGGGGAGACCGGGCGCCGCGATCTGGCCTGGCAGATTTCCACCGGCCCGGAAGGTCTGGTCGCCAAAGGATTCGACCCGAACCAGAAACTGTGCGCCTTTGTGGTCAGCGAAGGACAGGTACCTCAGGCCTTCGTGCTGCTGCGCGAACTGCAATAACGTTAACCTCTCCCGCGCAGGGACGCGCGGCATGCCTTTAGCCGGAGCCTTTCTGGCGCGTTTGTCCGTTTGCCCCGTTATCCGGGGCTTTTTTATGGTTCATCGCGGACTGGCGTGAAGCTGAAGTTACCGGCGGCAGCCCTGGCTTTCCGGGTGAGTATGTCGCGCAGGAGAAGGTTCCGTTCACCTGCGGTGAATTAACAGAGAAGCAGTGACGCAAAGTGAACGGAACAGCCCACTGCATCGTCATATTCTACCCAGTGGGCTTTCAGATGCAGACTGGGTCGGCGGTTGTAGTTCGTGGTCATGCCGGTTGCGCTATTTTTGCGACAGTGCCGTGTGCCGGGGGAATATGCCGCGATGGCGAAGGTTCCGTTCACCTGAAGGTGATTTCTCTTATGTAGGTTGCGGAATCGGTGAACGGGCCAGGGGCTCAAATGCCACCCCTGACAACCCGGCTTTCCGGCGTGAAAATCGCCGCTGACGCGGGCCCCTCCACTTTTCCCGTCCGCCGGACGGGTCGGGCGTGACGGCACCTCCCTGTGCCGCACGCCCTCAGCCCGACGTCCTGTCGGGCTGACCCTGGCAGCCGTGAACGCTGCGGCGATTTTCAGGCCGGAGAGTGTCATCATCTGTCATCTTCTGCTCTGATTAACAGCAAAGAATGGTGCTGGTCGCTTTTGAGCAACCTGTCTGAAGCGACGAGGGTGTAGCCACCCGGCTTAAAAAACGCCGTAGCGTTCACGAAGGGCCGGAGGAGCGACAGGATGTCGCGACAGGGTAAGGTCGCCTGGGATGGCGACTCTTGCCCGTTCCGAAAAGCCCGGAGTGATAAGCGAAGGGGCCCGCGTCAGCGGCGTTTTTTAGCGCCGGGGAGCCCGGGTCGCCAGGGGAGCGGCGATTGAGCCCCCCTGGCCCGTTCACCCGCGGTGAATTAACAGAGAAGCAGTGATGCAAAGTGAACGGAACTGCCCACCGCACCGTCATATTCTGCCGGTTTTGTTCTGAAAGTGGGCACCGAAGCCACCTGTTCCCCTCACCCCGGCCCTCTCCCGAAACGGGAGAGGGAGTTTCCCTGCAATGAACGGAACTGCCCGCCGCACCGTCATATTCTGCCGGTTTTGTTCTGAAAGCGGGCGCCAAAGCTGCCTGTAACCCTCACTCCGGCCTGCTCCCGAAACGGGAGAGGGAGTTTCCCTGCAGTGAACGGAACTGCCCGCCGCACCGTCATATTCTGCCGGTTTTGTTCTGAAAGCGGGCACCGAAGCCGCCTGTTACCCTCACCCCGGCCCTCTCCCGAAACGGGAGAGGGAGTGCAATGAACGGAACAGCCCGCTACATCATCATCTTCTGCCGGTTTTTTGTTTACGCTTTCGAACACTCCTCGCTAATCCACGCTGAACCTTTTTTAGGTTCCCAATATCGCGTGACCCATCCCGGATTCTTGAGCTGTCGTCCTGGGGAATTCTCACCCTGCATCTCAGTTTAAAATACTGCTTTTGATAAAAACAAACCACTGTTTTATAAATCAGTGAAGCCGGTGTTGGTACTCTTTGCATTTTTGCCAGCGCGTCGGTGCGGCTGGCAAAAACAGAAAGGTTTGATGGCGGAAGGAGCCGGTACTTTAGCGAGGTAAAGGATTCCCTTATGTCGGATGACGACAAAAACAGTGAAGGGTGATGGCAATGAAAACAAGAAAGATTGGACTGGCTAACTATCTCGCCTATGGTTCAGGCGACTTCCTTGGCGCCGGAACTACCGCGCTCACCGCCGCATGGCTGCTCTACTTCTATACCACCTTCTGCGGCCTGTCGCCGATAGAAGCGACCTTTATTTTCGCCATGGCGCGCGTGCTGGACGCGGTGGTAAGCCCGTTGATGGGCTTTCTGACCGATAACTTCGGCTCCACCTGGCTGGGTAAGCGTTTTGGTCGCCGCAAATTCTTTATTCTGCTCGGCATTCCCTGCGTGTTCAGCTATAGCCTGATGTGGGTCGGGGAGATGAACTACTGGTACTATCTGCTGACCTACCTGGTGTTTGATGTGGTCTACACCATGATTCTGGTGCCTTATGAAACCCTGGTACCGGAGATGACCGATGACTTCAAGCAGAAGACCAAATTTTCCGGTGCCCGCATCGCGCTGGCCCAGCTGTCGGCGATTCTGGCCGCCTTCCTGCCGGGCGTACTGCTGAGCCTGTTCGGTAAAGACAACGCCGTCTCCTTCTTCTACGCAAGTCTGGTCTTTTCTACTATTTGCGCCATCGTTCTGACCCTGGTCTGGTTCTATACCTGGGAGCGCCCGCGAGATGAGTGGACAGAAGCGCAGCTGCGCGCCGAAGAAGAGAAAAAGGGGCTGACGCTGCGCCAGAGCCTGAAGCGCCTGAACGTGGAGCTGAGCTCGACCCTGCGTATTCGCATCTTCCGCCAGCATCTGGGAATGTATCTTGGTGGCTATATCGCCCAGGACGTGTTTAACGCGGTTTTCACCTACTATGTGGTTTTCGTACTGATGCAGAGCGCTACCGTAGCCTCTAATCTGTTGGGCACTATGGCTATCATGCAGTTTGTTTCGGTTATCGCCATGATTCCGCTGTGTATTCGCTTCGGGCCGGCCCCTTCATACCGGATGGTGGTGTTGCTGTTTGGTGTGAGTTCGCTCTCTTACGCAGTACTGTGGTACGCCGGAATGAGCGATGTTTTCTCGCTGCTGGTTCTGGTTTCTGCGCTGGCAGGTCTGGGACGCGGTGGAATCAACTATGTTCCCTGGAATACCTATACCTATATCGCCGATGTGGATGAGGTGATAACCGGTCAACGCCGTGAAGGGATCTTCGCCGGCATTATGACCCTGACCCGTAAAGCTTCCCAGGCGGGCGCCGTCATGCTGGTGGGCATTGTGATGCAGCTTTCCGGCTTCGTTTCCGGCCAGAGCACCCAGCCGCCGGCGGTAAGCCATACCATCCTGATGATTCTGAGCGTGGGTACCATTGCGGTACTGACGATAGGCTTCCTGATCTCCCTGCGCTTTAAGCTCGACCTGAAAACTCACAGCGTACTGCGTGAAGAGACTGCGAAAATGCGCGTAGCGGGTCGCACCACCCCGGAAAACGTGACGCCGCAAGCTCGCGCCACCGTAGAGATGCTGGCTGGCATCCCCTATGACTCGCTGTGGGGAAATAACAATATTGGTTATCTGAATCGTAATAAACCTGCGGCGCCGAAGCTGAATAACACCGTAGTGACGCCTGAAAATTCGACGTTAAACAGAGGTTAAGTTGATGATTGTTTATCCTGTAAAACACAGCCCGCTGCTGCGCCAGCCAACCCGTTTTATCGCTCGCGACGAGCTGAAGAGCCTTATCCATAAGGTGACGGATAATCTGGTGAATATTCACGACGAAACCGGGGAGTTCCTGCTGCATCTGGACGATGGGCGGGTGATTGATACCAAAGGCTGGGCCGGCTGGGAGTGGACCCACGGCGTGGGGCTGTATGGTATCTGGCAGTATTACCAGCAGACCGGTGATGCAAAAATGCGCGACATCGTGGACGGTTGGTTTGCTGACCGTTTCGCCGAAGGGGCCACCACCAAAAACGTCAACACCATGGCGCCGTTTCTGACGCTGGCGTATCGCTATGAAGAGACCGGCGATCGGGCTCTGCTGCCGTGGCTGGAAAGCTGGGCAGAATGGGCGATGCACGAGATGCCGCGTACCGAACATGGAGGGATGCAGCACATCACGCTGGCGGAAGAGAACCACCAGCAGATGTGGGACGATACCCTGATGATGACGGTGTTACCGCTGGTTAAAATCGGCAAACTGCTGAATCGTCCGGAGTATGTGGAAGAGGCGACCTACCAGTTCCTGATGCACGTACAGTATCTGATGGACCGTGAGACGGGTCTCTGGTTCCACGGCTGGAGTTTTGAGGGCAATCACAACTTCGCCCGGGCGCGCTGGGCCCGCGGCAACAGCTGGCTGACTATGGTGATTCCGGATTTTCTGGAGCTGGTGGATCTGCCGGAAAATAACGCGGTGCGTCGCTATCTGATTCAGGTGCTGGAAAGCCAGGTGGCGGCACTGGCGAAATGTCAGGATGAGAGCGGTCTGTGGCATACGCTGCTGGACGATCCCGACTCCTACCTTGAAGCTTCCGCCACTGCGGGGTTCGCCTATGGGATCCTGAAGGCGGTGCGTAAACGCTATATCGGCAAAGCGTATGCGCCGGTAGCGGAAAAGGCGATTCAGGGGGTAGTCGCCAGTATCTCGCCGGACGGCGAACTGTTACAGGTATCCTTTGGCACCGGCATGGGCGGCGATCTCGATTTCTATCGCAAGATCCCGCTCACCTCGATGCCCTATGGCCAGGCGATGGCGATTCTCTGCATGTCGGAGTTTTTGCGCACTTATTATTAATCGGTCATTTCGGCCTGCATTAAAGCAGGCCGAAGCAAGATGTTATACGTGAGTCTTTTATGATAATACTGGGCCATGATTAAAAGGAGAAACCGTTAACCAGGAGAATGTATGACCCGCGTTAATTTGGCCTATTGTCCTGAAGCGAAGAGGAATTTGACTATTCAGGAAGCCCGGGTTTTTTATTTTTCCCGGCCAGAGGCTCTCCGCCATCGACTGACATTCTATTGCAGCGATATTCGATGCCGCGTCCCCATTACTGGTGTGAATTACGATAAGCTTCCTTCCGATATTATCAAAAGTCCCTGTTTTAGAGAAAATGCGGTTAAAAAGCATCTGCCAGAGTGTGAGTGGCGGCAGCACGATATGTCGCTGGGCTCGGAAAGAGGCGCTGACGAGTCCGAACATCAGTATCGCGATCGCATGGTGAAACAGAAGCTGGGATGTTTCCTTAACGCGTTTAATCCAGGAGCCAGCGGGCCGGGGGGCGATAACGGGGAATCCCAATCAGAAACGTCAGATGCTGATAACCCAGAACGCGAATTACGGATATCTGGATCCGGTGGCGTTGGCCAGAAAAACAGGGCGGGAAGCGCGACGACTTCCAGCCTTTATACTCTTACCGATACCTGGATTGAGGCAAGGACGAAGCTGACAGCCCAGGAGAGAGCAGTCATGCAGCTCCGGGTGCATGGTGTGGGTGACGTTCTGTGGAAAGATTATTTTAAACATATCCGGAATCTGAGCCCCGGGGCGAATACGGGCGTTTATTTTGGGGGGCTAAAGCTCCCGGTATGGCGCTATGGCGCAGGTTTTACGGCGGAGTTTTACGACCAGATAAATGGATGCCCGATTCGGGTCGCCGTGTTCGATAAAGTGGCGAAAAAGAGTTCGCTCAATCATATAGTTCAGCAGTTGCTTAATGATAAAACCGTGGATTATCTGAGCGTTTATCTTCTGGATCCCGTTGTTCAGAAACGCGAGGATAAAACAGGTAAAGACACGTGGTCGATTACTGTTTCGTCGCTGAAGACGATTGCGTTGTATGGCCGGCAAATACAGAGCGGCCATAGCGAAAAGTGATGCGTGACAGTCGCGTCTTTAAGGTACCAGCGACTATTTTACACCGGGAAAGGTAAAAGCCCCGGCCATTACGGCCGGGGCTTTCTGTTTTAACACTCTGGCCGGCTTATCAGGCGCCGACCGGTACTGCATGGGCGGTATTGTTTAACGCCGGCCCCTGATATTTTTCGATCTCCAGCTGGGCCATCTGGCCGCAGTTGCCCTGGGCCAGACTGCTTGAGCCGATATCGAAGGTCAGGCAGTTGACGTTGCCGTTCTTACACAGTGAACCCGACTCGCGCGGATCCGCCGGGTCGAACCAGGCGCCTTCGCTGATGCGCACCACGCCGGGGCGAACCCGTTCAGTGACTACGGCACCCACCAGAATCTGCCCGCGATCGTTGAAGGCTCGTACCAGCTCTCCGTTGCCGATGCCACGCGCTTTGGCATCCTGTGGGTGGATCCAGATGGCTTCGCGATCCGCCACCGCATATTTCTTACGCAGCGGCGTATTATCAAGCTGCGAGTGCAGGCGGTTGATCGGGTGCGCGGTGTTAAGCGACAGTGGATACTTGCTCGCTTCCGGGCTCTTATACCACTCATGCGGCGGCAGCCAGCCGGGCAGTCCCGGGCAGTCGGCGTAACCCATTTTGGCGACGGCTTCGGAGTAGATTTCGATCTTACCGGAAGGCGTACCCAGCGGATTGAGCAGCGGGTTTTCGCGGAAGTCGGCGAAACGTACCCACTTCTTGTTCTGTTCCGGCACCGGGAAGCGAATATAGTTGTTCGAGGCCCAGAACATATCGAACGGCGGCAGCGCTACCCGGGCGTTGCGCGCCTGGGCTTTCATATCGTCGTACATTCCCTTGAGCCACTGCATTTCGTCCTTCCCTTCGGTAAAGGCTTCCAGCACGCCCAGTTTAGACGCCAGCCCGGCGAAGATGTCGAAGTCGTTACGCGCTTCATGCTGCGGCGGCACGCACTGGTGCATCGGGAAGACGTAGAGCTGCGAATAGTCGCCGCCCATCTCCAGATCGTTACGCTCGTAGCTGGTGGTGGCCGGAAGAACGATGTCGGCATACTTCGCGGTGGCGGTCCAGTAAGGTTCGTTCACCACAATGGTTTCCGGATGCTGCCAGGCCTTGATCAGCGCGTTAGTGTCCTGATGCTGGTGGAAGGTGTTGCCCCCGGCCACGTAAACCATCTTCACGTCAGGATAGGTGACTTTGGCGCCGTTAAAGTCGATAGTTTTGCCGGGATTCGCCAGACATTCGGCAATTCGTGCCACCGGAATCGGGGTTGGGCTGTTTTTCGGCGCGTCCCCTGCGGAAATCCCGGCCAGAATACCTCCGCGGGCGGTTGGGCTACCGCCGGAAGAGTAGTGATAGCTAAAGCCGAAACCGCCGCCGGGCAGGCCAATCTGCCCCAGCATAGCCGCCACGGTAACCAGCAGCCAGTGCGGCTGTTCGCCGTGGTGTTGACGCTGGATGCCCCAGCCGCCCATGATCATGGTGCGGTTCTTCGCCATATCCCGGGCCAGTTTACGCAGGGTATCCGCCTCCACGCCGCAGATGTCTGCGGCCCAGTCGGCGTCTTTCACCACGCCGTCCGATTCGCCGTTCAGATAGGCGGCAAACTTATCGAAACCGACGGTATAGGTTTTCAGGAAGTCGGGGTTATGCAGTTTTTCCGCCATCAGGGTATGGGCGATCCCCACCAGCAGGGCACTGTCGGTATAGGGGCGCGGAGCGACCCATTCGGCGTTCAGATAGTCGGTGCTGTCGCTCTTCACCGGGTCGATGCTGATAACCCGTACGCCTTTTTTCTTCAGCGCTTCAAAGCCCGCTGGCCCGACGTGATCCGGAACGTTCCAGCTGTTCCTGAGCGTGATCATCGGGTTACAGCCCCAGAGCACCACCAGCTGACAGTTTTCGAGCAGACCGGGCCAGGCGGTCTGCTGTTCGTAGACTTCCATAGAGCCCACCACGTGGGACATGATCACCTGGGCGGCGCCTGTGGAGTAGTCCCCCGCGTAGCCCAGGAAGCCGCCCGCCAGATTCATCAGGCGCTGAAGCAGGGTGCGGCTGTTATGCAGCATTCCGACGCTTTTCCAGCCGTAGGAGCCGGCGTGGATCGACTGTGGCCCGTGCTCCTGCTGCAGGCGGCGAATTTCATTGCTGACCAGGGTCAGTGCTTTATCCCAGCTCACCCGCACCCACTCGTCGCAGCCGCGCAGTTCGGGGCGGCAGTTTTGCGCGCCGCCCTCCAGCCAGCTTTTACGCACCATCGGGTATTTCACCCGGTTGGGGGCATGAACCTGGTGGGGCGCCATAGCTATCAGCTCGTTAGGGAAGGGATCGTCCTGCACCGGACGGGTTTCCACCATCTTGCCATCCTTGACTATGGCTTCGAAAGCGCCCCAGTGAGCACCGGTCAGAATGCCTTTCTGTGCCTGGCGCAGTGCCGTAAACTGCGGCAGGGCCTGGCTGACGGCTTCGGCCAGGGCTGAACGCGGCCACAGGCCGCCCAGCAGGGATACGCCACCCAGCGCGGCGGCGCCGGTCAGAAAGCGACGGCGGGTGACCTGCATGGCTTCATGCTGATTTTTCATTATTGAGCCTCCTTGACTTCGCCCTGAGTGGTTGATGGCATATCGCTGGCGTGCTGCTGAACGTAACGCGTCAGTACCCGCAGCTGCTCCTGATTAAGGGAGGTGCGCGGCGCCATGCCTTTGATCACGCCAATCCACTGGTTGGCGTTAAAACGGTCGAGAGCGGTCAGACCGTGGCAACCGGTACAGTTAGCGGACATCATGGATGCAGCGTAGTCCCAGATCTTCTTCTGGTTGTCAATCAACTGGCCAGCGGGCAGCCAGACCTGAAGTGCGGTCTGATGCCAGAGCAGATGGGTTTCCGGATCGGTGACGTCACTCAGGCGTTTCACCTGGGCGCGTGCCTCTTCACCCAGCAGCACGCTCAGAATGCGCTTACCTGCGGCGGCGTAGAAGACTTCATTAACGCCATCCTGCTGCCAGCCGCTGACTTCGGCCAGGATCATCGAATTTTCACGTTTGATCACCTTAATTTCTGTTCCGGGCATCAGGTTACCGGCGTTGTGCTGTTTGGTATCGGCGCTCAGCCAGAAGGGCTGGGTGGCGATAGACCAGAGCGTCTGAGCGTTATCCGGCGTTTTAGCGGCGGCGGCGGAAAGCTCGCTGGCGCCGGCGGCGGAAAGCTGGCTCATGTCCGGCAGAATATGGGCGACGCCTTTATGGCAGTCGATGCAGGTTTCGCCTTTTTTAATGGCGACCGGATGTTCCTGACGCGCTTCAGGGCGCTGGGCCAGCACGTCCATGGCTTCATAGCTGTGGCACGAACGGCAGGTGGCGGAATCGTTTTTCTTCAGGGTGTCCCAGACGCTCTGGGCCATCGCCAGTTTGTGAGCCTCATACTTCTCTGGCGTATCGATCTTGCCGGTCATCTCACCCCAGACGTCCTTAAGCGCCATGACTTTGGTGGTCAGGTAGTCCATCGGTTTGTGGGGTACGTGGCAGTCGGCGCACTCAGCGCGGATGCCTTTCGGATTCTGGAAGTGAACGCTGCCCTGATACTCGGCCAGCGGCTGCTGCATCGAGTGACAGGAGACGCAGAATTCGGTGTCGCTGGTTTTATGCATGACCGTCGCGCCACCGGCCAGCAGAACGGCACCCAGCACGACGCCGACCAGCAATAACCATAGCCAGGCCAGACGCCGCCGGGCGCGGGGGGATGATTTGCTCATAGAGAGTCCCTTAAAAAAGATAAAAGAAACAACAACGTAAAAAATCGCTTCTTGCCAGGCGATATAATTTGCCTGTGGAATTATAGGCAATGACAGAAGAATTAACTCGTAAGGAGTAAATTAATTACTACTTCGTTGATGTCGCGCAAACACCGGCGGGGCAGATGAATGTGCTTAGCCTGTTTTTTCGTCATTTCAGGGCTGACGACCAGGAAATATCCCCGGAGATATTTTCCGTTAAAGAGAGGGGCGGCCATTTCAGGCTTTTTGTCAGAGAAGCATTTTGGCGCCAAACCCGTGAGCGCGTAGACAGGCCTGTCCTTCGGCACCAGAAAGCACCCGCAGCAGTGCCCGGGCATCCGGATGGTCGCTGAGCAGACCGCAGCCATAGTGGGCGACAACCGTCAGTTCTGCGGGCAGCATTCTGACCTTTAACTCGCTAAATGCAGACAGGGCAACGGCGTAACTGGCGTAGCCGGGAAAGATATCCGCCAGCCCCTCGCGCAGTAAAAACTCCGCGGCCATACGCCCCTGCGGCAGCGGCTGACAGTGGGCGCCCCCGACCATCGGCCGGGCGCGCTGGCTCAGTTCCGTCCCCGCTCCCGGGCGCAGTCGTTCAATCAGACAAAAAAGTTGCAGGCTGTAATCGCCTGCCGGGTCGTCGCCAGGGGTAGAGGTGGCGATTCGCCAGCGGGGATTGCAGAGTACCTCCAGCAGCGGCGGTTCGGTCAGTTCCGGGATATTGCGCACCGTGACGCACAGGTGATTGGTGGCGAAGGGATGAACTTCCCGTATTTGGCCCGATGCTAACAGCTGTAGTGGATGTTCGAGGTTGGCGGAAGCGAACAGGTCGGGACATTCTCCCTGCTCAATACGGTGGCGCAACAGGCCGGCCGGGCCAAATTCGGCGCTAACGTTGCAACCCGTCAGACGTCGTGCCATCGGCAACAGCCTGTCGAAGGCGTGGCGCAGGCTACCAGCGGCAAAGACGATCCGTTCAGTCATGGAACCTCCGCTGGCAGCGGTAGAGGGGCACCAGCGTACTGTGCTGTCTGCCGCCTGCTTCCAGGCTTACGCGTTCGACCGGAAGCTGAAATAGCGCGGACAGGCGTTGCGGAGTTAAAACCTCCTCGCAGGCGCCCAGATGATGCCGTCCACCGTTGCCCAATAGCAGGGCGCTGTCGGCAGCCGCGCAGGCGTGAACCGGCTGGTGGGTAGAAAACATCACAGCCATATTGCGTTGCTCCGCCAACTGACGGATCAGCGTCAGAACCCGATCCTGGTGGTGCAGATCCAAGGCCGATGTCGGCTCGTCCAGAATGATAATGTCGCCGCCGCAGGCCAGAGCCCGGGCAATCAGCACCCGTTGACGCTGCCCGCCGGAAAGCGAACCAAAGGCGCGGTCGGCGAGATCCTGAACCTCAAGCGCGGCCAGGGCTTCTTCCGCCCGTTCCCGATCGTGATAAGACGGTGAGCGAAACAGGCCGATATGGCGGGCCCGGCCCATCAGAACGATATCCCGAGCCAGATAGTCGAAGGGGGGAGTAAAGGTTTGCGGTACGAAGCCTATCACGGCCAGACGCTCAACCGTTCCCTGCTGCGGTGCCAGGAGCCCGAGCAACAGGCGCATCAGGGTACTCTTACCGCAGCCGTTTGGGCCGAGCAACGCCAGCACTTCTCCGCGTTTTAACCGTAAGGAGAGCCCCTGAAATAGCGGCGTCTGTTCCGGCCAGCGGTAGCTTAACGCCCGGGCCTGTAGTAAATATTTATCCATGCCAGCCCCTTAGCTGCGCGCGACGTAGCAGTATCGCGAATAGCGGCGCGCCGATAAGCGCGGTCAGAATTCCCAGTGGAATTTCGCTGGCGCTGAGGGTGCGCGCCAGGCCATCAATGCCCGTCATATAGAGGGCGCCAAGGGTAGCCGATGCGGGAAGCAGCCTGCGGTGATCCGGCCCCACTATCAGACGCGCGATATGGGGGATCACCAGGCCCACCCAGCCAATGTTGCCGCTCACGGCGACCTGGGCTGCGACGATCAGCGCACACAGGGTCAGCACCCACCAGCGGGTGGCCTGAACGTTAATGCCCAGGGTGGCGGCGTCTTCCTCGCCCAGCGATAGCAGATTAATACGCCAGCGCAGGGCCAGCAGCGCAGACCCTGCCAGCATCAGCGGCACCAGCAGAGTCCACAGCTTCTGGCTGTCCGCCGTGGCAAAGCTGCCCATCAGCCAGAAGATAATATTGGGGAGTTTCTCTTCGGTGTCGGCGAGGTACTGCAACAGGCTGACCCAGGCGGAAAAAAAACCGCTCAGGATCACGCCGGTCAGCACCAGCGCCAGGATATTACGCCGGGCAATGGCGCTGGTCAGCATGAAGATCAGCAGTAGCGTCAGCATGCCGAACAGAAAGGAAGAGAGCAGAAGGCCAGTCACCGGCAGACTCAGCAGAATCGCCAGAGTGCCGCCAAAAGCGGCGCCGGAAGAGACGCCGATGATATGAGGATCGACCAGCGGATTGCGAAATACCCCCTGAAGCGTGGCGCCGCACAATGCCAGAGCTGCGCCGGCACCCATGGCTAACAGGGTGCGCGGCACCCGTACTGCCATAATTACCTGGCGTTCCGGATCGCTGATGGCCGGATGCTGCCCGGTCAGCGGCTCTAGAAGAATCAGCAGGCAGTGCTCCGGCGACACCGGATAACGGCCGATGCCGAGCGAAAGCAGGGCGCAGAACGCCAGAATAAGGATAAGTGCCCCCTGTTTCATTGGGCTTTCGGCGTCCAGGAGGTACGGTAGTAGCGGTGATACCAGGCATCGACCCGCTGATTGACGTCGATATCCTTAAAGCGTTGCGGGTAGAGTCGGCTTGCCATCCACAGTTCGCCCAGCGCCATCGCTTCCGGCATCGGGTAGCCCCAGGCTTTAGCGTATTCGGGCATCAGCCAGACGCGCTTATGTTTTACCGCGTCAATGGATTGCCACTGGGGGGCGTGCAGAATCTGTTCCACCACCTGTGGGTAGCGCGCCTGAACGAAGATGACCTGCGGGTTCCAGCGTAGTACATCTTCAATGGAGACCTGGCGATAGCCGGTTATCTCCCGAGCCGCCACGTTAATGGCGCCGGCGTGTTGAATCATCAGGCCGGTATATTTTCCGGCGCCGTAGGTGGTCAGATCAGGGTTGGCAATATAGACCCGCTGGCGCGCGCTTTCCGGCAGATCGCGCAGCCGCCTGGCGACCAGCGTCCGTTGTTCAAAGGTGTCGTGAATTAGCTTTTCAGCTTCAGCCTGGCGTCCCATCACTTTGCCAATCAGGCGGATCCCGTCCTGTAACCCCAGGTTATAGGCGCGCTCTTCGTCCTTCAAATGCGGATTTATCTTTCCTGCCTGGCTTGCTTCTTTACGGCGCAGCGAGACGGCGACTACTGCAATGCCGGTGCGCTCAATCTGGCTGATCATGACTGGCGGCGCATAGTTGGCGACAAACACCACCTGCGGGCGCAACCTGAGAAGGCTTTCGATATTAATCGAGGTCAGATCGCCAGGCATCGGCATTTTATCCAGCTGCGGCGCCAGGCGCAGGTAGCGGGGGCCGAGCTGCTTTCGCCAACTGCTGAGGACGCCCACTACCTGAGGCATGGCGTTAAGCTGCACCAGCAAATTAAGGGTCTGGTGCTGTAGCACGACGGCACGATCGATGCGATCCGGTAGGGTGACGCGACGATTGAGCTGATCGACAACCTGACGTTGGGCCTGAGCCTGGCCGGAAATCAAAAACAGTGCCAGAAGCAGGCAGGGGAGTCGTTTTAACATGGGAGGATCCGCAACAAATATCGTTATATATAAAATGATATAACGATGGGGCGCACGAAACCATTATTCAGATCAAGGAAGGGGGAGAGGGGAGAAATTCAGGGGGCGTTACGCCCCCTGAAATAATTACATGCGTTCGACGGTCTCGATACCCAGGGTGTCCAGGCCCAGCTTCAGCACGCGGGCGGTCAGCAACGCCAGTTTCAGGCGGCTCTGGCGCAGGCTTTCGCTTTCAGCGCTGAGGATCGGGCAGTGTTCGTAGAAGCTGGAGAACAGACCCGCCACGTCGTAAAGATATGCGCACATCACGTGCGGCGTACCGTCGCGTGCCACAACGGCCAGCGTCTCTTCGAATTGCAGCAGACGCGCGGCGAGCGCGGCTTCACGCGGATCGGTGATGCTCACCGGCGTAGCGGCCAGGCTGCTTTCATCCACGTTACCCTTGCGGAATACAGACAACACGCGGGTATACGCGTACTGCATATAAGGCGCGGTGTTGCCTTCAAAGGCCAGCATGTTGTCCCAGTCGAAGATGTAGTCGGTGGTGCGGCTCTTGGAAAGATCGGCATATTTCACGGCGCCGATGCCCACCGCATTGGCCAGTTTTTCCAGCTCGTCCGCTGGCATATCAGGATTCTTTTCCGCCACCAGACGACGCGCGCGATCCAGCGCTTCGTCCAGCAGGTCGGAAAGCTTAATGGTGCCGCCGGCCCGGGTTTTGAACGGCTTGCCATCTTTACCCAGCATCATGCCGAACATGTGGTGTTCCAGCGGTACCGATTCCGGCACGTAACCCGCTTTACGTACGATGGTCCAGGCCTGCATCAGGTGTTGATGCTGGCGCGAATCAATGTAGTAGAGTACGCGATCGGCGTGCAGCGTTTCATAGCGGTATTTGGCGCAGGCGATATCGGTGGTGGTGTAAAGGTAACCGCCATCCTTTTTCTGGATGATGACCCCCATAGGTTCGCCTTCTTTATTTTTGTACTCGTCCAGGAAGACCACGGTGGCGCCTTCGCTTTCCACCGCCAGCCCTTTGCCCTTCAGATCCGTCACGATGCCAGGCAGCATCGGGTTGTAGAGGCTTTCGCCCATCACGTCGTCGCGGGTCAGAGTGACGTTCAGACGCTGATAGGTCTTCTGGTTTTGGGTCATGGTGATATCGACCAGCTTACGCCACATCTGGCGGCAGTACTCGTCGCCGCCCTGTAGTTTCACCACGTAACTGCGGGCGCGTTCGGCGAAGGCCGGGTCTTCGTCGTAGGTCTTTTTGGCTTCACGGTAGAAGCCTTCCAGATCCGCCAGCACCATATCGGCACTGGCTTCGTTCTGCTTTTTCTCCAGGAAGGCGATCAGCATTCCAAACTGGGTACCCCAGTCGCCGACGTGGTTGGCGCGAATCACTTTATGACCCAGGAATTCCAGGGTACGAACTGAAGCGTCGCCGATAATAGTGGAGCGTACGTGGCCCACGTGCATCTCTTTGGCGACGTTCGGTGCGGAATAGTCCACCACGATGGTCTGGGGCTGTTCCACCAGCGCTACGCCAGCGCGGTCACTGGCGACGGCACTGTCGATGCCTGCGGCCAGGAAAGCGGGATCGAGGAAGATATTGATAAAGCCGGGACCGGCGATTTCAACCTTTGCGGCGATACCGGAGAGATCCAGATGATTCACCACCTGCTCAGCTAACTGTCGCGGGGCCATGCCCATTTTTTTAGCGATCGCCATAACGCCGTTGGCCTGATAATCGCCGAACTGGACTTTAGCGGACTGACGAACCTGCGGTTCGCAATCTGCGTCCGCGCCTGCGGCAATCAGAGCCTGACTGACTTTATCTGAGAGAAGTGCCTGAATATTCACCGGATTACCTTAAATTTAAGCGCCGGCCGATCTGGGCGGGACGACGCATGAAGCATGGATAAAATAAGAGGCCAAGTATACTGCATTTCGCAGCGGGCGTCAGTACCTGCGCGGCTTGCGGCACGCTGGCCTACAAACGCGAAAGCGGGTAGATTAGCGACTTTTCTATGACGGGCAGGAGGAGCCGGATGAACTGGCAACAGGTTGAAGCATTACAGGATATCGTGGCCGATTTGCCGCGCTTTGAACAGGCGCTGTTGGCGCTGGCGCAACGGATGGGGCTCGATCTGGCACCGCTAGACGCCGACCATATCTCCCTGCGTTGCCATCAGAATGCTACCGCGGAGCGTTGGCGAGCCGGGCTGGAGCAATGCGGCACGCTGTTTAGTGAAAAACAGATTAAAGGACGGCCCATTTGCCTGTTCCGCCTGCAGGAACCGCTGCGCGTGGCCCACTGGCGCTTTACGGTGATTGAACTGCCCTGGCCCGGCGAGAAACGCTATCCGCATGAGGGCTGGGAGCATATTGAGATAGTACTGCCCGGCCCGCCTGAAACGCTTAATGCCCGGGCGCTGGCCCTGATGTCCGACGACGGATTGCGACAGCCAGACATTTCGTTAAAAACCAGCGCGCCGGCAGGCGCTGGCGAGCGCCTGGCGAATCCCACCCTGGCGGTAACCGATGGTCAGGTGACGCTGAAGTTTCACCCATGGAGTCTGGAAGCCGTGGTCGCCAGCGAACGGGATTAACGCGCTTTCAGCGCCTGGTTCAGCCGGTTAATGGCTTCGTCCAGGGTGGAGCGGGTACAGCCGAAGTTAATACGCACGAACGTCGGCTCGCCGAAGTCTGCACCGGGGGAAAAACCCAGCCCGGCGCGGCGGAAGAAGCGGGCCGGGGATTCTTCCTTCAGCCCGCTGGCGTCTACCCAGGCCAGATAGGTGGCTTCCGGTGATGTCATACTCAGGCCGGGCAGAGCGTTGACGGCTTCGCAGAGCGCGTCCCGGTTAATTTTCAATATCTTCAACAGCTCCGTGCGCCAGGGGATGCCGTCGCGCCAGGCCGCTTCGGCTGCCGTCAGCGCCAGCACATCCACTGACGGTACTATACCTTCCCGGGTGGCGCAGAAGCGGCGGCGCAGTTCAGGGTTAGGGATAATCGCCAGCGAGGCGCCCAGCCCGGCAATATTGTAAGTTTTTGAAGGTGACATCAGGGTGATGCTGCGTTGGGCCGCGTCTTCGCTGAGCGTGGCGAAAGGAATATGACGCACGCCGGGCTCCAGCAGCAGTTCGCAGTGGATTTCGTCGGAGCAGACTATCAGGTCGTGACGTTGTGCGAAGGCCAACTGCTGTTCCAGCTCCTCACGACGCCATACGGTACCGCCAGGGTTTTGAGGGTTGCACAGCATCAGTAGCTTTTCGCGCCCGGTTAGCCGGGGGGTAAGCGATGGCAGATCGAGCCAGGGACGCTCGCCGCGCTGGACGATCGGCGCATTAAGCTGCGGGCATCCTGCGAGCATGGCCGCCTTGCGAAACGGTGGGTAGATAGGATGCGGGGCAAGGGTGCCACCCTGCGCAAAACTGCGCACGCACAGATTCAGCCCGCTGACGATGCCGGGCAGAAACACCAGCCACTCTTTTTCCACCTTCCAGCCGTAGCTGTGCCAGAAATGGTCGATGGCGACCTCAGCAAGGGCATGAGGCCAGTCACCATAGCCAAAGACGCCGTGATCCACGCGACGCTGTAGTGCTTCGGTGATGCAGGGTGGGGAGCGAAAGTCGGTATCCGCTACCCACATAGGGAGAATACCCTGGTCGTATTTATTCCACTTCAGGCTGTCGCTGTGACGGCGGTCGATCACTTCGTCGAAATTGAATGTCATGATAAATTTCCGAGCCCTGAATATGAGGTTTCAGACTAGCGTAACAGAAGGAATCAGTGAATGGCTTTGCTTGAGATATGTTGCTACGCAATAGACTGCGCCGTGAGTGCCGAGCAGGCGGGGGCCGATCGCATTGAGCTGTGCGCGGCGCCAGCGGAAGGGGGGCTTACGCCTTCCGCCGGAATGCTGCTTGGCGTGCGCCAGCGGGTGTCTATTCCAGTGCATCCGATAATCCGGCCGCGGGGCGGCGATTTCTGCTACAGCGCCGGGGAGTTCAGCACCATGCTGGATGATATTGCGTATCTGCGGGAGCTGGGCTACCCGGGGCTGGTTATCGGCATTCTGAATGAGGATGGCGAAGTGGATCGGCCGCGGATGGAAAAGGTCATGACGGCGGCGCAGGGGATGGCGGTCACCTTTCACCGCGCGTTCGATGTGTGCCGTGAACCCATGATCGCGCAGGATCAACTGCGGGATTTGGGCGTGGCGCGGATTCTGACTTCGGGGCAGAAAGCGAACGCCCTGGAAGGACTTTCATTAATCAGGGAACTAAAAGACCGATCCGGTGCTCCAATCATTATGGCCGGTTCCGGCGTGCGTCTGAGCAACCTCCAGCACTTTATCGCCGCGGGGATTGAGGAGCTGCACAGTTCGGCAGGCTGTTGGGGGAGATCCCCGATGCGTTATCGTAAAGAGGGCATTTCGATGTCTTCGGATGCAACTGTCGATGAGTACAGTCGCTACTATGTGGATGCCGATGCGGTAGCGGCGATGAAAGCGGCGCTTGGCGCGGCGTAGTAGCACGCCGCCTCTGACTCACAACCTGTTTTTACCGCGCATCATGTCGCCCAATGTGATGTTTGCATGTACCACGCCCCGGCCTTTTCCCGGGGCTTTTTTTCTTTATATTGAGTCATCGGTTCTTGTCTGACGGCTACCACAGATAAACCATAGTCTTTTTTGTCACTTTAGTCACATTTCAGCGCATTTGCCTCCATCGCTGATAGCGGCTATATGACACTAATGTTTCGCCCGACAATATATCAGGCGGGCGAAGGAAGAGTCTGATAAGGGGAAATTATAGCTGCCGGGTTGTTAACGAAAAGTATTTAATTAGTGCCATCGATACCGGCGTTGCGCCAGTCAATGGAAATGGAGAGACCGTTATTACGCTGCTCAAGCAGAATTTGATATCCGGCATCTTCGAACTCTTTCTGTAAAGTCGAAATATACTCAGGCCAGGCGCCCCGAGCCAGTAGCGGATATTCCGCAACATCGAAAAACTGTGAAAAGGTTCCCTGCTTATGGGTCTGGGGGTTGCGCAATATATTGGTCAGAATCCCTCTGATCAGAATGGCCTCATTGTGGGCCTGTTTCTCAACGCTTGCTTTGTTTCTGAGCCAGGACTGTTGTAAAAATTTAGCCTTGGGTATATTCATTCTGCCCCGGTTGCCGGTAATCAGTCAGTGTCGGGATGTTATATTTTTCGCGCTAAACTGGTCAACTAAAAAATAGGGCATAGTATGCTGGCGATATCTGCTATTCGGATAAAAGAATGAGTTTTTTCTTATCTTTTTTCCTGACAGACGGTATTCGATATATCAGAGTGGCTGCCCCACCTATTTAACCCCGCTCAGGGCGCCAGGGTTGCGGCGATAAAGGCGCTTATCAGACTGTGATGCGCGAAGATCCGCTGTTCCAGCGTTGCCCGGCCCGGCGTTACCGCGCGGGCGGCGGGCCCACCGGTTTTCCGGGTCAACCAGTGAAGGATATCATCGTCGCCGCCCAGAGGTGCCAGTCCGTTGCAACAGATATCGCCTTGCGGACTGGCGCCGTTGCACAGTTCGAAAGTCTGGCTCAGATCGTCGCGCAGGGCCAGAGCCGGCGTTTGTTCCATATCCGATACGCACAGCCAGGCCTGAGCGGCCAGGGGCGCTTCTGTGCACCAGAGTACGCCATCTTGTGCTGCCTGAGCCAGCAGTCGGGTATGGGCGTGCAGAACTTCTCCTTCTGCGCCGGGCGTGCCGTTGCAAAATCCGCCGGCGGGATCAAAACCGTAGCGATTGAGCTTTACGCCGGCCCGCAGGCCGTAAAGGTTCACCAGCGGAATAAATGAGAGCCGGACTTTATCCAGCAGCAGCGGCGAATTGTGCTGCAGAAAATTGAGGATGGCCCAACTGCCCGCTGGCGCATCGCCGTGAAAGCCGGCCATGATGAGCAGATGCGGCAGATGGCTGTCGGCGGCGATGGACTGCCAGAGCGCTATCATACCGTCGCCCACGCTGCCCAGTTCGCGCTCTTCCATGCCCCAGCGCTCATACTGCACCGCCAGCAGGCTATTCAGACGGTCGATATCGTTGCTATAGCCGTGAATGGCCGCCAGCGGCCAGCGGTAACAGACGCTTTTCATTTTCCCTCCAGTTCCTGACCACGCCTGAATGCAAGCGTAGCCTGGAATAGGGAGGACGGTTGAGCGAATCAGGGCTTACGGGCGATAAGCAGAGCGCGCATCGGCGCCGGATAGCCTTCGCGGGTTTTAGTGGGATCCCGAGGGTCGAGGAAGTCGGCCAGCGATTCGGTACGCATCCAGTCGGTGGCGCGCTGCTCTTCAGTGGTGGTGATGCTCTGATCGGCGATGCGCACATCCACAAAGCCGCACTTTTCCAGCCACAGTTTGACCGCCCGCGCTGAAGGAATAAACCAGACATTACGCATGGCGGCGTAGCGTTCACCGGGCACCAGCACCTGATTTTCATCACCTTCCACCACCAGGGTTTCCAGCACCAGTTCACCTTCGCTGACCAGCTGATTTTTCAACTGCCAGAGATGATCAAGCGGAGAGCGTCGGTGATAGAGCACGCCCATAGAGAACACGGTGTCGAAGGCGTTAAGAGTCGGCATCTGCTCAATACCCAGCGGCAACAGGTGAGCGCGCTGGTCGTTGCCCAGCAGTTTGCGCACCGCTTCGAACTGGCACAGGAACAGCTGGGTGGGATCGATGCCTACCGCCAGGTGCGCCCCGGCGCCGACCATGCGCCACAGGTGGTAGCCGCTGCCGCAACCAACATCAAGCACGGTACGGCCGCTAAGATCGCTCAGATGGGGCAAAACCCGCTGCCACTTCCAGTCGGAGCGCCATTCGGTATCAATATCGATGCCGTACAGCGAAAATGGGCCCTTACGCCAGGGCATCAGGTTACGCAGCAGGCGCTCGATGCCCAGTTTCTGGCCGTCGCTGAGCGGCTGTGCGCTCCGGGCGGTGACGCTGTGCAGCAGATCCAGACGGTCAGGGCGCAGGGCGGGCAGCCCGTCCACCGCTTTCAGCCACTGGCTGAACTGACCATGCAGCGACTCGCGCTGCCAGGCGCCGATTTGAGCGGGCAGGGTTTCCAGCCATGGGGCCAGCGGGCCGCAGGCTATCTGACTGTAAAAGGGGCCGAAGTCGATCACGCGCCCTCCGGAGACTTCAGCGCCACCAGGGAGCCAAAGTTAAAGCACTGGAACCAGAGTTCGGCGTGGTCGAAACCGGCGCGCTTCAGGCGGGCCTTATGGGTTTCTACGGAATCGGTTAGCATCACATTTTCCAGCATGCTGCGCTTCTGGCTGATTTCCAGTTCGCTGTAACCGTTGGCGCGTTTAAAATCGTGGTGCATATTGAACAGCAGTTCGCCGACCTGGCCATCTTCAAAACTGAACTTTTCCGACAGTACCAGCGCGCCGCCGGGGCGCAGGCCGCGCCAGATTTTAGCCAGCAGGCTTTCCCTGTCTTCCGGGTTCAGGAACTGCAGGGTAAAGTTGAGCACTACCAGCGAGGCGTTGGTGATATCGATATCGCGAATATCCGCTTCTCTGACGTCGACCGGCGTACTGGCGCGAAAGGCGTCGATATGGCGGCGGCAGCGCTCGACCATGGCCGGAGAGTTATCCACGGCGACGATTTCGCAACCGTCGTGGCGAATATTGCGGCGCACCGACAGAGTGGCGGCGCCCAGCGAGCAGCCCAGGTCGTAAACCCGGGTGCCGGGCTGAACAAAACGCTCCGCCAGCATGCCAATCATCGAAATAATATTGGAATAACCGGGAACGGAACGCTGAATCATATCGGGGAAGACTTCAGCGACGCGTTCATCAAAGGTCCAGTCCCCAAGCTTGTCGATGGGGGCGGAAAACAGCGTATCGCGGTCAGGCATAGTTTAAATCCGGGAAAAACAAAGGCGTATTGTGCGTTAATGCACGCTGAAAACCAACTCCCACGGCATATACCAGAGGTTGGCTGCCACCATCAGCAGCAGGGCGCACCAGGTGGCGCCCATACCCGAGCGACGCCAGCGCACCAGCCGATGCTGAAAACCATAATAGTGCATCAGTCGTCCGGCAATGGTCATCAGGCCGCAGAGGTGAATCATCCAGACCTCGGCGCCGTTCATCTCCATCAACAGCAACAGCAGCAAAGCGATGGGAAGATACTCTACCGCGTTGCCGTGAATACGGATGGCGCTTTGCAGTTCGGTAAATCCGCCGTCGCCGTATGAGACGTGGTACAGACCGCGCAGCCGCACGACGTCGAAAGAAAATTTAATCAGCAGCAATGCACCCAGCACGGCATAGAGCGCGCAGACCATAAAAACTCCCTGAAAGGCTCAATCGATGGCGCCGGCTATCATACCGACCGCAAGCAGAGGCCGCCAGCATCAGAATAGCGATTCCTGCTGAGGAATCGCCGGGGCTTCACCAATATCCGGGAATCGCTCGCGCAGCGCGGGCCACAGCCGGTGCACCAGTTCCGGCGCCTGGGCGATATCCGGCGTATGCAAAAACAGGTACGGCGTGCTTTCCTGCTGCCAGTGGGCCAGCTTGTCCAGCCACGGCTGAAATAGCTGCTGGTTGCTGCTCATATTGTCGCCGCCGATAAAGCGTACCAGCGGCTTGTCGGCGGTTCTCAGGGCGTGCACCGGCACCCGCGGCTTTTTACGCTGGGCCTCGCGTACCGCCTCGCTGCGCGGCTCGGCAGCGTGAACTGGTCGGCTGTCAAGAATAGCCCGGTTCACGCCACGCTGATGAAGTCCGCGATTCAGTGCCTGTTCCTGCGGGCCTTTGGCGAAAAATTGCGGGTGGCGCACCTCCACGCCGTAGCTGAAGTCCCGGGGCAGGGCGTCAAGAAACTGCCACAGCGCGCCCAGATTATCCGGGCCGAAAGCGGCGGGGAGCTGGAGCCAGTACTGGCCGATACGTGCTTCCAGCGGCGCCATACGGCTAAAAAATTCGCTCACCAGGGCACTGCAGTGACGCAACCCGGCCTGGTGAGAAATGGTGGCCGGAAATTTAAAACAGAAGCGAAAATCGTTGCCGGTCATCGCGTGCCAGCGCGCCACGAGCTCCGCCCCGGGCAGGGCGTAAAGTGTGGTATTCCCCTCCACACAATTAAAGTGGCGGGCATAATCCTCAAGGTTCTGGATGCCAAGTCGCACCCATTTAGGGTGCGACCACTGGGGCAGACCGATATAGATCATAAGCCACGGCTATAGCGCCGCCAGGATCTCCTCGGTGCGGCGTACCCGTCCGATACGCGGGAAGATATGGGAGAAGCTGCCTTCGTGCTGTTCCTGGCTCGCCGCGCTGCAGGCGTCTTCGACCAGAATCAGGTTGAAGCCCAGTTCCCATGCATTGCGAGCCGTGGACTCCACACCGATATTGGTCGAAATGCCGCACAGTACGATAGTATCGATACCGCGACGGCGCAGCTGTAATTCAAGATCGGTGCCGTAAAAGGCGCCCCACTGGCGTTTGGTCACCTCAATATCACTGTCGGCTTTGCCGAGAGCTGGCGCATAGTCCCACCAGTTGTCCGGCAGTGGTCCTGCGCCGGCAGGCATGTCAACCGGCTGTTTCAGCGCCTCGGCGCCGTCCGGCGACCAGCCCACGCGCACCATCACGACCGGGGCGTTGTGCTTGCGGAAGGCCCGGGCCATACGCCCGGCGCGTTCGACTACGTCATCGGCGCTCCAGGGCCCGCCAGCGAAAGGTAGGATCCCCTGCTGAAGATCGATGACCACCAGGGCGGTGGTTTGCGGATTGAATTCAGACATCGTCACTCCGGTTAACTGATTGATAGCGTTGCTTACCATAGCGATAACCCCCTTCCTGGTCTTATACTAATTTTGTTAATTTTTGTGAGAATGATGGGGCAGGCGCACAGCAAACGCGCGCTCGGGCGGTATCGGGCTTATCTCGGCGCGCAATATCCAGTATAATAGCCGCCTTTTTTCATTCAGTTGTGACATTCGACAAGCGCCGCACCGTGGTGTCTGCCCGGCAGGCAATCAGCCCCTGCGGCGAAGTTAAAGGAAATCTCATGCGTACAGAATATTGTGGACAGCTGCGGTTGTCCCATGTGGGGCAGCAGGTGACGCTCTGTGGTTGGGTTAACCGCCGCCGCGATCTCGGTAGTCTGATTTTTATTGACATGCGCGACCGTGAAGGCATCGTTCAGGTCTTCTTCGATCCGGATCGTGATGAGGCGTTCAGGCTGGCCTCCGAACTGCGTAATGAGTTCTGCATCCAGATCACCGGTACCGTGCGTGCCCGCGACGAGAAAAACCTTAATCGCGATATGGCCACCGGTGAAGTCGAAGTGTTTGCGACCGAACTGACGATTATCAATCGCTCCGAACCGCTGCCGCTGGATTCTAACCAGTCCAATACGGAAGAGGCGCGCCTGAAGTATCGCTACCTCGACCTGCGTCGCCCGGAGATGGCCCAGCGCCTGAAGACCCGCGCCCGCATCACCAGTTTTGTACGTCGCTTTATGGACGACAACGGCTTCCTGGACATCGAAACCCCGATGCTGACCAAAGCTACGCCGGAAGGGGCGCGTGACTATCTGGTGCCCAGCCGGGTGCATAAAGGCAAATTTTACGCGCTGCCGCAGTCGCCCCAACTGTTCAAGCAGCTGCTGATGATGTCCGGTTTCGATCGCTACTACCAGATAGTTAAGTGCTTCCGCGATGAAGACCTGCGCGCCGACCGCCAGCCGGAGTTTACCCAGATCGATGTCGAAACCTCTTTCCTGACCGCGCCGCAGGTGCGTGAGATAATGGAGAAGATGATTCGCCAGCTGTGGCTGGAGGTAAAAGGTGTGGATCTCGGTCAGTTCCCGATCATGACCTTTGCCGAAGCGGAGCGTCGCTACGGCTCTGACAAACCGGACCTGCGTAACCCAATGGAGCTGGTGGACGTTGCCGATCTGCTGACCTCAGTCGAGTTTAAGGTTTTTTCCGGCCCGGCCAATGACCCGAAAGGCCGCGTCGCCGCACTGCGGGTGCCGGGTGGGGCGCAGTTCAGCCGTAAGCAGATTGATGAATACGGCAAGTTTGTTGAAATCTATGGCGCCAAAGGGTTGGCCTGGATGAAGGTCAACGAGCGCAGTCAGGGGCTGGAAGGGGTCACCAGCCCGGTCGCGAAGTTCCTGAGCGCGGAAATCGTCGAGGCGATTCTGGAACGCACCGGCGCCCGGGATGGCGACATTATTTTCTTCGGCGCGGATAAGGCGCGCACTGTCGCCGACGCCATGGGCGCGCTGCGTCTGAAGACCGGCAAAGATCTGAATCTGACCGACGAAAACGCCTGGGCGCCGCTGTGGGTCATCGACTTCCCGATGTTCGAAGAAGACGGTGAAGGCGGGCTGACGGCGATGCACCATCCGTTCACCGCGCCGCGCGACGTCGCGCCGGAGCAACTGGAGGCTCAGCCGGAAGGGGCTATCGCCAACGCTTATGATATGGTCATTAACGGCTATGAAGTGGGCGGCGGTTCGGTGCGTATTCACAACAGCGCCATGCAGCAGGCGGTGTTCCGCATCCTCGGCATTGACGAAACCGAGCAGCGCGCTAAGTTTGGCTTCCTGCTGGATGCCCTGAAGTTTGGTACGCCGCCGCATGCTGGTCTGGCTTTCGGCCTGGACAGGCTGGTGATGCTGCTGACCGGCACCGATAATATTCGTGATGTGATAGCCTTCCCGAAAACGACCGCAGCGGCCTGTCTGATGACCGAGGCGCCGAGCTTCGCCAATCCGACCGCGCTGGAAGAGTTGGGGATTGCAGTTGTGAAAAAGTCAGAGAGCGACTGAAGATGACATACAAGCGTCCCGTATCGGTACTGGTAGTGATTTATGCTCAGGATTCCGGGCGGGTGCTGATGCTGCAGCGTCGCGATAATCCCGCCTTCTGGCAGTCGGTGACCGGCAGCCTGGAGGCGGATGAGAGCGCGCGGCAGGCCGCGCTGCGCGAGGTTCAGGAAGAGGTCGCCATCGATATCGAAAGCGAGAAGCTGAACCTGGTCGATCATCAGCGCAGCGTGGAATTTGAAATTTTTGAGTATTTACGTCATCGCTATGCGCCGGGAACCCTGCGTAACACCGAATCCTGGTTTTCGCTGGCGCTGCCCCATGAGCGGGAGGTGGTTATCAGCGAACACCTGGACTATAGGTGGGTAGAGGCCAGAGAAGCCGCGGCACTGACCCGCTCCTGGAGCAACCGGCAGGCGATTGAAGAGTTTGTTATTAATTGCGCCTGAACAGGCGAATCTGGAGATAGATATGGCAGGTCATAGTAAATGGGCCAACACAAAACATCGTAAAGCGGCGCAGGATGCCAAGCGCGGAAAGATCTTCACCAAAATCATTCGCGAACTGGTGACAGCGGCCCGCCTGGGCGGCGGCGATCCGGCCTCTAACCCGCGTCTGCGTGCGGCTATCGATAAAGCGCTCTCCAACAATATGACGCGCGATACCCTGAACCGCGCTATCCAGCGTGGCGTGGGTGGCGACGATGGCGCTAACATGGAAACCATCATCTATGAGGGTTACGGCCCCGGTGGTACTGCGGTGATGGTGGAGTGTCTGAGCGACAATCGCAACCGCACCGTTTCCGAAGTGCGTCATGCCTTCAGCAAAAGTGGTGGCAACCTGGGCACTGATGGCTCTGTGGCCTATCTGTTCAGCAAGAAAGGGGTGATTTCATTTGACGCTGAAGCGGGTATGGATGAAGACACTGTGATGGAAGCGGCGCTGGAAGCTGGCGCGGAAGATGTGGTGAGCTACGACGACGGTGCTATCGACGTCTATACCGCCTGGGAAGAGCTGGGTGCCGTGCGTGACGCGCTGGAAGCCGCAGGTCTGAAGCCGTCCGCCGCCGAAGTTTCAATGATTCCTTCCACCAAAGCGGATATGGACGCTGAAACCGCGCCCAAACTACTGCGCCTGATCGATATGCTGGAAGACTGCGACGACGTACAGGAGGTTTACCACAACGGTGAAATCTCCGACGAGGTTGCGGCGACGCTGTAATGTTGCGGGCTGCCGGAAGGCGGCCCGAACTTCTTTTATACTCACCAGAGAGGCGAGATGGCCATCATTCTCGGTATCGATCCGGGGTCGCGAATTACCGGTTACGGCGTAATTCGCCAGACCGGCCGTCAGCTCAGCTATCTGGGCAGCGGCTGTATTCGCACTCGGGTGGAGGATCTGCCCTCGCGTCTGAAGCTTATTTATGCAGGCGTCAGCGAGTTGATAACCCAGTTTCAGCCCGATTTTTTTGCCATTGAGCAGGTCTTTATGGCGAAAAACGCCGACTCGGCGCTTAAGCTTGGCCAGGCGCGTGGCGTTGCTATCGTGGCGGCGGTGAATCAGGAACTGCCGGTGTTTGAATACGCCGCGCGTCAGGTCAAACAGACCGTGGTGGGCAACGGCGGCGCGGAAAAGAGCCAGGTTCAGCATATGGTGCGTAATCTGCTGCGCCTGCCCGCCAATCCCCAGGCCGATGCCGCGGATGCGCTGGCGATCGCCATCACCCACTGCCATATGAGTCAGAATGTGCAGCAGATCGGCGATTCGCGCCTGACGCTGGCGCGCGGCAGGTTGCGCTAGTATGCGACAATGTCGACAAGGCTGGATATCTATCCAGCCTTTTTTATATGATATACTCGTCATTCTTTAAGTTGCAGGTACGTTGGCTTTCTTCGCTCACCCCGGTCACATAGTTCGGCTATGCTCCAGGGGTTCGCTGCGCCGCCGCCTTCCGGCAACTCGAATTATTTAGCGTATAGACCCACTGTAACGGCCCTTAACGCAGGAGCGAAATGTGATAGGTAGACTCAGAGGCATTGTCCTGGAGAAACAGCCGCCGCTGGTATTACTGGAAGCGGGCGGCGTGGGTTATGAGGTGCATATGCCGATGACCTGCTTCTATGAATTGCCGGAAGCGGGCAAAGAGGCGGTGGTGTTTACCCACTTTGTGGTGCGTGAAGACGCCCAGTTGCTGTTCGGCTTTAATAATAAGCAGGAGCGCACCCTGTTCCGTGAACTGATTAAGGTTAACGGGGTCGGGCCAAAACTGGCGCTGGCGATCCTTTCCGGTATGTCGGCTCAGCAGTTCGTCAATGCGGTAGAGCGCGAAGAGCCGGCTTCGCTGGTGAAGCTGCCGGGGATCGGTAAAAAGACCGCCGAGCGCCTGGTGGTAGAGATGAAGGACCGCTTTAAGGGGCTGCACGGCGATCTCTTTACGCCGGCGGCCGATCTGGCGCTCACCGCCCCGGCGGGGCCGGTGACGGACGACTACGAGGCGGAAGCCGTGGCCGCGCTGGTGGCGCTGGGTTATAAGCCTCAGGAAGCGAGCCGGATGGTGAGCAAAGTCACCGCCAGCAGTACCGATACTGAAACCCTGATTCGCGAAGCGCTGCGCGCGGCGCTGTGAGGTAGAGGATGATTGAAGCAGATCGCCTGGTATCGCCGGGCCCAGTGCCGGTGGAAGAGGCCGCCGATCGGGCTATTCGCCCGAAACTTATGTCCGAATACGTGGGGCAGCCTCAGGTACGCGCGCAGATGGAGATTTTCATCCAGGCGGCAAAGCTGCGCGGCGATGCACTCGACCATCTGCTGATTTTTGGGCCGCCAGGGCTGGGTAAAACCACGCTTGCCAATATCGTTGCCAACGAAATGGGGGTGAATCTGCGTACCACCTCCGGCCCGGTGCTGGAAAAGGCTGGCGATCTGGCGGCGATGCTGACCAATCTGGAGCCTCATGATGTGCTGTTCATCGACGAGATCCACCGTCTTTCGCCAGTAGTGGAAGAGGTGCTCTACCCGGCGATGGAAGATTACCAGCTCGATATTATGATCGGCGAAGGGCCAGCGGCACGTTCCATCAAAATCGATCTGCCACCCTTTACGCTGGTGGGGGCCACCACGCGGGCGGGGTCGCTGACGTCACCGCTGCGCGATCGTTTTGGCATTGTCCAGCGCCTGGAGTTTTACCAGGTGGCTGACCTACAGAGTATTGTGGCGCGCAGCGCCGAATGTCTGGGGCTGGAGTTGAGCGAGGACGGCGCGCTGGAGGTGGCCAGGCGTTCGCGCGGTACGCCGCGTATCGCCAACCGACTGCTGCGCCGGGTGCGCGATTTCGCCGAAGTGCGTCATAATGGCATCATTAACGGCGAGGTGGCCAACCAGGCGCTGGATATGCTGAATGTCGACGCCGAAGGCTTCGACTATATGGATCGCAAGCTACTACTGGCGCTGCTGGACAAGTTTCTTGGCGGGCCGGTGGGGCTTGATAACCTGGCCGCGGCGATTGGTGAAGAGCGTGAAACCATTGAAGACGTGCTGGAGCCGTTTCTGATTCAGCAGGGTTTTTTGCAACGCACGCCGCGTGGCCGTATGGCGACGCCCCGCGCCTGGAATCACTTCGGCATTTCGCCGCCATCCTCGGATTAATCCTCTCCCGGGCCGGGAGAGGGGCAAGACTTCAGACCGGCTGGCGGCGCAGCATGCCAAGAATGAACAGCAGCGCTGCGGCCAGTACCACCGATGGGCCTGCTGGCGTGTCATAGCTGGCGGAAAAAGCCATCCCTATGGTAACTGCCAGCATACCAACGCCTACCGCCACCCACGCCATCTGCTCCGGCGTGCGGGCGAAACGGCGCGCCGTGGCGGCGGGAATAATCAGCAGCGACGTGATAATCAGCGCGCCGACAAACTTCATCGCCACTCCGATGGTCAGGGCGGTGACCAGCATTAGCAGCAGCTTCACTCTATGAAGCTTCACGCCGTCCACGAAGGCCAGTTCCTGACTGATAGTCATTGACAGCAGGCTGCGCCACTGCCAGCACAGCACTGCGATAACTATCGCTACGCCGGCGGCGATCGCTATCAGATCCTGGGGCGTTACCGCCAGTAGATCCCCGAACAGATAGGCCATCAGATCCACCCGAACGTTGGACATCAGACTGACCACCACCAGACCCAGCGACAGGGCACTGTGGGCCATAATGCCCAGCAGGGTATCTACCGCGAGCTGAGGACGCTTTTCGAGCCATACCAGCCCCAGGGCCAGTAACAGGGTCACGGCGATCACCGCATAAAACGGATTCACATCGAGCAGTAGCCCAAAGGCCACGCCTAACAGCGAAGCGTGGGCGAGGGTATCGCCGAAATAAGACATACGGCGCCATACCACAAAGGAGCCGAGAGGGCCGGCGGCGCAGGCCAGCAGAATTCCGGCCAGCCAGCCGGGCAATAACAGTTCTATCATGAGCGATCGTTACCTTTGCGCAGGATAATATGCCCACGAAGATCGTGGCGATGGTTGTGATGATGGCGGTAGATACCGATCTGTTCGGCACCGCGCGGTCCGAACATTGAGATAAATTCCGGATGGGTCGATACCACCTCTGGCGTGCCGGAGCAGCAGATATGGTGATTCAGGCACAGCACCTCGTCGGTTTTCGCCATGACCAGATGCAGATCGTGAGACACCATCAGAACGCCGCAGCCCAGTTCGTGACGAATCTGGTCGATCAGATCGTAGAGCGCCAGTTGACCGTTGACATCCACCCCCTGGGTGGGTTCGTCCAGCACCAGCAACTGCGGCTGGTTAAGCAGTGCGCGAGCCAGCAGAACGCGTTGGGTTTCGCCGCCGGAAAGTTTCTGCATCGGCGCATCCGCCAGATGGGCGGCGTTAACGCGCATCAGCGCCGGCAGTACATCGTGCTTTTTCACGCCGGGGCGCAGCCGCATAAAGCGCCCGACGGTCAGGGGCAGGGTAGCGTCCAGGTGTAATTTTTGCGGAACATAGCCAATGCGCAGCGCCGGGCTGCGCTTGATGGTTCCTTCATCTGCTGCTATCAGCCCGAGCACAATACGCACCAGGGTCGATTTTCCGGCACCGTTTGGGCCAAGCAGCGTCAAAATGCGCCCGGGGCGTAGATCGAATGAAATCCCCGACAGTACCTGACGGTTACCGAAGGAGACGGAAACGTTTTCCAGTGAAACAAGGTTAGTCATGACAATTCAGCTATTGCAGAAGTTCGCGAATGTTATAATATCACACTCTCTGCGCTATCAAAGATGAGAATTTGCATTATGTTACATAAAAAGACGCTTCTTTGCGCCAGCGGCGCGCTGGTACTGTGGTTTGGTGCGGTCAACGCCGCGAAAGCCGACGTTGTGACCTCGATAAAACCACTCGGATTTATCGCTTCAGCCATAGCTGATGGGGTGACTGACACGCAGGTTTTGCTGCCTGATGGTGCCTCTGAACACGATTACGCACTGCGTCCATCTGACATAAAACGTATACAAGACGCGGACTTAGTGGTATGGGTCGGCCCGGAGATGGAAGCCTTTATGCAAAAACCCGTAGCACGCCGGGCTCAGCAAAATCGCCTGACGCTTTCTCAGCTTTCAGAGGTGAAACCGCTGCTGATAAAAGGCGATCACGACCATGGCGACAATGAGTATCAGGTAGAAAAACGTGATGAGGATCACCATCACGGCGAAAACAATCTGCATATCTGGTTATCCCCAGAGATAGCGCGGCTTTCGGCGGTTGCAATCCATAAAAAATTAGTGGAACTTATGCCGGAAAATCGCGACAAACTTGATGCCAACCTGCAGCGCTTTGAGGCAAATTTAGCCCGAACAGATAAGCAGGTAGCAAACGAGCTGTCACCAGTTAAAGGTAAGGGATATTACGTTTTTCATGATGCCTACGGTTACTTCGAAAAACATTATGGGTTAACGCCGCTTGGGCATTTTACCGTCAACCCTGAAATCCAACCCGGTGCGCAGCGTTTACATCAGATCAGAACACAGTTGGTTGAGCATAAGGCGGAATGCGTCTTTGCTGAGCCACAGTTCAGGCCGGCGGTCATAGAAGCCGTTGCCAGAGGAACGCGGGTGCGCATGGGTACGCTTGATCCTCTGGGCAGCGCCGTACAACTCGGTAAGGATAGCTACATGCAGTTCCTTACCGGGCTTGCGGGCCAGTACACCGCCTGCCTGAAAGGGGATTAACGAGGAAGTGAATACGTGCAACAGATAGCCCGCGCTGTCGCCCTGGCATTTAACAATCTACCGCGACCTCACCGCGTGATGTTGGGGTCGCTGACAGTCGTCACATTAGCGGTCGCCGTCTGGCGACCTTATGTTTACCATCAGGAGTCCTCTTCTCCGGTTGTCAGAAGCATCGAGCTGAGTAAGGATGATATCCGCTCCCTGCTCCCGGAAGCCAGTGAGCCTATCGACACCACCGCGCCGCAAGAGGATGAAGCCATTCCTCAGGATGAGCTGGACGATAAGGTCGCCTCCGATCAGGGGCTTCATGAATATGTCGTTTCTACCGGCGATACTCTTAGCAGCATCCTGAACCAGTATGGCATCGACATGGGCGAGATTAGTCGCCTGGCCCAGGTGGATAGGGATCTACGCGGCCTGAAAATTGGCCAACAGCTCTCCTGGACGCTGACCGCAGACGGTAACCTCCAGAGTCTGACCTGGGAGATGTCGCGTCGCGAGACCCGCACCTATGAGCGTAGCGGCAATACTTTCAAAATGACTCGTGAAACTCAGAAAGGAGACTGGGTTAACAACCTGATGAAGGGCACCGTCGGGGGCAGCTTCGTCTCCAGCGCCCGCTCTGCTGGCCTTACCAGCAGTGAAATCAATGCGGTCATTAAATCGATGCAGTGGCAGATTGACTTCCGCAAACTTAAGAAAGGCGATAAGTTTGCCGTGCTGATGTCGCGCGAAATGTTTGACGGCAAGCGCGAGCAGAGCCAACTGCTGGGCGTACGTTTGCGCAGCGGCGGCAAGGATTACTACAGCATCCGCGCCGAGGACGGTAAATTCTATGATCGTAATGGTTCCGGGCTGGCCAAAGGGTTCCTGCGCTTCCCGACCACGCGTCAGTTCCGCGTTTCCTCGAACTTTAACCCGCGTCGCGTGAACCCGGTGACCGGGCGGATCGCGCCGCACCGCGGGGTGGATTTCGCCATGCCGCAGGGCACGCCAGTGATGGCGGTCGGCGACGGCGAAGTCGTGGTCGCCAAGCGTAGCGGGGCGGCGGGTTATTATATCGCGCTGCGTCATGGCCGTTCTTATACCACCCGCTATATGCACCTCAAGAAACTGCTGGTGAAGCCGGGGCAGAAGGTGAAACGCGGCGAGCGTATCGCGCTATCCGGCAACACCGGGCGCTCTACCGGGCCGCACCTGCACTATGAAGTGTGGATCAACAAGCAGGCCGTTAACCCGCTCACGGCGAAACTGCCGCGAACTGAAGGGCTGGTAGGTAAAGATCGCACCACCTTTATGGCGCAGGTGAAAGAGGTTACTCCGCAGTTGCGTTTTGACTGATTTGTCCTGTGTACCTGAAAGCCGGTCCTGATGGCCGGCTTTTTATTTTGTCTGTTGGGCATCCGCCGCTAAAATAGCGGACAACGGTGATGATGAGTCAAATCGGCCACGGCCGGGAAGCGAATGGAAAAAGAACAAAAAGCAGAAAAGAGATCGAACATTGAATTTATTCCCCAGTTCCGCAAGGCGTTTTTACATCCGCGCTACTGGGGATCCTGGCTGGGCGCGCTGGCATTCGCCGGACTGGCCTGGACACCACCGCGCCTGCGCGATCCGCTGCTGGGCAATATTGGCCGTATCGCCGGTCGCTTCGCGAAAAGCGCCCGCCGCCGCGCGCGCATTAACCTGCTTTACTGTTTCCCGGATTTGCCGGAAGAAAAGCGTGAAGCCATTATCGACGGCATGTTTGCAACCGCCCCCCAGGCGATTGCCATGATGGCAGAACTGGGACTGCGCGATCCCGGAAAAATTCTGGCGCGGGTTGACTGGCACGGCAAAGAGATTATTGATGAGCTACTGGCCAATAATGAAAGGGTGATTTTCCTGGTGCCCCACGGTTGGGCAGTGGATATTCCTGCGATGCTGATGGCCGCCAGCGGTCAGATGATGGCGGCGATGTTCCATAATCAGGGCAACCAACTGTTCGATTATCTGTGGAATCGGGTACGGCGCCGCTTTGGTGGCCGTATGCACGCTCGTAATGACGGCATTAAGCCTTTTATCAGTTCGGTACGCCAGGGGTACTGGGGATACTATCTGCCGGATCAGGATCATGGTCGCGAACATAGCGAATTCGTGGATTTCTTCGGCACCTATAAGGCGACGCTGCCGGCCATCGGACGTTTGATGAAGGTGTGTAGGGCGCGAGTCGTGCCGCTATTTCCGGTCTATAACGGCGATACACACCGTCTGGATGTCTACATCCGTGCGCCGATGGACGATCTGCGCGAAGCGAATGACAACACCATCGCCCGGCGTATGAATGAAGAAGTGGAGATTTTCGTTGGCCCTCACCCCGAGCAGTACACCTGGATACTGAAGCTGCTGAAGACCCGTAAGGAAGGGGAGATTCAGCCCTATAAGCGTAAGGATTTGTGGCCAAAGGACAGGAAGAAGCCCTGATTGTATAGCGTCTACGATAAGCTATAAAAAAAAGCCCACAGGCCTGAACTGTGGGCTTTGTTATTTCCGGGCGGGGGTTATTCGACGGTCAGGATACGCACGGTATTGGTGGTGCCTACGGTGCCCATTACGTCGCCCTGGGTCACAATAACGCGATCGCCGGAAACCAGATAGCCTTTATCGCGCAGCAGGTTTACCGCATCGTGCGCGGCGGCCACTCCGTCGGTATGGGTATCGCTGTGAACCGGCGTGACGCCGCGATACAGCGAGGTCAGGTTCAGGGTGCGCTCATGGCGGGACATCGCGAAGATCGGCAGACCGGAGCTGATGCGTGAGGTCATGCGCGCGGTGCGGCCGGATTCGGTCATCGCGATGATGGCGGTGACGCCGGTTGTGTGGTTAGCCGCGTACATGGCCGACATGGCGATGGCCTCTTCCACGTTTTCGAACTGCACGTCCAGACGATGCTTGGAGACATTGACGCTGGGGATCTTCTCGGCGCCGAGGCAGACCCGGGCCATGGCCGCGACGGTTTCTGCCGGGTACTGGCCCGCAGCGGTTTCGGCGGAAAGCATGACGGCATCGGTGCCATCCAGCACGGCGTTCGCCACGTCCATCACTTCGGCGCGGGTCGGCATCGGGTTGGTGATCATCGACTCCATCATCTGAGTCGCGGTAATGACGGCACGATTCAGCCGACGGGCGCGACGAATCAGGGTTTTCTGGATGCCAACCAGCTCCGGATCGCCTATCTCGACGCCGAGGTCGCCGCGCGCCACCATGACCGCGTCGGATGCGCGAATAATATCGTCCATGGCCTCTTCGCTGGCAACGGCCTCTGCGCGTTCGACTTTGGCGACGATGTGGGCGTCGCAGCCGGCATCGCGCGCCAGGCGGCGGGCATAGTTCAGATCCTCTCCGCAGCGCGGGAAGGAGACCGCCAGATAATCCACTCCGATTTTCGCCGCGGTAAGAATATCTGCTTTGTCTTTTTCGGTCAGCGCTTCGGCCGACAGGCCGCCACCCAGCTTGTTGATGCCTTTGTTATTAGAGAGAGGTCCGCCGACGGTGACTTCGGTAAACACTTTCATCCCCTGGACTTCCAGCACTTTCAACTGTACACGACCGTCGTCGAGCAACAGGATATCGCCCGGTACCACGTCGGCGGGCAGCCCTTTATAATCGATGCCGACTTTTTCCCGATCGCCTTCGCCTTTTCCCAGGCCTGCGTCGAGCAGGAATTTGTCACCGATGTTGAGGAAGACTTTGCCTTCTTTAAAGGTGGAAACACGGATTTTCGGCCCCTGGAGATCGCCCAGGATGGCAACATGACGTCCCAGCCGCGCCGCAATTTCGCGGACCTTGTTGGCGCGCAGCAGGTGATCTTCTGCGCTACCGTGAGAAAAGTTCATGCGCACCACATTGGCACCAGCGGCGATAACCTTTTCCAGATTATTGTCGCGATCGGTAGCCGGGCCTAAGGTGGTAACGATTTTAGTTCTGCGTAGCCGTCTGGACATGTATTACTCCGTTGACTGAAACAACTCGGTGTTGCTTGAATAGAATTCGGTTGTTCGGACTTGTTACTCTTAACCTAACCGAACAGCCTGCTAAGTTACATCTTTGTTATAAAAAATTAACCGATTTATTGTGTGTTATCCGGCAAAAACAGCCCTTTATCAAAGCGCGATTCGCGCAGGGCTTCCTTGACCCGCTTCAAGTTCTCCCTGAATTTTGGGCCGCGGCGCAGGATAAAACCGGTGGCCAGCGTATCGAGTAACGTGAGCTGCGCCAGGCGAGATATCATCGGTATATAGACATCGGTGTCTTCTGGTACTTCCGGCAGCAGGCTAAGACCTGCCTCTTGCGCCAGCGGCGAGTCTGGGCTGGTAATGGCTATCACCATCACGTCATTGTCGCGAGCCAGTCTGGCAAGCTCAACCATCTGCCGGGTTCGCCCGGTATGGGAGATCAATACCAGTACGTCGCCGCTGCCGCCGTTGATGCAGTTCATGCGCTGTACCACGATATCGTCGGAATAGAAGACCGGTACATTGAAGCGCAAAAATTTGTTCATGGCGTCGTGGGCTACGACGGCCGAAGCGCCAAGCCCGAAGAAAGTAATGCGTCGGGCCTGGCTCAGCCAGTCCACGGCGCGATTAATGGTCTGCATATCCAGAGTCTGGCGTACCTGATCAAGACAGGCCATCGCTGATTCGAAAATTTTACCGGTGTAAGCCTCGACGCTATCATTTTCATCAACGCTGCGGCTGACCCAGGGGGTTCCACTGGCCAGGCTTTGGGCCAGATGCAGCTTAAAGTCGGGAAAGCCCCGGGTTTCCATTCGGCGACAAAAGCGGTTGACGGTGGGCTCGCTTACCCCGGCGCTGGCGGCAAGTGCTGCGATACTCGAATGGATGGCGCGTTGAGGCGCCTGTAAAATGGCGTCAGCGACCTTACGCTCGGATTTGCTCAGCCTTTCCCGCTGAGCCCGGATATTTTCCAGCATATTCATAGTGAATGAGGCACTCACGGCTAGTTACGATGCCGCAGCAGGCGGCATCCTGTGTGACTCTGGCAAGAATACCTTTTTCGGGGACGTCTGCGGGTATCAAAATGGTCAAAGCTGTTGTTTTTTTTCATTACTTGATCGTAGTCGGGTTTTTGTTCTTTGGTGGCAACCGGCCTGATAGCGCTTTACGATAGCGACACCTGGCGATTTCTGTGGCGAAAGGCACGGGGTGTATTCGCCTCACTAACAAAATGAAGTACAGTGCATTGTAATAAAATTACAAGCGGTCTGGCATAAGCCGGGCCAGCCGAAACGAGGAGAGAGATATGGCGGTAACGCAAACAGCCCAGGCATGCGACCTGGTCATTTTCGGCGCAAAAGGCGACCTTGCGCGCCGTAAACTGCTGCCTTCCCTGTATCAGTTAGAAAAGGCGGGCCAGATTCATCCCGATACGCGTATTCTGGGCGTGGGGCGCGCGGACTGGGACAAAGAAGCCTATATCAAAGTGGTGCGCGAAGCGCTTGAAACCTTCATGAAAGAGCCGATCGACGAAACGCTGTGGGGGACTTTGAGTGGTCGTCTTGATTTCTGCAATCTGGATGTGAACGACAAAAAAGGCTTTACCCGGCTGGGTAAGATGCTCGATCAGCAAAACCGCGTCACCATTAACTACTTTGCTATGCCGCCCAGCACCTTTGGCGCTATCTGTCAGGGACTGGGCGCGGCGAAGCTGAATGCCAAACCGGCTCGCGTGGTGATGGAAAAACCGCTGGGCACGTCGCTGGCAACCTCGCGCGAAATCAATGATCAGGTGGGTGAATTCTTTGAAGAATGTCAGGTCTATCGTATCGACCACTATCTGGGTAAAGAGACGGTGCTTAACCTGCTGGCGCTGCGCTTTGCCAACTCGCTGTTCGTGAATAACTGGGATAACCGCACCATCGACCACGTAGAGATCACCGTAGCTGAAGAGGTGGGCATTGAAGGGCGCTGGGGGTATTTCGATCAGGCCGGACAGATGCGCGATATGGTACAGAACCACCTGTTACAGATTCTGTGCATGATCGCCATGTCGCCGCCGGCCGACCTGACGGCTGACCACATCCGCAACGAGAAAGTGAAGGTATTGCAGTCCCTGCGCCGCATCGATCGTACTAACGTGCGCGATAAAACGGTGCGCGGTCAGTACACCTCGGGTTTCGCTCAGGGGAAAAAAGTGCCGGGCTATCTGGACGAAGAGGGCGCCAATAAGAGCAGCAATACCGAAACCTTTGTGGCTATTCGGGTGGATATTGATAACTGGCGCTGGTCCGGCGTGCCCTTCTATCTGCGTACCGGCAAGCGTTTGCCGACCAAGTGCTCAGAAGTGGTGGTCTACTTTAAGAACCCGGCCCTTAACCTGTTTAAAGAGTCCTGGCAGGAGCTGCCCCAGAATAAGCTGACTATTCGTCTGCAGCCGGATGAAGGGGTGGATATCCAGATCCTGAATAAAGTGCCCGGTCTTGATCATAAGCACAATCTGCAGACCACCAAGCTGGATCTGAGCTATTCCGAAACCTTCAACCAGACCCACCTGGCGGATGCCTATGAAAGGCTGCTGCTGGAAACCATGCGCGGCATCCAGGCGCTGTTTGTACGTCGCGATGAAGTGGAAGAAGCATGGAAATGGGTGGACTCCATCACCGAAGCCTGGGCGGCGGATAACGATGCGCCCAAGCCATATCAGGCCGGTACCTGGGGGCCCGTTGCCTCTGTGGCAATGATCACCCGCGACGGTCGTTCCTGGAATGAGTTTGAGTCCTGATGGTCGCGATCTCGATACGCGGTTATTTTACCGGTAACATGATCTGACTCAGCAGAGTTGAAAATTTTTTCGTTTTAAAGCCCCGACCGGATTCACCGGCGGGGCTTTTTTCATTACACTGGCTGAAGCGATTTTGCCTTAGTGGTGCGGGGGAGAAGTGATAAACCGGCAGAGCCGCTTTATCTTATGCTTCGCACCAGCCGCCTGACGGCGACACAGATAATGAGGACCCTTTATGAACCCGACAATGTTACGCGTAACAAATCGCATTATCGAGCGCTCGCGCCCGACCCGGGAAGCCTACCTGGCCCGCATAGAACAGGCGAAGAGCGGCACTGTCCGGCGCTCGCAGCTGGCCTGCGGCAATCTGGCGCATGGTTTCGCGGCCTGTCAGCCGGGAGATAAAGCCTCACTGAAAAGCATGTTGCATAACGATATCGCCATTATCACCGCATACAACGACATGCTGTCGGCGCATCAGCCCTATGAAAACTACCCTGATAAAATCCGCAAGGCGCTGCATGAAGTGGGCGCAGTAGGGCAGGTGGCCGGCGGCGTTCCGGCGATGTGCGATGGCGTGACTCAGGGGCAGGACGGTATGGAGCTATCGCTACTGAGCCGTGAAGTGATCGCCATGTCTGCGGCGGTGGGGCTGTCGCACAATATGTTCGACGGCGCGTTGTTCCTTGGGGTTTGCGACAAGATCGTTCCCGGACTGGTGATGGCCGCGCTCTCTTTTGGCCATCTGCCATCGATTCTGATTCCCTCTGGCCCGATGGCCAGTGGCCTGCCAAACAAAGAAAAAGTGCGTATTCGTCAGCTGTATGCCGAAGGTAAAGTGGATCGCATGGCGCTGCTGGAAGCCGAAGCCGCCTCCTACCATGCGCCCGGCACCTGTACCTTCTACGGTACGGCGAACACCAACCAGATGGTGGTGGAATTTATGGGTATGCAGTTACCAGGCTCTTCCTTTATTCAGCCGGATGCGCCGCTGCGCGACGCGCTGACCGCGGCGGCGGCTCAGCAGGTGACCCGAATGACCGGCAACGGTAACGACTGGATGCCGCTCGGTAAGATGATCGACGAAAAAGTGGTGGTTAACGGCATCGTAGCGCTGCTGGCAACCGGCGGCTCCACCAACCACACCATGCATCTGGTCGCGATGGCGCGCGCTGCCGGTATTATCATCAACTGGGACGATTTCTCTGAGCTTTCCGATGTGGTACCGCTGCTGGCACGTCTGTATCCCAATGGCCCGGCGGACATCAATCACTTCCAGGCGGCGGGCGGCGTACCGGTGCTGATGCGCGAACTGCTGAAGGGCGGTCTGCTACACGAAGAGGTCAACACTGTAGCGGGCCGCGGGCTCAAACACTACCTCATGGAGCCGTGGCTGAATAACGGCAAACTGGACTGGCGCGAAGGCGCGGATGGCCCGCTGGATCCTGAGGTTATCGCCACCTTCGATAACCCCTTCTCCCACCACGGTGGTACCAAAGTGCTGAGTGGCAACCTCGGTCGCGCCGTAATGAAGACTTCCGCAGTGCCGCTGGAAAATCAGGTGATTGAAGCGCCAGCTGTAATTTTTGAAAGCCAGCACGATGTGGTGCCGGCCTTCGAAGCCGGCAAACTGGATCGCGACTGTGTAGTGGTGGTGCGCCATCAGGGGCCGAAAGCGAACGGAATGCCAGAATTACATAAACTCATGCCGCCACTTGGTGTATTATTGGACCGCGGTTTCAAAATCGCGCTGGTGACCGACGGACGCCTGTCCGGCGCCTCAGGAAAGGTTCCTTCCGCCATTCACGTAACGCCGGAAGCCTGGGATGGCGGAGTGCTGGCGAAGGTTCGCGAGGGCGATATGATTCGGGTCAACGGCCAGACTGGCGAGCTCCGGCTACTGGTGGATGATAACGAACTGGCCGAACGCCCCCCTGAGCACCCGGATCTCAGCGCCATGCGCATCGGTACCGGGCGCGAACTGTTTGGCGCGCTGCGTGAAAAACTGTCCGGTGCCGAGCAGGGGGCTACCTGTATTACTTTTTAAATCCCGCACGTTGCGGGGTAGAAAGATTAACCTTCACGGGAGAGATTCTCTGATGAATAACTGGAAAACGAGTGCGGAACAGATCCTGAAGAGCGGTCCGGTTGTACCGGTCATCGTGGTCAAAAAGCTGGAGCATGCGGTACCGATGGCCAAAGCGCTGGTCGAAGGCGGGGTTCGCGTTCTGGAAGTGACCCTGCGTACTGAGTGTGCGCTGGAAGCTATCCGTCTGATTGCGAAGGAAGTTCCGGAAGCCATCGTGGGTGCGGGCACGGTCATCAACCCACAGCAGCTGGCGGACGTTACCGCCGCTGGCGCGCAGTTCGCCATCAGCCCGGGCCTGACCGAGCCGCTGCTGAAGGCTGCCACCGAAGGTACGATTCCGTTGATTCCTGGCATCAGCACCGTTTCTGAACTGATGCTGGGCATGGACTACGGTCTGCGTGAGTTTAAATTCTTCCCGGCTGAAGCTAACGGCGGCGTGAAGGCGCTGCAGGCTATCGCGGGGCCGTTCTCTCAGGTGCGTTTCTGCCCGACTGGCGGTATCTCGCCGGCTAACTACCGCGACTATCTGGCGCTGCCGAGCGTGCTGTGCATCGGCGGCTCCTGGCTGGTGCCGGGCGATGCCCTGGAGTCTGGCGACTACGCGTGTATTACCCGGATTGCGCGTGAAGCCGTGGAAGGCGCGAAGCAGTAATCTTCTGGCCCTCTCCATCCGGGGAGGGCCGCTTAACTTACTTCCCCTGAACCACTACCGCATCTGCAGCCGTTCTGGCCCGGTTGACTGCGTCTTCCGTGGATTTTCCGCTCGCCAGCGCCACGCCAAGGCGGCGGGTTCCCGCGATTTCCGGTTTGCCGAACAGGCGCAGCTGTAATCCGGCGCCGCAGGCGTTTTCCACGCCGCTGAAACGCAGATCCTGACTGGTCAGCTCCGGTAAAATGACCGCAGAGGCTGACGGGCCGTATTGACGAATCGCACCAACCGGAAGGCCGAGGAAGGCGCGAACGTGTAGAGCGAACTCCGACAGATCCTGAGAAATCAGAGTGACCATGCCGGTATCGTGGGGACGGGGCGACACTTCACTGAAAATGACCTCATCGCCGCAAACAAACAGCTCAACGCCGAACAGCCCATAGCCGCCAAGTGCGGTCACCACCTTACCTGCCACGTCACGGGCCCGCGCCAGCGCCTGATCGCTCATACGCTGGGGCTGCCAGGATTCGCGGTAGTCGCCGTCCTGCTGGCGATGGCCGATGGGGTCGCAAAAGTGCAGACCATCCACGGCATTGATGGTCAGCAGGGTGATTTCAAAATCGAAGTCGACCACGCCTTCGACAATCACCCGGCCTTTGCCCGCCCGGCCGCCCTGTTGAGCATATTGCCAGGCCTGTTCAATCTGGTCGACGCTGCGGATCAGGCTTTGCCCTTTACCGGAAGAGCTCATTACCGGCTTAATGATGCAGGGCAGGCCTGTCTCTTCAACCGCCTGACGAAAACCCGCCATGTCGTCGGCGAAGCGGTAGCGGGAAGTGGGCAGCCCCAGTGTTTCGGCTGCCAGGCGGCGGATGCCTTCACGATTCATGGTGAGCTGCGTGGCGCGGGCACAGGGCACCACATGGGCGCCGGCGCTTTCCAGCTCCACCAGGGCATCGGTAGCTATGGCTTCAATTTCCGGTACGATAAAGTCAGGGCGCTCTCTGGCCACCAGCGCTTTTATGCGAGCGCCGTCAAGCATATCGACGACATAGCTGCGGTGCGCTACGTGCATGGCGGGTGCATCGGCATAGCGATCGACGGCAATGACCTCAAGCCCCAGACGCTGGCACTCAATGGCCACCTCTTTCCCCAGCTCGCCAGCGCCCAGCAGCATAACGCGCGTTGCAGAAGGGCGTAACGCGGTACCCAGTACAGACATAGTGATTTCCCCGGTCAAAAAACGCAGCAACAGCCACGAAAACGTTTGCGTTGGCGACGTAGTTTAGCCAAAACGTCGGTTCTGGTATACTGATTAAAAATCCAGTATATCCGGGGTAAACCGATGGCGGTTGAAACTAAATACGTTGTTGTACGCAAAGGTGAGGAGAAAATGTCTTTTGCCAGCAAGAAGGAGGCCGATTCCTGGGACAAAATGTTAGATCTGGCAGAGTCGCTGGGGGACTGGCTGGAAGAGGGGCCTGTCGCGCTGGAGGAGTCTCAACGCGAAGCGCTGGGGTTATGGCTGGCAGAGCATAAAGAGACGCTTTCTACCCTGATTAAGACCGGTAAGCGGCCTCAATCAAAGGCGACTGCCGTGGCGGAAAAAGAAGAAAAAGCCGCACCCAAAGCGCGCGCGAAGAGCAAAGCGGCCTGAGTGTCGCCCCTTCGATAAGAACGGCCCTGCGGGGCCGTTTTGCTTTTTTTGCGTTTCCCGACATTTCCTGATGCTGGGTCACTTACCCTGCAAGGTGCATGAATAGATCAACACTGGAGCAGGAGGATGGGTATGGCTAACTGGTTAAATCAACTGCAGTCTATGCTGGGGCAAGGCAGTGCAGAACAGCCGGAGCAGGGCCTGAGCAGGCTGCTGGTTCCGGGGGCTTTGGGCGGTCTGGCAGGACTGCTGGTCGCCAGTAAGTCATCGCGCAAACTGTTGACCAAATACGGCGGCAGCGCGCTGCTGGTCGGCGGCGGCGCGGTGGCGGGCAGCGTACTGTGGAATAAGTACAAGCAGCGTATGCGAGAAACTCAGCGGTTGCAGCAACAGCCATCGCAGTCTGCACTGATGAACCAGACCTCGGCGCTGGATGAGCGTGCCGAACGTCTGGTGTTGGCGCTGGTCTTCGCTGCAAAAAGCGATGGCCATATCGATGATAAAGAGCGCCAGATAATCGAACAGCAGCTTCAGGAAGCGGGGATTGAACAGGAGGGGCGCGCGCTGGTGCAACGCGCCATCGAACAGCCTCTCGATCCCCAGCGTCTGGCTCAGGGGGTACGCAGCGAAGAAGAGGCGCTGGAGCTCTATTTCCTGAGCTGCGCCGCTATCGATATCGACCACTTTATGGAGCGCAGCTACCTTAGCGCGCTGGGCGATGCGTTGCAGATTCCCCAGGACGTACGCGACGGCATCGAACAGGATATTCAGTCTCAGAAGCGCCAGCTTACTGAATGATCTTCCCTTCCAGGTTTTCCGGTCATTGTGACGCAGCCAGAAGGATAACCGGGATAACTTGCAAGAAGGGCGGATAATGCACACCCTTACAGGTGTGCATTATCCGGAAATAAGAAGAACAACCATGCCCCCAAAAGCGAAAAAACTGCCGTACGCCATTACCGCTCACGGCGAAACCCGTGTTGATAGCTACTACTGGTTGCGCGATGATTCCCGCAGCGCGCCTGATGTCCTTGGCTATCTGCGTCAGGAAAACGAGTATGGCCGTCAGATCATGGCCTCCCAGCGTGCGCTTCAGGAGCGGCTACTGAAAGAGATGGTCGGGCGCATGCCGGGTCGTGATGCTTCGGCACCGTGGGTGAAAAATGGTTATCGTTACCGCTATATCTATGAAGAGGGTAATGAGTATGCCTGCTGGCAACGCCAGCCGGTGCAGGCCGACGAACAGGAGCCCTGGCAGGTCTTGCTGGACGCCAATGAGCGCGCCGCCCACAGCGAGTTTTACACTCTGGGGGGGATGAATGTGGCGCCCGATAACCGGACGATGGCTATCGCGGAGGATTATCTGTCGCGTCGCCAGTATGGTCTGCGGTTGCGAAATCTGGACAGCGGTAACTGGTACCCGGAGGTGCTGGAGAACGTTTCGCCGGACTTCGTCTGGGCCAACGACTCACGCACCCTTTATTATGTCCGTAAACATCCTAAGACCCTACATCCCTGGCAGGTGTGGCGTCACACTGTCGGCAGCCCCTGCCGGGACGATGAGCTAATTTTCGAAGAGCCGGACGAGGCATTTTACGTTGGCGTGCATAAGAGTTCATCACAGAATTATGTGCTGATTGATCTGAGCAGCGCCACCACCAGTGAGGTGTGGCTACTGGATGCCAATGACGGGCGACCGCGCCCTGAATGCTTTCTGGCGCGACGCCATCATCATGAGTACACGCTGGATCACTACCAGGATGAGTTCTGGGTACGATCGAACCGGGCGGGTAAAAATTTTGGTCTGTGGCGCGCAGCTTCGGGGGAAGAGTCCGACTGGCAGACGGTGATCCCTGCCCGGCAGAGCATCATGCTGGAGGGCTTTACCCTGTTTCGCGACTGGCTGGTGGTGGAAGAGCGTCAGCGCGGTCTGACCAGCCTGCGCCGCATTCACCGTCGCAGCGGTGAGGAGACTGGCATCGCCTTTGACGATCCGGCTTATGTCACCTGGATAGCCCTGAATCCGGAGCCGGAAACCGCCTGGCTGCGCTATGGTTATTCCTCAATGACCACGCCGGATACCCTGTTCGAGTTGAATATGGATAGTGGAGAGCGGCGGATCCTTAAGCAGACGCCGGTGCCCGGTTTTGATGCCGATAATTATCGCAGCGAACATCTGTGGGTACAGGCCCGGGATGGCACTGAAGTTCCGGTGTCTCTGGTGTATCACCGTCGTCATTTCCGGCGTGGCCACAACCCGCTGTTGGTATATGGCTATGGCGCCTACGGCAGCAGCATTGAGGCTGATTTTAGCCCCAGCCGTTTGAGTCTGCTGGATCGCGGTTTCGTCTACGCCATTGCGCACGTGCGTGGCGGCGGAGAGCTGGGCCAGCAGTGGTATGACGATGGTAAACTGCTGAACAAAATGAACAGTTTTACCGACTACCTGGACGTTTGTGACGCTCTGCTGGCGAAAGGCTACGGCGATCCGCAGCGCCTTTTTGCCATGGGAGGCAGCGCAGGCGGGCTACTGATGGGGGCGGTAGTCAACCTTCGCCCGGAACTGTTTCGCGGCGTGGTGGCGCAGGTGCCTTTTGTGGATGTGCTGACCACGATGCTCGATCAATCTATCCCCCTGACCACCGGCGAATTTGAAGAGTGGGGTAATCCGCAGGAGGAGGATTATTACCGCTATATCAAGTCTTACAGCCCTTATGATAATGTGGCCCCTCAGGCCTATCCTCATATGCTGGTTACGACAGGGCTGCATGATTCCCAGGTTCAGTACTGGGAACCGGCTAAATGGGTGGCGAAGCTGCGGGAAATGAAGCGCGACGATACGCTGCTGCTGCTGTGTACCGACATGGACTCCGGCCACGGGGGCAAGTCGGGGCGTTACAAGTCCTGGGAAGGGGTGGCGCTGGAGTACGCCTTTATTATCGCCCTGGCCCAGGAAACGCTGCCGGGGCGGATGCTATAGTCTCAGGCTTCATCGAGCCAGTGTCGCAGGGTCAGACGCAACGCTGGCGACATCTGCTTAAGGTTGCCAGCCATCCAGCGCAGATAGCCGGGATCGCGCTCGGCGATATCCGCAAAAGACTGGCCGCGGTATTTGCCGAACGGCAGGCTTTCCAGCAATGCGGGGCGACCGGTAATGGTGACCATTTGTTCCGGCGTCCATCCGCTATCTTCTATAATACGCAGCAGCAGGGCCGCGGTGATATAACAGTCATACAGCGCGCGGTGGTGGTGGAGATCCGCAGGCGTTTCCACATGCAGCTTCAGGGATTTGTAGAGCCCCATATTACTGTATCGAATACCCGGCCACAGACGGCGGGCAAGGCGCTGGGTACAGATCCATTCGCCGGACATTTCTGGTAGCACCCGCTGGTCGAAGCTGGCGTTGTGGGCCACATACCAGGGGCTGCCCTGATAGCGGGGAATCACCTCTTCAATCCAGGGCTTATCAGCGACCATCGCTTCGGTAATATGGTGAATGGCCATTGCCTGGGGGCTGATGGGGCGGTCGGGGCGTACCAGATTGCTCATGGGATTGACCATTTTTCCGTCGATGATATCGATGGAGGCCACCTCGACCACGCCGCCGTGCAGGTCACAGGTTTCTGTATCAATAATGCGTAGCATCAGTCTCTCCGCCAGCTGAATGGCGTTAGCGTACAGGAACCACTTCTCCCTGCCAACCCTGGGGCGCGCGCCGTCCGATAACCAGTAGTTCCTGCTGTTCCGCTCGCACCACCAGTTGTCCGCGTTCGTCCCAGAAGGCGCTGCGCCCCAGACTGTAGCCGCCGTTGCGCTGTTCTATCTTATTAGCCATGAGCACTGCCATGCCGTACTTATGGGCCCAGCGCTGAAGGTACATCACATCATGTTGCCAGCTGGCCTCGGAAACGAAACCGCCGGTAGCGTAAAGATGGGCTCCCAGCCCGGCGGCGCTGCGCGGCAGCGCCTCTTCATGACAGGGCGTATTCACCGCCAGCGCGAAACTGCGCTCACCATTGCCGAGCACCGGCATTTCCGGACAGGGGGTAAACCAGTCTCCGGCTTCGGCATGAGGTTTACGGCAGGAGATCTGGCTGCCATCGGGCATAAAACCTAAGGCGCCAGCGGAAAATCCATGAGGATCCCGATGGGGCAGCCCTACTACAATCGTCATGCGATGATGAATCGCGGCCTGTAGCAGAGATTGAAGCAACGGGGAGTCGGGAGGCAGAGCGGGGCCGTCGGCGCACAGCAGCGAATCTTCAGGGAAGATCAGCAGATCGACGCATTCGCGTGCGGCATGACTGATGAAGGTAAGATGGTGATGAATATTCTCTTCCACGCCGCCTGGACGGGCGGCGTACTGCGCGGCGGCAACATTCCACAGGGGCATTGTTTCTCCCTTCCTTTATTGCTAACCAGGTGGCCTGACTGGTCGCTATTCCTTTGAGGTCAGAGGTCTCTGTTATACAGAAAAATCTTAACAAAGGCACTGTAAGGAAATGTCACCGGAATGAAATTATTTCGATTTTGGCTCATATGGCAGTCGGGAAAGGTTTACCGATGCCAGCCGATGGGCAATTAATCTTTCCCGGAACCATTCACGCAGAGGTTCCGGCTGTTCTCTCTCCACGGCCTCGGCGATGACCGGCATATTGTAACGCTCTTTAAAGGCGACGCCTGCCGCGGCCAGATCGACGTTAACTTTGTCCATCTCCTCCTGGGGGAGCTGTGCGAGATTGTTGTTCATCGTGGTCTCCATTTATCGTCAGCCAGAAGGTACTGCCTGGCGCACGCGATGACAAGTCTTTCTGAGGGGAGCGCACCCGGCGCGCTGGATTTGGCGAAACACGGCGGTTATCCTTTGGGCCACATCCATAAACAAAAGGAATGACCGGAATGGCCTTGTCCTACAAACGACTCGCCTCTCTGTTTCTGGCTGCCTCTCTGACGCCTTCTCTGGCGCAGGCCCACGCCCACCTTCAACGGCAGCAGCCCGCAGAGGGGAGCGTGGCGACGGTGCAAACCAAAACGCTGACGCTGACCTTTTCCGAAGGGGTGGAGCCGGCTTTCAGCGGCGTTACCCTGATTGGCCCGCAGCGGCAGAAGGTCGCTACCGGAGCCGTTGGCCTGGCGCCTGGTAACGATCGTCAGTTGATTGTACCGCTCAATGCCGAACTGACCCCAGGAAGCTATCAGGTAGACTGGCATGTGGTGTCGGTGGACAGCCACAAAACTCAGGGTAGTTATCATTTTAGCGTGAGGTAAAATGCTGCACCTGCTTGTGGTTGCGATGCGCTTTGGCCACGATCTGGCGTTGATGTTGCTGATGGGGTCGGCTATCTGCAGCGTATTGCTCAGCGCTGGTAGTTTTGCAATGGCCGTGACCCGCCGGCTGTCGCGTCTGTGGCGCGTCGCCGCGCTGTTGAATATCCTGAGCGCGCTGCTGTTGTTCGCGCTACAGGGAGGAATGATGGGGCAGGGATGGGGCGATGTGCTTAACCCTGACATCTGGCGCGCGCTGACTGGCACCCGCTTTGGCGCGGCGTGGATATGGCAGATTCTGCTGGCGTTGGTTATTGGCGCAGTGACGCTACTGCAACCGCCACGTCGCTCGCCGCTATTGCTCAGTCTGGCGGCGTTGCAGCTGGCGTTACTGGCTGGCACCGGTCATGCGGTGATGCACGAAGGAGTTGCCGGTACCCTGCACCGCGCTAACCATAGCGTTCATCTGTTTGCCGCCGCCTGGTGGGTGGGGGGGCTGGCGCCGCTGCTGGTCTGTATGCGAATGGCGGCCAGGCCGCGCTGGCGTCAGTCGGCAATAGCGGCCATGATGCGCTTTTCGCGCTATGGTCACCTGGCGGTGGCGCTGGTTATTACCACAGGGATAATCAATAGCCTGGCGATTCTGGGCTGGCGCTGGCCATGGCACAGCGACTATGTCGGGCTGTTGCTGGTCAAGATGAGCCTGGTGCTCGTGATGGTGGTCATTGCGCTGATTAATCGCTATCTTCTGGTGCCGCGTTTCGCACAAAGCGCCGGTGTGGCGCAGCGGCGTTTTATTATACTGACCCGGGCGGAAATGGGGCTGGCGCTGGCTGTGCTGCTGTGTGTGAGTCTGTTTTCCAGCCTGGAGCCTTTTTAACTGAATGATATTTGAGTGCCGATGAAAAAAATCGCAATAACCCTGCTGCTGTTCGCTGCCTCTGGCGCGGCGCTGGCCGCGCCTAAGGTGATAACCGTCAGTCGTTTTGAAATGGGCAAAGATAAGTGGGCGTTTAACCGTGAAGAGGTAATGCTGACCTGTCGTACCGGCGACGCTCTGTTTGTGATCAATCCCAGCACCCTGATGCAGTATCCGCTGAATGAGGTCGCCAAAGAGCAGGTAGCCAGCGGTAAAAGCAGCGGCCAGCCTCTGGAAACCATCATGATTGACGACCCTGAGCATCCGGGGCAGAAGATGAGCCTGGAGCCTTTCATCGATCGAGCGCAAAAACTGTGTAATTGACTGAGCGAAAATAAAAAAAACGCCATCACCGGGTTCGGTATGGCGTTTTTTTTATTGAGACGGGTAGCCGCAGCGCCGGTTTTTTCGCCCGGAAAAGGTTGCCGGACTGGAAAACCTGCGACTCTCATCTATTCTTTAAAGGGCAAGGCGACTTAGCCTGCATTAATGCCAACTTTTAGCGCACGGCTCTCTCCCAAGAGCCATTTCCCTGGACCGAATACAGGAATCGTATTCGGTCTTTTTTTATCTGTTTTTATAGCGCCTGCCCTGACTGGGGCGATGACGACGCGTGCCCGCATCGCTCCGGATCTTTTCTGTTCTAACATGGTTAATGATTCATTTACAAGTTGCTGACAGAATTTTTTTGTCGGGTGTGATGGCTGCAAAAGATGAACATAAACGAATTATTCCTGTCGGAAAATCCGGATAACATGTTGTGGCGCTTATCATACTGATGACTGAGACCGGCAATGGTTTCTACCAGATCCGGGAGCCGAACGCCGCTATCTGACAGACATCGTAAGTCGGTGCTGGTTATCTCCTTTCAGTCTTGCCAGCGGAGAGTTCGCCGCCGCCGCGTGCTTTTATTTTGGCTAACAATTTTGTGTCAGTCATAATCTGGCCGATATTCTTACAACAGGAAGAGCAATAATGTGGATTTTGTTGGCCTCGGCGCTGTTGGCGTTGCGCTTTTATCTGCCCCTGGCGCTGATTCTGCTGACGGGGGCCGTGGTCTGGGGAGCGAGTAGCGGCGTTGTGCAGCCTGCAGGCATTGTGGCGCTTGTTGTTATGGCGCTGCTGGGGGCTGCTGCTATGACGTGGCGAGAGAGGCGTTCTGTCAGGATAATCCTTGAGGCTGTGCTGGTGGTTGCAGCGGCGGCGCTGATGCTACACCTGATCCCCGGTTTTAGTAATCCCAAAGTTCTTGATGGCATTTATGCCGGGCCGCGCAGCGCCGCATTTTCGATGTATTTTAATTTTGATAAGGCACTGGTGCCGTTTTTGCTGTTGTGCTGCCTGCCAACGCTATTTGTGGCGCAGCCGTTAAAACGAGTGGCTTTCTGGCAGTGGCTGCTGCTGGTACTGGCCGTACCGGCTCTGTTGCTGGTCGCGGTGGCGTTGGGTGGGCTGGGGCTGGAATTACATCAGGGGGAGTGGGTGTTGCCTTTCGCTTTTGCGAATCTGTTTTTTGTTTCGCTGGCGGAAGAGGCGCTGTTTCGCGGCTGGCTGCTGCAGCGGCTGTGTGGCGTAATGGCAGCGCCGCCGGCACTGCTGTTAAGCGCGGTGATTTTTGGCCTGATGCATGCTGCGGGCGGCATGCTGTTGGTAGTTTTCGCCGCCCTTGCTGGCGTGCTGTACGGTCTGGCCTGGCTGTGGAGCGGCAGGTTATGGGTAGCGGCGGTGTTGCACTTTGCGCTTAATCTGTGCCATGCCCTGTTCTTTACCTATCCCGTGCTGCGGCACGGTAGCTGATACAAAAAGGCCGGCGTGAAAGACGCCGGCCCGCTATTCGCTATGAACGAGAGGGGCTTTCCCGGGCCCAGACCTCCGGCTCACGCCGACCAGTGTCAAAACGCGCCATCCGCACTTCCCGTTCCGGTTCCAGAGCCTCCTGACGCTGAGCTGCCAGGCTCAGGGCGAACCAGGTGCTGGAAAACAGGCACAGGGTATAGCCTACCAGTTCCGTACCTTCCTCGATCGCCGTTTTCACCACGTTAAGGTAGCCATCCTGTAGCAGGCCGTCCCACAATTCGGTCATGCCGAACAGGCGAGAGAACACCAGAATCACGACCATGCCAGAAGTGGTATGGGCGAAACTGGGGTGGCGAATAAAGGCAAGCAGGCCGGGTTGCACGGAAGCGTGCCAGTTGGTGGCAAGGATCAGGAAAAAACCGGTGGAGGCCAGGGCGAACCAGAACCAGGCACCGTGATGCAGCATATCGAAAAAGTAATCCAGCTCGCGAATTAGCATTGCGGCGTAGAAACCGGCAACCAGCAGCAGGCCGCCGCGCATACCGGGCGATCGGACAGCGCAAAATACGAAGATCGCCACGTTGGCCAGCAGGATAACCTCCTGGGAGATCTCGGTGAGCGAAATCTCTTTTACCAGATTGTGAAGCCATAGCACATCAATAAATAAAAAGCTGGTACTCAGCGCGACACAGGCCGCCAGAGCCAGAAAAATGACAAACTGCTTTAGTATGGGGGATTGATTCAGGGACACGTCGCACCTCTTAGAAAACAACAGGTGCAACATAAAGATTAATGCCGTAGGGGGATTGGCATAACTTGCTTAATTTTACCTTAAGATAAACCTTATGTGCGGTTTAGGAAAAATCGTGGAAACTTTATCCGCTGGCTGCTGATCATTTCACCACTGCCGGACGCTATACTTAGTGCAGGAGGCTCTCTGTGTATCAGCGAATCGATGGCGTCGCCTGGCATCGTATCTGGCTGGTCGGCGATTTACACGGTTGTCTGCATCAACTGGCGCAGGCGTTACGGGCCAGGCGCTTTAACCCCTGGCAGGATTTGCTAATCTCGGTGGGCGATCTTATCGATCGCGGGCCGGACAGCGCCGGTTGCCTGGCGTTGCTGGATAAACCCTGGTTCAGGGCAGTGCGTGGTAATCATGAGGAGATGGCGCTGGATGCCCTGGAAGCCCATGATACGCTGTTATGGACGATGAACGGCGGCGACTGGCTGACCCGACTTGCCGGCCAGCCTCGCCGGGAGGCTATAGAACGCCTGCGACGCTGCGCCCGACTGCCGTTTATCATTGAATTGCATGCTGCCGGAAAGGTGCAGGTGATAGCTCATGCTGATTATCCCTGCTCTCACTATGCCTGGCGGCAGCAGGTTGACGCCCGCCGTACGGTATGGAGCCGCGAGCGGCTGAACCGCCATCTGGAGGGCAGGGGAGGCGCCATCACCGGAGCGGACGAATTCTGGTTTGGTCATACTCCGTTGCAGGAGGCGAGAACCTTTTTTAATCAGCATTACATTGACACCGGCGCGGTGTTTGGTAATAAACTCACGCTGGTGCAGCTCCAGTAGCCGTCAGAAGTCGCTGTATTGTTGCGCGGGCAGCCAGAAGCCGTCGATAAAATCCTCCACCGGATAGCAGCCGCCGTGACGAATCTTTTGATTATCCATCGCCACTTCACACTGCTGTTCGGTATTAAAAAGCTCTACGACAATATCGTCGCATCCTCCATCCAGATAACAGACAAATAAAACCAGAGCGAACATGCCATCCCCGCCAGAATCAGCGTTGCGTTTTAAGATTATTGTAGGGGATTATTGGGAAATGCGTTGTTCTCAAAACAACCCGCCCTTACGGCGGGTTCATGGGTTCAGGCCAGATGCATGACCCAGGAGTCGGTACTGCGGTCGTAATGTTTACGGTAAAGGACGGAGTTTTCGCCGTTTAGCAGCGCCGGAATGCTGGTTTCTTCATCCCAGGCATCGAGCTGCATACACAGGTCAGGATCAGATTTGCAGGGGATGCTCAGGGTACGATCCCCCTGTTCTCCTCCATGTATTTCGGCATCATCAATCTCGAATGCGCCGATTCGAACGCTGGTTTTTGCCATAGAACGATTCCCGATCGTAATAAGTAAGTGCCGCATTGCCTGTACGGCTTAAAAACCGTACAGGTTCATCCTGGCAGATGGCGAAAAAAGACGCAATTCAAACTGTAGGGTTTTTAACCTGCCCGACGGCGCTAAACAGTCGACCATTGCGAACCAGCTCGCGTGGATAGCTGTTTTTCAGACGCGATCCCACCCGCCGGGCCAGCCCCAGCGGCTGACCCAGAAAGGTGACTATCATCTCGCCCTCAGGGGGGAACGCATCCGGAAAAATATCCCGCCCCCGGAACCACTCTTCGGCCTGCTCCGCGGTCAGGGGGAAAACGTTGGCCGCATGGGGTGAGGCCAGCGCGATGACGGCTTCATGCTGCCAGCGATAGCCTTTGGTGTGGCATTCGGCCAGACGTAGCCCACAACGCGAGAAACGCACCTTGCCAAACAGCGGCGCAATCTGTGCCGGGAACAGCCAGAGCTCCTTTTCCCGCTCCCACAACTGTAGCCTCTCGTCCCAGTGCAGTCCGATTTTGCGGGCGGCGTTTTCGACTTCATTAAGCCGCTTGCCCTTGAGTGGGGTGAAGGGGAATTTGCCTACCCGGAAGTCCGGCTCGGGTGGCGGCGCGATCGCGCTGGTTTTACGCAGCCGCGCCACGAAGAAACCTTCACAGTCGAAGATCTGCGGGAAAACGTGCAGCCAGCCTTCCGGCGTAAGCGCGCGCCTGGCTTCCGGGAAGAGTTCGCCTAACGGCTCGATTTCAACGGCGCCGGGATAGCGTTCCAGCAGCCAGCGGATAACCTGATGATTCTCTTCACGATTGAGCGTGCAGGTAGAGTACACCAGCACGCCACCTGGCCTGAGGGCGTGAAAGGCGCTGTCGATCAACTCACGCTGAGTGGCGGCGATCTCCTGATTGCTGGCCGGAGACCAGTTACGTAGCGCATCGGGGTCTTTGCGCACCACCCCTTCACCGGAGCAGGGCGCATCCAGCAGAATGGCGTCGAAGCTTTCCGGCAGCGCAGCACCAAAAACCCGGCCATCGAAATGGGTTAGCGCAACGTTGCTGACGCCGCAGCGGCTGAGGTTTGCGTGTAGCACCTTAACCCGGCTGGCCGAATATTCATTGGCCAGAATTGCCCCCCGGTTGTTCATAGATGCCGCCATCTGGGTGGTCTTGGAGCCCGGCGCGGCGGCCATATCCATCACCCGCTGCGGGCTGGAACCGTCGGCAAACAGCGCTGCAACCGGCAGCATGGAGCTGGCTTCCTGGATGTAGTACAGGCCGCTCAGGTGTTCGGCGGTACTACCCAGCGGCAGTTCGTCTTCGTTATCGCGTTCGATCCAGAATCCTTCCGGGCACCAGGGGATCGGCGTCAGTTGCCAGCCGTAGGGTTCGACCTGCAGAAGAAAGTCCGCCACGCTGATTTTCAGGGTATTGACCCGCAGACTGCGGCGCAGGGGCCGCTGGCAGGCAGCGATAAAGTCGTCAAAAGAGAGCGGGGCCGGCATAGCCTCGCGCATCAGGTCGAGGAAAGTATCCGGGAGCCAGGCAGATGGGGTTTGCACCAGGGAGCGTCTCGTTAAGTGAATTAGCAAAGGCGCAGTGTAGCATAAAGGTCCCGGCGCCGCAGGCGCCGGGACCTGGGGTTAGCGCGGCAGAGCGGTGCCCCATTCGCGCCACTCTTTGGGCTCGCTGTCGAGCAGCAGGAAGTGCTTGCCCGGATTCGCCACGGGCGCCAGCGGCGTGCCGGGAGGGGTGGCGAAGGCAATACCACCGCGAATAAACTGGTTAAAGGTGCCGGTCTTGACCACGCCACCGATCAGTCCGAAGTCCAGGCTATAACCGGAAGCCAGCCAGAACACTGAGTTATTACGCACCAGGTGCTGATAGCGCTTACTGATTCGCAGCGCCACCATTACGCGATCTGAAAGATTGCCCAGATGCATGCCGGTAACGGTACCGACTTCCATGCCACGGAACAGCACCGGCGTACCGATACTCAGCGAACCTGCATCCGGAACCTCGACAATAATGCTCAGGCCGTCCAGATAGCGGGAATCGGTAATGGTCGCTTCCTGCAGTTCAAAATTGCGCCGCGGTTTACCGTGGCCCGGTTCGACGTTGATATAGGGTTGAAGCAGGGTGTCCAGATGCTCAACGCCTGCCGCTGAAATTTGCGGGGTGATCACCGAAAAACGGGTGCCTGCCCGGGCGAAGGTATCGACATATTCCGGATAAAGCACAGCGCTGGCCTGAACTTCATTGCGATCGGTCAGCAGCTTCAGCGACTCCAGCTGACCGATATCGATACCCAGATAGCGGATAGGCATGCCTGCTGCCAGTTTGCCGGCATCGAAGGTATGTAGGGTAATCTGGCTACCCACGGCGCGGGCCGCGGTTTCCGATGGATAAAGATGGCGCTTCTGGCCGTCGGGCAGGCTGGCGCCAGACAGGTTATCGAAGCTGATGGCGCCTTTGAGCGCTCTGGCCAGCGGTGACGCCTGTACCGAAACGCCGGCGCCGCTGAGCTGGACTTTGGCGCCGCCTTCGGCCCAGAACACGCTGCTCCGGGTCAGCAGATGACGATACTGGGGTTTAATGTAGACATCGATATCAAAGGCGTTGGCGCGGGGGCGAATATCGACGATTTCGCCCACTTCGAATTTGCGATACAGAACGACAGAGCCGTCCTGGACATCCGGCAGGCTCTGGGCCGACAGCGTCAGCGTAGGGGCGGGCTGCTCGCTTTGGGTATTTTCCCTGGCTCGCTCCAGGTTGGCGTAGAGCGGATAGCGTTGCTTCAGTGCGCCACCATCGCCCGGCAGAATGCGGATACCGCCGTCGACCCAGTCGCTGGGAGCGGCACCGAGCATTTCAACCCCACTCAGGCCGACTTTCACATCAATGCGGCTGTTGACCACAAATTTGCTGTCGCCCTTAATCAGATGGCGATAACCGGGGTCGATAGCCACCGAGAAATTTACGCCTTTGGCGGTCAGTTGGCGATCCACGACCCGCCCTACCTGCACGCCGTGCAGCAGCAGAGGCTGGCCGGCGTCGATACCGAAGCTTTCCGGTGCGGTCAGCGTCAGCTTAAGGGTGCCGGGCTTTTGTAGCGGCGCTTTGTTTTCCTGAGCCACTGTAAAATGCGTTTTCGGCTCTCCCTCGCCGGGGATTAATTCAAGGGTACTGCCGGTCAGAAGGCCGCTCAGGCCCGGGTTGTGCAGCGATATTTTGGGGCTACGTAGTTCGATACGGGTGCCGCTGCGCATCAGGCTGACCACGCTGGGATCCACCGTCAGCTCGCCGCTGACGGCGCCGGTTTTCGCATTCAGAGAAAGCGTCGTCAGGGTACCGACTTCCAGCCCCTGGTACATCAGGGGAGTGGAGCCTTCCCTCAGCCCTTCGCCGCCGGGCAGATCCAGCTTCACTTTCACACCGCGTTTAGTGTCGGCCAGATCGTCATACAGTTGGTAGCTATCATTTTGCTTTGCGGCTGTACTCTGGTCAGGGGAGTCAAAGGCAATGGCGCCGTTAACCAGCGCGCTCAGGCTTTCCAGCTCAACCTTCGCCCCGGAAAGGCTGACGTCGGCTTTGACGCCGGAGACGTTCCAGAAGCGGCTGTTTTTCTTCACCAGGCTGGTGAAGCGGCGATCGATTAACACATCGATGGTCACGCCCTGTTTATCGGCGTCGATCGAATAGTCATAGACTCTGCCCACCGGAATTTTACGGAAATAGACCTGCGAGCCGCTACTCAGGGAGCCTAAATTCGGCGCCCGCAGATGAATCATCAGCTCGCCGTTGTTGATACGATATCGGGGTTGGGTATCCAGGGCGGTAAAATGCTCTTTGGGTTCGCCCGGTCCGGGCATCATGCCGATATAGTTGCCACCGACCAGGGCATCAAGACCGGAAACGCCAGCCAGCGAGGCTTTGGGGGTCACCAGCCAGAACTGGGTTTCGCTGCGCAGGGCGTCTTCCATATCACGCTTAATGCTGACGGTGACCGCAATCTTTTTCAGGTCTTTACTCGGGCGCACATTCTGGACGGTGCCGACTTCTACCCCCTGGTAGCGCACAGGGGTGCGGCCGGGTACGATGCCATCGGCAGAAATAAAGTCGATAGTGACGGTGGCGCCGTGCTCCTGCCAGGTATTCCAGACCAGCCACAGCGCAATCAGGAGCGCGATAACCGGCAGCAACCAGAACGGAGAGATGCGGCGTTTTGTTTTGATCTTCGCTTCAGTCGGTGAAGCGGGGGTTTCCTGACTCATGAGCGTCCCAAAGTAAGCGGCTGTCCAGCCATTCAACTGCAAGAATAGTTAAAATTACCGCTGCGCCGAAATAGAAGGCGGCCGGTCCCATGGTAAAAGCCAGCAGCTGATCGCGATTGACCAGCGACATGGTTAACGAAATAACAAACAGATCCAGCATGGACCAGCGGCCTATCCAGGTCACGAAGCGCAGCAGCAGAATTCGGGTTTTTAGCCCCTGCTCGCATTTCAGATGGATGCTAATCAGCAGGGTGAACAGCACCAGCACTTTGGTAAACGGCACCAGAATACTGGCGATAAAGACCACCCCGGCCACTGGTAGGTTACTTGAGGCCAGCGACAGAATACCGGACAGGATAGTGTCCTCCTGACGGGCGCCGTTCACGTAGATAATCGATATCGGCAACAGGTTAGCTGGCAGTAAAAAAATCAGCGAGGCGATAAGTGCCGCCCAGCACTTTTGTACGCTCAGTGGACGCCGGTGATGGAGCGGTACGTGGCAACGTGGGCAGCGGCCGCGATGGTCGGGCACGCCGGTAAAGTGGCAACTCAGGCAGACGCGCAGCTGGTGGTTGCGGTGACGAGCGGGTTTCTGTGGGTAAAAGCGTTCCCACAGCTCTTCCATATTCAGATGAATCAGGGTCAGTATACTGAGCAGCGTCAGTGCCGCAAAGGCATACAGGCCAATACCCGGTTGCAGGAAGGCATATTCGCTGACCTTGATCGAGGCCACGCCGACGCCCACCAGATAAATGTCCAGCATCACCCATTCTTTGAGTTTATCCAGCATCAGCAGCACCGGACGCAGATTCATGCCGAGGATATTGCCGAGCCACAGATAGGCGATAGCGGCCACCAGGATGACCGGGGCAGCTACTGAACCGAACAGTACCATCGCAGCAGTGAGCGGTGATCCCTGCAGCACCATCTGGCGTACCCCCTGCAGCAGGCTGGCCTCGATATGGCTTCCCAGCAGCCACATGTGCAGCAGCGGTTCGCCCCAGGCGAAGGGCATCAGCAGCAGCATGGTAATCGCCATGGCACCCAGGCGGGTCATCGACCAGTCCCGACCGTTATGAACTTTAGCATGACAGCGTGGACAGAAGGCGTCCTGATGCGATTTCACCACCGGTAACAGAAAAAGGGTATCGCATTCAGGACAACGCTGATACCGTGAATGTGGCAGAGCCTCACTAATGGCGTGAATAACAAGGGGATTGCCCGATGAGGAGTGCCTGAATTTTAGCGCCATGACGTTAGATGTCTGATAATTGCCTCTGCGAAGGGTAACCTAACCCGTGATTCGTCTTGAGCGTAACCGCATTTAATGCTTATTTTATCAGGCATAGTCTTAAGTAATACAGCCGATGTGATTGATTAATGAATAAAGAACAATTTTACGCGGATCTCAACCGAGACTTTAATGCTTTAATGGCAGGGGAGACCAGCTTTCTGGCCATTATGGCGAATACCAGCGCGCTGCTCTTTGAACGTCTGGAGCAGGTGAACTGGGCCGGCTTTTACCTTCTGGAAGGAAAAATGCTGGTGCTGGGGCCGTTTCAGGGCAAGCTGGCCTGCGTGCGTATTCCCGTGGGAACCGGTGTGTGCGGCACCGCGGTCGCGACCGGCTCCGTACAGCGAGTGGCCGATGTACACACTTTTGACGGCCATATCGCCTGTGACGCCGACAGTAATGCTGAAATCGTACTGCCATTGATCGTGGAAAATCAGATTATCGGCGTTCTGGATATCGATAGCACGCAGCATGACCGCTTCGATGAGCAGGATGAGCAAGGTCTGAGTACGCTTGCGAAAAACCTGCAGAGCGCGATCGCATCCAGCGATTTTAAAAAATTCTTTACGATTAACGCGTGATAAACAACGGTTCCCGTAGCATTTGCCGATGGCGTCATTATAATGGCGCCTGTTCATGCCTGCGACTTGGTTGGCAAAGCCCGTTGTAATCAGGAAATTTCATGGAAAATCAACCTAAGTTGAATAGCAGTAAAGAAGTTATCGCCTTTCTGGCCGAGCGTTTTCCTCGCTGTTTTAGCGCCGAAGGTGAAGCACGCCCCCTGAAAATTGGTATTTTTCAGGATTTGGTCGAGCGTGTTCAGGGGGAGATGAGTCTCAGTAAAACCCAACTTCGTTCCGCTCTTCGTCTCTATACTTCCAGCTGGCGTTATCTGTACGGCATTAAGCCGGGCGCCACGCGCGTTGACCTGGATGGCAACCCCTGCGGTGAACTGGAAGAACAGCACGTTGAACACGCCCGCAAGCAGCTGGAAGAAGCGAAAGCGCGGGTTCAGGCTCAGCGTGCTGAGAAGCAGGCGAAAAAGCGTGAAGCGAACGGCGAGAGCGAAGTTCCGCGCCGCGAGCGCAAGAGCCGCCCGACTACGCCCCGGCGTAAGGAGGGGGCCGGGAACAAGCCCCGTGCAGAGAAGCCTGCTGCCAAAGCCGCGCGCGCCGCAGAGCCGCGTCACACGCCGGTAACGGATCTCTCCGTATTGAAGCCGGGCCAGAGCGTCAAAGTTAAAGCAGGTAACAATGCGATGGACGCCACCGTGCAGGAAGTCACCAAAGACGGCGTTCGTGTGCAGTTGACTTCTGGTATGTCAATGATAGTACGCGCAGAACACTTGCTGTTCTGAAACGGAGGTCAACCCAGGGCATGAACAATTTTTTTAAGCTTACGGCTGTCGCCAGCCTGCTGCTGCTTTCCGGCAGCGCGCTGGCGGTTGAAGATATTACCCGCGCGGATCAGATTCCAACGCTGAAAGAAGAGCCGCAGCATTCAACGGTAAGCGAGCGTGTGACGTCGCGCTTTACCCGTTCCCACTATCGGCAGTTCAATCTTGATAATGCCTTCTCGGCAAAAATCTTCGATCGCTACCTCAATCTGCTGGATTACAGCCACAATGTGCTGCTGGCCAGTGATATCGACGAATATGCGAAGAAGAAGAGCCTGATTGGCGATGAGCTGCGCAGCGGACAGTTGGACGTTTTCTACGATCTGTTTAACCTGGCACAAAAGCGTCGCTTTGAGCGCTACTCATACGCATTGAAGGTGCTCGATAGGCCGATGGATTTTACCGGCAATGACACCTTTAATCTCGATCGCAGCAAGGCGCCCTGGCCGACCAGCGAAGCCGAGCTTAACAAGCTGTGGGACGCTAAGGTTAAGTACGATCAACTGACGCTGAAACTGACCGGCAAAAGCGATAAAGAGATTCACGACACGCTGTCGCGTCGCTATAACTCAGCCATTCGCCGACTGGCGCAGACCAAGAGCGAAGATGTTTTCTCGCTGGCGATGACGGCATTCGCTCACGAAATAGACCCCCACACCAACTATTTGTCGCCGCGCAACACCGAGCAGTTCAATACCGAAATGAGCCTGTCGCTCGAAGGTATTGGCGCCGTGCTGCAGATGGACGATGACTATACCGTCATTAACTCGCTGGTGGCGGGCGGTCCGGCAGCGAAAAGCAAATCACTGAGCGTCGGCGATCGTATCGTTGGGGTAGGGCAGCCGGGTAAATCCATGCAGGATGTGATCGGCTGGCGTCTGGATGACGTGGTGGCGCTGATCAAAGGCCCGAAAGGCAGTAAGGTGCGTCTTGAAATCCTGCCGGCGGGCAAAGGCACCAAAACTCGTATCGTCACTCTGACCCGCGAGCGCATCCGCCTTGAAGATCGGGCGGTGAAGATGTCGGTGAAACACGTCGGTAAAGAGAAGATCGGCGTGCTGGATATTCCAGGCTTCTATGTCGGTCTGACCGATGACGTGAAGGCGCAGCTTCAGAAACTGTCTCGTCAGCACGTCAGCAGCGTGGTTATCGATCTGCGCTCGAACGGTGGCGGCGCCCTGACGGAGGCGGTATCGCTTTCCGGACTCTTCATTCCGAGCGGGCCGGTGGTGCAGGTGCGCGACAATAACGGCAAGGTGCGTGAAGATAGCGACACAGACGGCGTAGTCTATTACAAAGGGCCGCTGGTGGTGCTGGTCGACCGCTTTAGCGCTTCGGCCTCCGAGATTTTCGCGGCGGCGATGCAGGATTATGGTCGGGCGCTGATCGTCGGTGAACCGACCTTTGGCAAGGGCACCGTACAGCAGTATCGCTCGCTCAACCGTATCTACGATCAGATGCTGCGTCCGGAATGGCCGGCGCTGGGTTCGGTGCAGTACACCATTCAGAAGTTCTATCGAATTAATGGCGGCAGTACCCAGCGTAAAGGGGTCACTCCGGATATTCCTATGCCGACTGCCAGCCAGGATACGGAGACCGGCGAGAAATTCGAGGATAACGCGCTGCCCTGGGATAGCATTAAACCGGCGACCTGGGTACAGGCGGGAGATCTGAAAGGATTTGAACCCGAATTGCTGAAACTGCATCAGCAGCGGATCGCTAAAGATCCGGAGTTCCAGTTCATTATGAAGGATATCGAGCGCTACAACGCGATGAAGGCGAAACGCAACATCATCTCTCTGAACTACGCCCAGCGTGAAAAAGAGAACGATGAAGAAGAGGCGACCCGTCTGATGCGCGTTAACGATCGCCTGAAGCGAGAAGGTAAGCCGCTGCTGAAGAAAATCGACGATCTTCCCAAAAATTACCAGGAGCCGGATCCTTATCTTGACGAGACGGTTCATATCGCCAGCGATCTGGCGAAAATGGAACAGGTGCGGCCGGCTCAGCAGCCCGAAAGCGCACAATAATCCCTCAACAGGCACAAAGTTTTGTGCCTGTTTTTTTAGCCTTTCTCTGTATTGCGTTAGCTAAATGCTACAAAATGTAAAGATATGTCTTTTTCGTCACCTGACGGCCTCCGATCGTTGAAAATAACGCTTTCGCACCTCACGATGTGAGGAATCGCGTAGTGCGTTTTGTTTAAACGAGGTTAAAAAAATTATGATGCGAATCGCGCTTTTCCTGCTGACCAACCTTGCTGTGATGGTCGTCTTCGGGATTGTGCTAAGCCTGACAGGGATTCAGTCCAGTAGCGTTACCGGTCTGTTGATTATGGCGCTGCTGTTTGGCTTTGGCGGTTCTATCGTGTCGCTGATGATGTCCAAATGGATGGCGCTGCGCTCGGTAGGTGGGGAAGTGATTGAACAGCCGCGTAACGAGACGGAACGCTGGCTGCTGGAAACCGTAAGCCGTCAGGCGCAGCAGGTGGGGATCGCCATGCCGCAGGTGGCTATCTATCATGCGCCGGATATCAATGCGTTCGCTACCGGCGCCCGTCGCGACGCCTCCCTGGTCGCGGTCAGCACGGGGTTGCTGCAAAACATGAATCAGGATGAAGCCGAAGCGGTTATTGCCCACGAAATCAGCCACGTGGCGAATGGCGATATGGTGACGATGACGCTGATCCAGGGGGTAGTGAACACCTTCGTAATCTTTGTCTCACGTATTATCGCGCAGCTGGCTGCCGGCTTCCTGAGCGGCAACCGCGATGAAGGCGAAAGCTCCAACGGCAACCCGATGATCTACTTCGCGGTTTCTATGGTGCTGGAACTGGTATTTGGCATCCTCGCCAGTATTATTACCATGTGGTTCTCGCGCTACCGGGAGTTTCACGCCGACGCCGGATCCGCGAAGCTGGTGGGCCGTGAGAAGATGATTGCAGCCCTGCAGCGTCTGAAGACCAGCTACGAGCCGCAGGAAGCCAGCAGTATGATGGCATTCTGCATCAACGGTAAGGGTAAGTCCTTCAGCGAACTGTTTATGAGCCACCCGCCGCTCGATAAGCGTATCGAAGCGCTGCGTAGCGGAGAGTACCTGAAGTAATTTGGGGAATAATAAAAAAGCGCCGAATGGCGCTTTTTTTAGGTTCATCGCGGATTAGCATGAAGATGAGGTTAGCGTGGTTAGCTCATTTTCTGGGTGAATATACCGCGCAGGAGAAAATTCCGTTTACTTTAAGGTGAGCTTGCTTATGCTGTTTGCGGGGCTGGGGGATTGGGCTTTACATGCGCTGCCAGCTGGCCCGTTCAGCGGTGATGAATCAACTGAGAAGCAGAAACTCAAAGTGAACGGAACAGCCCACCATATCGTCTTGTTCTGCTGGTTTTTTGCTTCCATTTTTAAATATTCCACGCTAAAGCACGATAAACCTTTTTACGCCCGGTAGCGGGGTTGTCGCAGGCGCAGGCTGCTGATGATCGCAGCAATGCAGGCAAAGCTCGCCGCCAGCCAGAGGGCGGACTGCGTACCGCTATCGTGGAAAAAATTAAACATCAGCGCTACCAGCGCGGCCCCGATACTCTGCCCGGTCAGGCGCGCAGTGCCCAGCATCCCGCTGGCGCTACCGCTGCGGTTATGCGGAGCGCTGGAGATTAGCGTATGGTTATTGGGCGACTGGAAGAGGGCGAAGCCAGCGCCGCACAGGGCCATACGCCAGATGATGTCCATATCGCCAGGAGTATCCGTGAGTAGCGCCAGCGCTGCCAGACCTGCGGTAAACAGCAAGAGCCCCAGAGCGCCTAACAGCCCGGCGTGAACATGTTCGATCAGCCGCCCGGCTATGGGCGCTACCAGCATGGTGGCGATGGGCCACGGCGTCAGCAGCAATCCGGTTTCTACTTCGCTGCGGCCCAGCTCCCCCTGCATCCAGAACGGTAGCGCGACCAGCGCCAGCATTTGGGCGATAAATGAACAGATGGAGGTGGCCATCGATAGCGAAAATATCGGAATACGTAGCAGATCCACCGGCAGTAGCGGTACTTCCAGACGCAGCTGGCGGCGCACGAACAGCGTGCCGATAATCAACAACGCGATAAACTCCGCGGCCACCAGCAGCGGCGATTGTCCCTGGGCAAAGCCGCTCAGCGCGCCAATCAGCAGGCCGAAGGTCAGGGCGTTCATGAGCGCGCTGGTCAGGTCGAAACGCTGATGCTGTTTTTCAGTATTGGCGGGCAACCAGCGCAATGCCAGAATCAGGCCTGAGACCCCGATGGGGAGGTTAATCAGGAACAGCCAGTGCCAGGTGGCGACTGACAGAATCGCGGCGGCGACCGTAGGGCCAGCTGCGGCGGAGACCGCTACAATTAGTGCGTTAATAGCGAGCCCACGCCCCAACCGGGCGCGTGGATAGATCAGGCGAATCAGCGCCGTATTCACGCTCATCAGTGCCGCGGCGCTCAACCCCTGGAGTACCCGTGCCACAATTAGCCACTCCAGGGAAGGGGAAAGGGCGCACATCAGCGACGTCAGGCTGAACAGCGCCAGCCCGTAACGGTAGATACGCCGGTAGCCGACCATATCACCCAAAAAAGAGAATGACAGCAGCGCGACCATAATGGCCATTTGATAGGCGTTAACCACCCAGATGGTGCTGGCCGGGCTGGCCTGAAGCTCCTGAGACAGCGTCGGCAGGGCAACATTGGCGATTGCCCCATCAAGCACTGACATCATAATGCCCAGAGCAATGGTGATAATGGCGCCGTAGCGCTGGGGCAGCGGCATGCCGTCTGCGGGAGTTTTTTCCATAAAATGACGAATCAGTGGCAAAAGTTTAATAAAGAGACCAGTTTATCACTGAAGGTTCTGGTGCATGTCGCAGATTTGTAACGAAACAGGCCGGGATCGATTGCGGATCGCGAAGGGGCCAATTATACTAAAAACCAGTTCTGATTTTTATAAAACAAGTTGCGCCGAGGTGATGAATGGCAGTTGCAGATTTGGATAAACAGCCGGATTCGGTCTCTTCCGTCCTGAAGGTGTTCGGTATTCTTCAGGCGTTGGGAGAAGAGCGCGAGATAGGGATAACCGAGCTGTCGCAGCGCGTAATGATGTCGAAAAGTACGGTATACCGCTTTTTACAGACCATGAAATCGCTCGGTTATGTCGCTCAGGAAGGGGAATCTGAAAAATACTCCCTGACCCTGAAGCTTTTTGAACTGGGCGCCCGTTCGCTGCAGAATGTCGATCTGATTCGTAGTGCCGATATTCAGATGCGCGAACTGTCGCGTCAGACGAAGGAAACCATCCATCTTGGCGCGCTGGATGAAGACAGTATCGTCTACATCCACAAGATAGATTCGATGTATAACCTGCGTATGTATTCGCGCATTGGCCGCCGCAATCCGCTGCACAGTACCGCTATCGGGAAGGTGCTACTGGCCTGGCGTGACCGCGATGAGGTGAAGGAAATTCTCTCTCAGATAGAATATACCCGCAGCACTTCCCGCACTATCGGCAGCGCTGAAGAGCTGCTTCCGGTACTGGATAGCGTTAAAGAGGTGGGTTACGGCGAAGATAACGAAGAGCAGGAAGAAGGACTGCGCTGCATTGCGGTGCCGGTATTCGACCGTTTCGGCGTGGTGATTGCTGGTCTGAGTATTTCGTTCCCGACCCTGCGCTTTTCAGAGGAAAAGCTGCATGAATATGTGGCGATGCTGCATCGCGCCGCGCGCAATATCTCGGAGCAGATGGGCTATCACGACTATCCGTTCTGATGAATACGGCCCCGCGTTGTGCGGGGCCGTATTCACTTATTTACCGTCGTCGACTGCATCGCCGGTTTTACGCAGCACCGGGCAGTCCGTAATACCAATAATACCGCTGTCGGTATGAACATACTGAACGGTTTGCGTACTGCGGGCGGTCAGATACTTACACTGCAGCCCCAGCCCTGCAGCATTCTCCTTGCTGCCGATAAGCACCCCATAGCCGCTCAGTAATAAGCCAATCCAGATGAGCGCCAGCACAATAATGATACGAATCAGGATGCGCATTATTCCCTCTTATTTGATATTGATATGCAAAACCAGGTTAAATCAGCAGGCAGCGCTTAACAATCTGATGATTCCTAAAGGAAACGCTGAATGAGTGAAGTTTGGTTTAACCTGCGGATGCCAGGATAATAGCATACCATGCCCAATAACGATGGAGTCGCTGTGAGAAAATACTGGTGGATTATCCTGATAGTCGTCCTTATCGCCTGCCTGCTGATGTGGACTCAGATGTTGAACGCTATGTGCGATCAGGATGAACCATTCTTCAACGGTATTTGCGTCGTGAATAAATTTATTCCCTGGTAGCCGCCGCAGGCGCTCACCCGGGTGGTGTCCCGGACGGACCCGCGGTAGAATTCGGGTTTGTTTGAGGTGGTTAAATGAATGAATTCATGAATACGTTAAACGTGACGTCGCTGGCGGTTTCCGGACTGATACTGGTCGTTGGCCTGGTGGTGTGGTTTTTTGTGAATCGCGCGAGCGTGAGGGCCAGTGAGCAGGTCGCGCTGCTGGAAGCGATGCTTGAGCAGCAGAAACGTCAGAACGCGCTGTTGCGTCGCCTGTGTGAGGCCAGCGAACCAGAAAAGGAAGTGCCGGCGCTGGTTTCGGACGATAGCGATGAGGAGCTGGTGCGACTGGTCGCGGAGCGCTGAATCTGCTATATCATCCAGAGGCTGATTCCGCGGAGGCCCGATGCCCTGGAAAAACCCCTGGTATGATCCCCAACTGGCGCACCACCTTCCCGATGGTTTTCGTAATATCGAGCCGGGTCGGCGACAGCCCGGCGATTTAAAGCGCTGGCGCAAAATGCGGCGTGAGCAGGGCCTGCCCAGGCCTCCCGCAGAAGGCTATCCCGGCTTTATCGCCCGCTGGTGGCAATATGCCGAAATTCAGGGCGATAGCGACGCCGTCTGGTGGCTGGGACATGCCACGCTATTGCTGCGCCTTAATGGCCGCTATTTGTTGACCGATCCTGTCTTCTCTCTGCGCGCTTCTCCACTTCGCTTTTGGGGGCCTCAACGCCGGACGCCGTTGGCCCTTAAGCCGGATGATTTGCCGCATCTCGATGCGGTACTGATTTCTCATAACCATTATGATCATCTGGACTGCGCCAGCATCCGATCGCTGCATCGCCGCTTTCCGAATGTCGTCTTCTTCGTTCCCGTGGGGCTGGGAACCTGGTTTCGGCGCCGGGGGATCCGTCGGGTTGTCGAGCGCGACTGGTGGCAGAGCCATGAGTTGAATGGTATTACGCTGACTGCCGTGCCGGCGCGCCACTGGAGCATGCGTACTCCCTGGGATCGCAATCGCTCGCTGTGGTGTGGCTGGGTGGCAGAGAGCGCCGACCGACGCTTCTGGTTCAGCGGCGATACCGGCTACAGCGAACTGCTGTTGGAGATCCCGCAGCGCCTTGGGGTACTGGATGGCGCGGCGATCCCCGTTGGCGCCTATGAGCCGCGCTGGTTTATGCGCTATCACCATATGGGCCCTCAGGATGCCGTGGCGCTGTGGCAGGCGATTGGGCGGCCTATTGCTATTCCTGTACACTGGGGCGTTTTTGAGCTGGCGGACGAGTCGCTGGATGCGCCACCGCGAGAATTGCGCGCGGCGCTTAGCGCAGCAGGGGAGGAGGAAGAGGCGGATTTCCGCCCGCTGCGCATTGGTCAGTATTTGACGCTCGAGCGGAAATAAAGAAGTGTTATTGTATGACGATCCTGTGATTATTTTATTTCAGTATTATCTCAGCGATGACTTATGGTGTTTTATATTGCGGTGCAGACCTTGCACGATTTTGATGCACTGTCATTAAAGCGTCATTATTCTGGTGCAATATATTGTTGAACTGCTCAAATTTTATTATCTACAGCAAACTGGCGAATCCGAATGTTCGCAGCTAAACTTAACTCGCGGTCGTTCGACCATTACTTTCTGTTATATGTTTACCGAAAAAGATATAACCAAAAAAGCGAGGCGGCACGACTTTTTGAGTGTTCGTCTGGACGAGCGGAAGTGTTTGAGCTATGGTGAAAAAGTCGTGACGAAGCGGGGCTTAAGGCCTTGTTCTGCGCGGTAGGGTACTGCAGCTTTTGCGCATGCAGGTGCATAATTTAGGCGCTGTTTATCTGGTGAATATCTGAATCTGTGCGGCAGATCGTGACACGCTTAAAAATGGCTTGCCATCGGAAACGTTGTGTGTGATAACACGATGGGTTAAACGAGGTATAGTTCTGTTTATGTGTGGCATGTTAAGTCAAAGAAGTCCTGAGTAAACACGATGACGTTGAATACCGCTTCTCTGCCGAACCTTATATTAGTGCCTCAAGCAGTAATGTCTCAGTTTTATCTAAAGTTGCGCCTGCGGGCGAAGAAAACAATTTAAGGAATTTGTAAATGGCAAAGATCAAAGGTCAAGTTAAGTGGTTCAACGAGTCTAAAGGCTTTGGTTTCATCACCCCGGCTGACGGCAGCAAAGATGTGTTCGTACACTTCTCCGCTATTCAGGGCAACGGGTTCAAAACGCTGGCCGAAGGCCAGAACGTTGAATTTGAAATTCAGGACGGCCAGAAGGGCCCGGCAGCCGTTAACGTGGTCGCCATCTGATAATCTGCCGCAGCCGATATCAGGTTGCCGATGAATGATGCCCCGTTGCCCCTTTTATTGGGCGCGGGGTTTTTTGTTGTCCGCGTTAACCCTCTCACCGGTTATCCCATAGCCGCTTTATTCCTGCCAAAACAGTATGGTTTTTCAGAGTGTTACTAAACCTGCCCTCTGGTTGTTTTCTGTTGCAAAGCGCCAGGCGCTGTTAGCATTTTGTGACGTTATCCAGGATTAATGTCGGGTTTAATCAGGCTACCAACCGGTTAACCTCAAAGGAGAGGATGTGAAAAAATTGCGCGGCGCGACGAGCCTGAACTTTGTCCACTGGCGTTACGGGCTGCTCTGCATCGCCATATTGTTTAGCCTGCTGGTGATTCTGGGCCGGGTTGCCTGGCTGCAGCTGATTGAGCCGGATCACCTGGTGAAAGAAGAAGATAAACGTTCGCTGCGTGAAGAGCCGGTGGTGGTGCCCCGCGGCATGATTGAAGATCGCAATGGCCAGCCGCTGGCGGTTAGTGTTCCGGTGGCGGCAGTCTGGGCCGATCCGCTGATTGTCTCGCAGAAAGGTGGCGTGCAGATTAATGCCCGCTGGCAGGCGCTGGCAACCACGCTGAAGCAGCCGCTCAGTGACATAGCCCGCCGCATCGAACGTAACCCGAAAGGGCGCTTTGTTTATCTGGCGCGCCAGCTCGATCCTCAGCAGGCGGAATACATTAAGAAGCTGCACCTGCCTGGCATTAGTCTGCGCCAGGAATCCCGGCGCTTTTATCCTTCGGGTCATGTGGCGGCGAATCTGATTGGTTTTACCAATATTGACGATCGAGGGATAGAAGGCGTCGAAAAAAGCTTTAACCGCCAGTTGACCGGCAAACCCGGCGAGCGGCGGGTGCGTAAAGATCGTTACGGTAAGGTTATCGAAAATATCACCGAACGCCCACCTGTGCCGGCACACAATATTATTTTGAGCATCGACCGTCGGTTGCAGACCGTTACTGAAGATGCGCTCAGCAATGCCGTGACCTGGAATAAAGCGACATCGGGCGCTTCGGTATTACTGGATGTGCATACCGGTGAAATTCTGGCAATGGCCAGCTACCCCACCTTTAACCCTAACAATCGTGCCGGGGCCACTCTGGATGAGTTTCGCAACCGTGCCATCAGCGATACCTTTGAGCCAGGCTCTACGGTGAAACCGCTGGTCGTCATGACGGCGTTGCGTCAGGGAATAGTCCAGCCGGACAGCGTGGTAGATACCCATCCCTGGCGTATCGACGGCCATATGATTCGCGATGTCGGTTACTATCCGGAGCTGACCCTGACCGGTATCCTGCAAAAGTCGAGCGATGTCGGGGTTTCCCGGCTGTCGCTGGCGATGCCGATAAATGCGCTGATGCAGACCTATAAGGCCTTTGGCTTCGGCCAGCCTACCGGGCTGGGGCTGACCGGTGAGAGCAGCGGCTTGCTGCCGCACCGTCGTATCTGGGGCAAGCTGGATCGCGCCACCTTTTCCTTTGGTTACGGACTGATGGTTACTCCGCTGCAACTGGCTCATGTCTATGCCACTATTGGCGGTTTTGGTATTGAACGACCACTGTCGATTACTCGTATCGACCCGCCGGTAGAAGGGCACCGAGTGATGCCCGAGCAAGTCGTCCACCAGGTGGAACATATGATGGAAAGTGTCGCCCTGCCGGGCGGCGGTGGGATTAAGGCGGCGGTGCGTAACTATAGGGTGGCGGTAAAAACCGGCACGGCGAAGAAGATAGGGCCGGACGGTCACTATATCGACAATTATGTGGCCTACACCGCCGGCGTGGCACCGGCCACCAGGCCACGTTACGCGCTGGTGGTGGTGATCAACAATCCGCAAAACGGCGAGTATTACGGCGGGGCGGTGGCGGCGCCGGTGTTCAGCCAGATTATGGGCGATGTTTTGCGGTTGCAGAACATCGAGCCGGACGGAGTGGCGCCGGACTCAGACCATCTGTCGATACTGAATACTAACGATGAGGCGCATCCGCTATCGTGATCCCTTCCCTGACAGGGTGCGCAGCGGTAAACTGCGCCCCTCTTTTTCAGAACCCGGAGCCACCATGTCTTTTGTTTGTCCATTATGTCACGCACCGCTGGCAGAGCAATCCACGCTGTTTCGCTGCCCGGCAGGCCATCAGTTCGACAGGGCAAAAGAGGGGTATGTCAATCTGCTGCCGGTACAGCACAAGGGATCCCGACAGCCGGGGGACAGCGCTGAGATGATGCGCGCCCGCCGGGCGTTTCTGGATGCGGGCTACTACCAGCCACTGCGCGATACGGTAACAGCAGTGATGGCCGGCTCGCTGCCCGAAAATGGGCGGGTGCTGGATATCGGTTGCGGCGAAGGCTATTACACTTCGGCCTTTGCCGGGGCGCTGGGTCAGGGAGGGGAGTGCTACGGTCTGGATGTTTCAAAGGTCGCCATCCGCTACGGGGCGAAGCGCTATCCGCAGGTTCGCTTTTGCGTGGCGTCCAGCCATCGTCTGCCGTTTGCCGGCGGGACGTTTGACGCCGTGGTGCGTATCTACGCTCCGTGTAGCGCCGCGGAGCTGGCGCGGGTGGTGCGACCCGGTGGCATACTGGTGACGGTCACGCCAGGCCCGCGCCATCTGGTACAGCTAAAGGCGCTGATTTATCGTGAGGTTCAGCTCCATCCGAATCGGGAAGAACGACTGGAAGGTTTTGAACTGATGCAAACCCTGACACCGGGCTGGAGCATGCAACTGCCGGGCGTGCAGGCCCGGGCGCTGTTACAGATGACCCCCTTTGCCTGGCGGGCGCGTCCGGAAGTCTGGCAGCAGCTGGATGGGGCGCAAACCTTCGGGTGCGAAACGGATTTCGTGGTGCGGGTGTGGCGCCGCCTGGGCGGGTAATCAGCCGGTGAAATGGCTCCAGAGGATCTGGATGCCGATACCGATCAGTACAATGCCGCCGAGAATCTCGGCGCGTTTTCCGAGCAGCGGGCCGATAAAGCGCCCCAGCATCATGCCCAGCGTGGACATCATCATGGTGGCGCAACCAATGGCCAGCGCGGTGTGAATGATATTGACCTTCAGAAAAGCCAGGCCGACGCCGACTGCCATGGCGTCCAGGCTGGTGGCGATAGCGGTGGTCACCAGCAACCAGAAGCCATGACGCTGGCGCGGTTCTTCGCTGTCGCTGCGATTGCGAAAGCCTTCGAGAATCATGCGGCCGCCCAGGAATAGCAGCAGCGCGAAGGCCACCCAGTGGTTCCACTCCATCACTACACGGCTTGCCAGCATTCCCAGCCCCCAGCCGATAAGCGGGGTAATGGCCTCCACCACGCCGAAAATCAGCCCGGTACGTAGCGCTTCAGAGAATTTGGGCTTTTGCAGCGTGGCGCCTTTGCTGATGGAGACGGCGAATGCGTCCATGGACATGCCGAAAGCAAGAAGTAGCGTTGCAGATAGATTCATACGAGCGTCCTGACCGGGAAAACCATATAACGCAAATCACTGCCCCCAGTGTCAGCAGTAAATGCGCTATGGTCTCGCCTGACCGGAATTCACGTGATACTTCGCACGGCAAAAGCGCCTGGCCAGGCCTTCCTGTCGCACAAACTATTCAGGCTATTCCTGTGGCCCGTACGCACCACGTCACCTTCTGGTCACGAGTCTGTTGATGCGCACATTTCCTGTTTGCAGGAAATTGGCTACTCCCCAAAGAACGGAGCGTACTTTATCTTATTTTTTTTGAATCATCAAACATTGAAGATATTAATTGCCAGTTACCTGATAATGCTTTTCATTTGGCTTTTGAGGTAATGTTTTTGTTAATCATGGTGGCCTGTATGGTTAATAGACTTATAGCCTGTGCTATATTTTAGGTTATTTTTTAGCCCGGTTAAAACATGGCCCGGGCTATATTGTATCTTATTGGCCACGAAGCATAATTTTATATATGGCTTCAAGATCGTCGATATTCCTGACGCGAATAAGCAGGCGTTGTTTTTCTAATTGCACCACCAGAACTCCATCTTCAGACAAATTCATGGTGCTGATTCTGGCGTAGCTAATCCATAACGGGCCGTAGAAAAAGCCTCCCTTCTTAAATCGCAGCCAGGGGGTACGCAGCCAGCCAATATAAATAGCCAGCAGCGCTGTACCGCATAATAGCCAGGTGGTTAACAGGGAACCATGATTCACCAGGTTGTTATACACCAGAATAGCCAGCAGCGCGGTAAAGATGGCGGTGTCCACCGGGCTGCGGCGCAGTAGCGCGACTTTTAACAGCGTGTGGCCCCGGCGCCGTTCTGGCGCGATCTCAACATACAGCGCCCAGCCGAGCATCAGCGCAATCAGTACCATCAGGACGATTTCTGTCACAGCCATATTTTCTCCACAAAAAAGCCGGGGCAAGCCCCGGCGATGCCGATATCAGGGCTGAATTACAGTCCCAGCAGGCCGATAGCATAGCCCACAATACCGATAACGAAGAAACCGCAAATGATCCACAGTGCGTTGACCTTCTTGCGCAGCAGCCACATACAGGCAAAGGTGAGCAGTAACGGCACCAGGCCAGGCATCAACTGATCGAGGATATTCTGTACCGTTGTGACCTGTTCCTGACCGGTCTGGTCAGTGACCCGTGAAACTACCAGTGGTATGTTGACGTGGGTCCATTTGTTCACCAGCGCCCCCATCACAAAGAGGCCGAGAATTGACGCCCCCTCCGTCAGCTTTTGCAGGAAGCCGCCGCCCATATCCTTCACAATATCAACCCCTTTACGGTAGCCGTAAGCCACGCCATAGTAGCGGGTTAACAAACGCACCAGGTTGAACAGAATAAAGAACAGCAGGGGGCCGAGCAGGCTACCGCTCATGGCGATACCGGCGCCCAGTGCTGCGAACACCGGACGCACAGTGCCCCAGAAGATCGGATCGCCGACCCCGGCCAGCGGCCCCATCAGGCCCACTTTGATGCCGTTGATGGCGCCGTCGTCGATCTCGGCGCCGTTGGCGCGCTGCTCCTCCATCGCCAGGGTCACGCCCAGTACCGGCGCAGCCACGTAGGGATGGGTGTTAAAGAATTCCAGGTGGCGCTTAATAGCCTGACGGCGCGCTTCGTTATTTTCCGGATACAGGCGGCGAATAACCGGCACCATAGAGAAACAGAAGCCCAGCGCCTGCATACGCTCGAAGTTCCATGAACCCTGGAACAGGTTAGAGCGCAGGAATACGCCGCGAATATCGCCCGGAGTGAGTTTTTTCTCGGTAGTCGTTTTAGTCATATCAACCATGTCGCTCACCTGTTAATCCAGTTCATTATCGAGATCGTTAGAAGTTGCCGCCTGGGCAGGTGCTGCCGCAGAACGGTTATATTTCGGGCTCAGCTGGATGTAGAGCACGGCCATCACTGCGCCGATAACGCCCAGAGCCACCAGGTTGAAGTCGGTAAAGGCCGCGGTGACGAAGCCCAGATAGAAGAAGGGCATCAGGTAACCGGCACGCATCATGTTGATGACCATGGCGTAACCCACCACGACTATCATACCACCGGCGATGTTGAGCCCGTTGGTGACCACTTCAGGAATGGCGCTCAACAGGTTCTGTACTTCGCTGGTACCGACGGAAACCGCAACGATGACGGCCGGGATGGCGATACGCATGGCCTGTAGCACCAGCGCAGAAACGTGAATCCAGGAAAGGGCTGTCAGGTTACCTTTTTCCGCTGCGCTGTCTGCGGCGTGCTGGAAGCCCACTGTGATAGTACGAACGATAATGGTCAGCACCTGGCCTGCGGCAGCCAGCGGAATCGCCAGCGCGATGCCGGCGCCGATGCTTTGATGCCCGGCAATGACCAGAATGGTGGAAATGATGGAGGCCAGGGCCGCATCGGGAGCCACGGCGGCGCCGATATTCATCCAGCCAAGGGCGATCATTTCCAGGGTACCCCCGATGATGATGCCGGTTTTCATATCTCCCAGAACGGCGCCAATCAGCGTACAGGCGATCAGCGGGCGGTGAAACTGGAATTCATCGAGGATTGATTCCATACCCGCGATACAGGCGACGATAAATACCAGCACAATCTGAAGAGTGGTTATCTCCATTGTACTTCTCCTATAAACGTAGTCAGACTAAATGTGAAAAGCTGAGCACAGTGAAACCATCTGGTTTCGTCTATTTATCTATTTTGCTAATCAGGTCCATCATCCTGAGTTTGGGATCGCTGGCGACTTTACGGACTTCCAGCTCAATACCACGCTCGTTCAACTGCTTAAAGGCCGCAATGTCTTTTTCGTCGACCGACACCGCGTTATTCACCTGGGTTTTACCCTGGCGATAGGCCATACCGCCGATGTTCACCGAGGTGATCTTCACGCCGCCTTCCACCAGGCGTTCGACGTCGGTCGGGTTAGTGAATAGCAGCATCACGCGCTGACCGGCGTATTTCGGGTTGTTATAGACGCGAATCATTTTGGCGACGTCCACCACGTGGGCGGTGACCCCTGGCGGGGCGACCTGGGTGAGCAAGGTTTTGCGCACCTGATCGGCGGCCACTTCATCGCTGACTACGATAATGCGGGTGACGTTGGTCTCTTTGGTCCAGCGAGTGGCGACCTGACCGTGAATCAGACGGTCGTCGATACGCGCCAGGCCGATAACCATATAGTCATTAGGGCCCATGGGTTTAGCGGGCGCAGCCGGTTGCGGAGCTGCTACGGCGGCTGGCGCCGCGGGTTGAACCGGTTGCGCCGGTTTGGCCTTCAGCGCCTTCACGCCTTCGCGGCCGGTTTCCACTGCCAGCGCGACCAGCTCGTCGAAGCTGGGGTCATCGTCGCGGGCCATCAGGGTTTCGACCAGCATCGGGATATTAACCCCGGCGATGACCTCATAGCCCTCTTTATCCACCACGATGCGGCTGGCTGCGTTAAAGGGGCTGCCTCCCCATGTATCCACCAGGAACAGGACGCCTTTCGAGGTATCCAGTTTCTCCAGTTGGGCCTGATATTTTTCGATCAGGGTTTCTGCATTCTCCCCCGGGACGAAATCGATCCAGCCTACGTTCTCCTGCTCGCCAAGCAGCATTTCGGCAGTTTTTAACAACTGTTCCGCTGCCCAGCCGTGTGTGCCTATCACAATAGCAATGGTCACCTGCTACCTCCTGTTGTGTCGCCAGCCACTCTGTATGGTCTGATCAGAGTGAATCGATTCAGACAAGGGTTATTGAGATTTATCTAAAAAGCCGCGATTTATTTTAGACAGTGAAAAAATAATTTTTGTGATGAACTTCGATAAATCATCTTTGGCTGTGTAATAAAAATCTTTTGTGAAATCAGTCACTCTTTCCTGTCGATCCGGGTATTGCAAAGTCTGGTAAATCTTTGCCATAACGTTAACCCCTCTGTTATGTTAGTCGTTCTGACTATTTTTTAAGGAGCTTTGGGCTGCCGCCCTCCGTATGGATCGTCACCGACGTTGTTTATTGAGCAGCGCCTGCTGCGCATCTCTTCATTTCCTGGGCCTGTGCCTGACTTCCGTTTTTCTCTGCCTTTTTGCGTACGCGATTTGCAATGTACGCTTTGATCATTCCTGTTTTCGGAGCTTGTCATGGAACTGCTAATGGATCCGTCAATCTGGGCTGGCCTGCTGACGCTGGTGGTGCTTGAGATTGTACTGGGAATTGATAACCTGGTGTTTATCGCCATCCTGGCCGATAAGCTGCCGCCGAAGCAGCGTGATAAGGCGCGTCTGCTCGGTCTTTCTCTGGCGCTGGTTATGCGTCTGGGCCTGCTGTCGCTGATCTCCTGGCTGGTCACTTTGACGAAGCCGTTGTTCAGCATCTGGGCGTTTACCTTTTCAGGACGCGATTTGATTATGCTGGTGGGGGGGCTGTTCCTGCTGTTCAAGGCGACGACCGAGCTGCATGAACGGCTGGAAAACCGCCAGCATGACGGCGAGCATGGTAAGGGCTACGCCAGCTTCTGGGTGGTGGTATTGCAGATAGTGGTGCTGGATGCGGTATTCTCGCTGGATGCGGTGATTACGGCCGTCGGCATGGTGAACGATCTGCCGGTGATGATGGCGGCGGTAGTCATCGCCATGGCGGTTATGCTGCTGGCTTCAAAGCCGCTGACCCGCTTTGTGAACGCGCATCCCACGGTGGTCGTACTCTGTCTGAGCTTCCTGCTGATGATAGGTCTTAGCCTGGTGGCGGAAGGATTCGGCTTTCATATTCCGAAAGGCTATCTGTACGCGGCAATCGGCTTCTCGATTGTGATTGAAGCCTTTAACCAGATCGCACGGCGTAACTTTATTCGCAACCAGTCTCAGCGCCCGCTGCGTGCCCGTACCGCCGAAGCTATTCTGCGGCTGATGGGCAATCGTCGCGACAGCGCCAGCCAGAGTGAGCCGGAAGGGGCGGTTGTCATGCCGGTTCCGGATGAGGGCTTTGCCGATGAAGAGCGCTACATGATTAACGGCGTACTGACCCTGGCCTCGCGCTCGCTACGCAGCATTATGACGCCGCGTGGTGAAATCAGTTGGGTCGATGCCAGCCTGGCGCTGGAAGAGATACGCCAACAGTTGCTCTCGTCGCCCCACAGCCTGTTTCCGGTATGCCATGGCGAACTGGATGAACTGATTGGCGTAGTGCGCGCCAAAGAGCTGCTGGTGGCCCTGGACGACGGTGTCGACGTAGCAGCATGGGCGGCCTCGTCGCCGGCCATTGTGGTGCCTGAAACTCTTGATCCCATCGCGCTATTGAGCGTTCTGCGTCGCGCGCGCGGCAGCTTTGTGATGGTCACTAACGAATTCGGCGTGGTGCAGGGGCTGGTCACGCCGGTGGACGTGCTGGAGGCTATCGCCGGCGAGTTTCCGGACGATGATGAAACGCCGGAAATTGTCGCCGACGGTGACGGCTGGCTGGTTAAGGGCACTACCGATTTGCATGCGCTCCAGCAGCATCTGGATGTGACGACGCTTGTGGACGAGGATGCAGATATCGCGACCGTCGCCGGACTGGTGATTGACGCTCACGGCCAGATTCCGAAAGTCGGTGAGGAGATTGTGCTGCCGCCGTTGCGTATTCAGGTGATGGAGGCCAACGATTACCGGGTGGATCTGGTACGGGTGGTAAAAGAAGCATTGCCTGACGAAGCAGACGAATAAGCTAAATTATTCAGGAACCGGATTCAGACCGGTTCCTGTTTTATTTCCCTCTCAGGATTAATCCTGAATTAAGCAAATTGTGCCTATCTAAAAATGACGCTCGCCAGGAAGTCGTGTAGAGCAATATTTGTACATAATAGCAGCTGATAAGTTTGCTAATGTTATTTGGCACTCAATATCCAGTTAACAGGAAATTATGCGGAGCGATTTTTATCGCACCGTGGGGGTTTCTTATTGTTATTATGTAGGGAGTCATTATGAACGAAAGAATGGAAAAACTTCAGGTCAGTATTACAGATTTGCTTTCCTCAACCGTTGATTGGTATAAAGATTTTCATCAGCACCCCGAATTATCTATGCAAGAGTTCCGTACTGCGGAGATTGTTGCCCGACATTTGCAAAGCCTGGGGTATGACGTTCATGAAAAAATAGGCGTAACGGGTGTGGTCGCTATTTTAAAAAATGGTGAAGGGAAAACGGTGATGTTGCGTGCGGATATGGATGCGTTACCCATGGAAGAAAAAACCGGGCTTCCTTTTGCCAGTACTGCGATCGGAGAAACTCCTGATGGCGTCAAAACACCAGTATCCCATATGTGTGGCCACGATCTTCACGTCGCCTGGATGATGGCAGTTGCGGAAATCTTAATGCGGCATCGCGATATATGGTCGGGGACACTGATGCTCGTTTTCCAGCCGGGCGAAGAGGTGGGCAGAGGCGCACTGGCGATGATTGAGGATATGAAAGATAGCTTCCCGAAACCTGACGTTATTTTGGGGCAGCACGTTATGGTGGGCGAGGCGGGTAGCGTTGGGATCCGTCATGGGGCTATCCTGACGGCGGGGGACAGCCTGCATGTTAAGTTCCACGGCAAGGGGGGACATGGCTCAATGCCGCAAAATACCATCGATCCCGTGATGATAGCTGCTTACAGCGCCGTCAGGTTGCAGAGCATCGTCTCGCGGGAAACGTCGCCGCTGGACAGCGCGGTTCTGACCATCGGCAGTATTCAGGCCGGTATCAAAGAGAACGTCATTCCTGATGAGGCTATCCTTAAACTTAATATGCGTAGTTTTAAATCGTCAGTAAGAGATAAAATGCTGAAATCGGTGAAAAATATATGTAGCTGCGAATGTCATGCTTCAGGTGCCCGGGATCCCGATATTGATTTTATCGATTCCTATCCCGTGACGGATAACGATGTTGCTACGGCTGAGACCCTGAAAAAAAGTTTTACAGAATATTTTGCCGATCGGGCTTATGAAACTGCGCCTGCCACGGCGAGTGAAGATTTCAGCCAGTTTGGCAGAAAGTGGCATGTACCCTACGCATTCTGGTTTATTGGCTCTACCCGGCATGATATCTGGAATAAGGCCGTCGCAACCGAGACTGTCTGTGATATTCCTGCTAATCATTCATCAGAATTTACCATAGAGCTGGATCCGACGGTGCGTACGGGTATTGAAGCCATGCTGGTTGCCGCTCTTTCATGGCTGTAATCGCTTTTCCGGTATTTATATGAGCCTTTGCTGGGATGGCAGGCGATGAATTATATCCTTCACTGTATTGATCTACTCGGCACCTTTGTTTTTGCGCTTAGCGGAGCGACCCTGGGCGTAAAAAAGCAGTTCGATATTCTTGGTATATTTGTTATTGCCATGGTGACAGCCATTGGTGGTGGGGTTATCCGGGATATTTGTATCTCGGCGACGCCTCCTGCGGGATTAGTCAGTGGAGAATATCTGGTAGCCGTTATGCTGGCCGTGGTCTGTGTCTGTTTTTTTCAGACGATAATCCTGTCGTTTAATCGTTCTTCACTTTTTTTTGATGCCGTGGGGTTGGGCTTTTTTTCCTCGTTTGGCGCAAACAAAGTGTTTCAGGCTACGGGCAATGTACAGCTTGCCATCCTGCTCGGTTGCGTCAGCGCGGTGGGCGGAGGATGTATGAGGGATGTTCTGGCCGGAGATACGCCGGTGATATTCCGTCAGGAGATCTACGCCAGTGCGGCGCTAATTGGCGCTGGTATTGAGGTTTGTGGGGCAGCGGGAATGATGGCTCAGCAGTATAGCATCTGGCTGTCGATCGCTATCTGTATGCTCATCAGGCTGCTGTCGTTGCACTATGGAATTAAACTGCCACGGGTCACGTATCATCAATAATACGGCGTGGCCAAAGGCCACGCCGTTTCCGGAAAGCGCGTTCAGTCACACTGAACTTTAATCGCCAGACCGCCGCGCGAGGTTTCGCGGTATTTGGCGTTCATATCCTTGCCAGTCTCATACATGGTTTCAATCACCTTATCCAGCGATACCCGTGGCTCGCTGGTGCGGCGCAGCGCCATACGCGAGGAGTTAATCGCCTTCACAGAGGCGATAGCGTTGCGCTCGATACAGGGCACCTGTACCTGACCAGCGACGGGATCGCAGGTGAGGCCCAGATTGTGTTCCATACCAATTTCTGCAGCCACGCACACCTGTTCCGGGCTTCCACCCAGCAGCTCGGTCAGACCGGCGGCGGCCATAGAGCAGGCCACGCCCACTTCCCCCTGACAGCCCACTTCAGCGCCGGAGATAGAGGCGTTCATTTTATAGAGAATGCCGATCGCCCCGGCCGCCAGGAAGTAGCGTAGCCAGATATCCGGCGTGACCGGTTCGATAAAGTGGTCGTAGTAGGAGAGCACTGCAGGCACGATGCCGCAGGCGCCGTTAGTGGGAGCCGTGACCACGCGTCCGCCGGCGGCGTTCTCTTCGTTCACCGCCAGCGCGAACATATTGACCCAGTCCACCACGTTCATCGGATCGCGGCTCAGTTTGTCGCTGGAAACCAGCATCCGGCGCAGCGACGCGGCGCGCCGCGGCACCCGCAGCGGCCCGGGCAGCACGCCTTCGGTGCTAAGACCGCGGTCGATACAGGCGCGCATGGTCTGCCAGACATCGGCGAAATAGTCATCGATCTCCTGACGGCTGTGCAGCGCCAGCTCGTTCTGAAGCACCAGACCGGAAAGCGAATAACCGCTCTCTTTGCAGTGGGCCAGCAGCTCTTTGGCCGAATGGTAGGGCCAGGGAACCTCCACTTCGTCAAGTACGCTCTTACCGAAATTTTCTTCATCGACGATAAAGCCTCCGCCGATGGAGTACCAGGTACGGGCGTAGATTTCGCGCTCGCCTTTAAAGGCATGAATGCGCAGGCCGTTTTCATGCAGGGGCAGGTTTTCGCTGTGGAAACGCATCCCGTTATCCTGCGGGAAATCCACTTCATGACGTCCCTGAGCCAGCGGCAGGCGGCCACGGGTTTCGACATCGCGGATAAATCCGGGAATGGCATCGATATCCACATTATTCGGCTGATTGCCCGCCAGACCCATAATAATGGCGATGTCGGTGTGGTGTCCTTTACCGGTCAGGGCGAGTGAACCGTAAACATCAACCGCAACGCGGTCGACGCTGTCCAGCAGCCCCTGTTCGATAAGCTCATCAACAAACAGCTTGCCGGCCTTCATGGGGCCTACGGTGTGAGAACTTGAAGGGCCGATGCCGACCTTGAACATATCAAATACGCTAATCACGCTGAAACTCCTGGCCAGGGGAGCCGTCGATGGCTCCGAAGGTCTATAAACTGCGGCTAGTGTACGGGGATCCCGTCCTCGTCGGGAAAGACTATTCGCATGAATTAAACTAATCCCGGACGTGAAAATCTCTTATTCTCAATAGTCTGTCATCTGGAATAATTATCTATGTAATAGCGATTCGTCAGAATTAAAGTATAGCGCTTCAGCGGATGCCAATTTGCAGAGCCAGCTCACGAATTATGCCTGCGGTCATGCCCCATACCATGTAGTGCTGATACCAGGAGAGCCAGACCCGGCGGTCCTCATCGCGGCGTTTGATATCCAGCGGGTGATAGCGCCCCAGTCGCAGCGCCTCCTGAAGCGGCATCTCAAACACCGAGGCCACCTCGTCCTCGCAGGCGTGATAGTGGAGATCCGGTGGGATAATGCCGACCACCGGCGTCACCTGAAAACCGCTGACGCTGTCTACCGGGGGCAGTACGCCGACGATTTCCACGTGGCGGGAGGGAATGCCGACCTCTTCCCGGGCTTCGCGTAGAGCGGCGTCGACCAGCGAAGTGTCGTCGGCGTCCACGGCGCCGCCTGGAAAGGCGACCTGGCCGGCGTGCTTGCGCAACCGGGGGGAGCGCTGGGTTAACAGTAACCCCGGAGTCGGACGGCGCACGATGGGGATTAGCACCGCCGCCTGGCGCAGGTTGCGGGTCGGCGTGCGTGGGCGGGGGCGCAGCATCTGAAAGCGGGAGAGGAACTCATCGATCGTCAGTTCACTGGAGGTCATGCCATATTTCCGGTCAGGCGCAGAATGCGGTTAACTTTAGCAAAAGTTTCCTGATATTCCGCCTCTTCTTCGCTGTCGGCCACGATACCACCGCCTGCTGAGCCGTAAATTTTTCCGCCGCTGGCGGTCAGGGTGCGGATGGTGATACTGGTATCCATCCGCCCGCAAAAGCTCAGATAGCCGATGCTGCCGCACCAGGCGTTGCGGCGCTGCGGCTCCAGCGCCTCGATGATCTCCATGGCCCGGATTTTGGGCGCGCCGGTGATTGAACCGCCGGGAAAGGCGGCGCGCAACAGGTCGGTGGCATGCAGGCTGGCGGGTAGTTCAGCGGTAATGGTGCTGACCAGATGATGCACTGCGGGGAATGGTTCCACCGCAAACAGTTCCGGCACCCGAACGCTGCCAGGCTCTGCTACCCGCCCGATATCGTTACGCAGCAGGTCGACGATCATCAAATTTTCGGCCCGATCTTTGGGCGATGCCTGCAGGCGTTTGGCCTGAAGAGCGTCTTCGCGGGGATCCGCCAGTCGCGGCAGGGTACCCTTGATTGGGCGGGTCTGGATGCGCCCTTCGGCCAGGTGGATAAAGCGCTCCGGCGACAGGCTGAGAATGGCACCTTCTTCGGTGCGAATAAAGGCGCTGAACGGCGCCCGGTTATCGTTATTTAGCGCGCAGAAGGCCTGCCATTCGTCGCCCTGATAATCGGCGCTAAACCTCTGGGCCAGATTGACCTGATAGCAGTCACCGCTGCGGATCCACGCCTGGATCTGGCGAAACTTATGGCCGTATTCCTCGCGACTCATATTAGATTGCCAGGGAGAGGTTAACCGGAAAGGGGCGGACGGCGTATAATGCTGCGCTTCCAGCCAGCGTAAACGGGCCGCGGGATCGCTATGGCTAACCAACGTGACGCGCTGCCGATGATGATCGACAATCAGCGCCCAGTCATAGATCCCTGTCGCCATATCCGGTATGGCGATATCCGATGCCGCCAGGACGGGAAGTTTTTCAAAGCGGCGGCCCAGATCGTAGCCGAACAGCCCCAGCGCGCCGCCTGAAAAGGGCAGGTCGGGCTGTTGAGCAGGCCGCAGTCCCTGCTGTTCCAGCACGCCGCGCAGCAGCGCCAGCGGATCGGCGAGGCTGATCTGCGGGGCATCTTCACCGTGAGTAATAACGGTCTGCCGGGCGCGGGTCACCAGGGTCGCTATGGGATCCGCCGTTAGAATGTCAAAACGACTATCCGGATGATCGGCATGGCCGGAATGCAGCAGCATGGCCCAGGGAAGGGCGTTCAGCGGTGCGAAATAGTGGCAGGCGGCATCCTCGCGCCAGGGCAGCGTCAGACACTGCGGCGATGGGGTGAGCGGTTGTGGCATGGCGGTGATCACTCGGAAACGAAAACATCAGACGTACAGCATGCCACAAGCCGGGGTTTCTGGCATCTGTCGCAGGGGCGTGGGATAATAGCCGCCTTCAAAACGAGGAGTCGAATATGTTTACAGGTCTTCCTTCCCTGACTCACGAACAGCAGCAGCAGGCCGTTGAGCGCATTCAGGCGTTGATGGCTGAGGGCGTCAGCAGCGGCGAAGCCATCGCCAGAGTGGCGCAGGAGATCCGCGCGACTCACACCGGCGGCCGTGTGGCTGCGCGGTTTGAGGATGAAGAAGAGGAGTGATTCTCTTTCATACCGCGTCATTAAGGGTCAACGGCCAGGATAATGTTTTCCTGGCCTGATGGGGCCACTGGTATCATTTTGCGTTGGCTGAAACGGTCTGCGCTGTATTTAATGAGCGCATTCAGGGTTTTACTGAAACGCTCTTTTTGGTTTTTCGCGCTCTCTTATCTTATGAATAATAATGCGGGTGTTATTATTCATATAATCCATCATGCTTAAATAGATAATATCGTCTTTGTTGAAGCCATTGGTATAAAATTGCAAACGCAACCCGGGGGCGCAGATGATTAAATCAGCCTTTTGCTCAATCAGTTTTTCAATGTCTGATTCGGTATCATCGGCTACAACCGTCCACGCTAACCCCTCGGTAGCTAAGCGTTTTTGTAAAGCGTTTATGTAATGCCTCTCTCGGTATAAACCAAAAACGCCACTTTTAAAAAGCGCAGGGCGTCCGAGAGTCGGTGAAGGGCGGGAAATAAAATAAATCTTTCCTGTGTTCATAATATTCTCCCTTTATTCACGTTGTTGCGCTTCACAGGGAATCCTGATACACGCTGGCGGGTAACAACAAACCAACCAACGTGTTTTAACACGGAATGGCGCTGGCGTGGTGGTTAAATTGTTTAATCCACCGCCGCGATGATTTTAATTTCCACCCGATATTCGGCTTTCATCAGTGCCGCCTGAATGGTGCAGCGTACCGGGGTGTGTTCAGGGTTCACCCAGCTATCCCAGGCGCGGTTCATCTCAGGGAAATCGGCTTTGTCAGCCAGAATAATAGTGGCGTCGAGCACTTTGTTTTTGCTGCTGCCCTGGGCGTTCAGCATCTCTTCAACCTGGGCCAGGGTATCCAGCGTCTGCTCATAGGCGCCGGCGCTCAGGTTTCTCGGCACGCCGGTGTAGTAAAGCGTGTTGTTATGGATAACGGCGTCGGACATGCGCGGGTCGGTATCAATGCGCTTGATGGTCATTTTGTTCTTTTCCTTCAGGTATTCATCGGGTTGAAAATGCAGAGCCTGCCATATTCGCGCCCGGGCGTCACCTCTTTACTGGCGTTGATGGGGCAGCCCTGACATAATCACTGGCAATTTATACACCCGTCATACTTCAGTCTGCCTTTTTGTTGGCTTCCTGCGATTATCCCGGTCACATAGCTCTTTATGCGCCGGGGATGTGTTTAAGCTGCCGCCGCGATGCAGATTGAATTATTCAGGGGAAACATGGGGATATAGGTGGCGTGACGGACGATTTTGCAGTTGACGGGCAGCTTGCCAAAGCGATACCCGGTTTTAAGCCGCGTGAACCGCAGCGTCAGATGGCGCAGGCGGTGAGTCAGGCTATCGAACAGGGTGAACCGCTGGTGGTGGAAGCGGGTACCGGCACCGGGAAGACCTACGGCTATCTGGCCCCGGCGCTGCGCAGCGGCAGGAAGGTGATTATCTCCACCGGCTCTAAGGCGCTGCAGGATCAGCTCTACAGCCGCGATCTGCCCACTGTTAAAAAAGCACTGGGCTATAAAGGACAGGTGGCGCTGCTGAAGGGGCGATCCAACTACCTGTGCCTGGAACGCCTGGATCAGCAGGCAATGGCCGGCGGCGATCTGCCGGTTCAGGTGTTGAGCGAGGTGGTTAAGCTGCGTAGCTGGGCCGGCGAAACCCACGACGGCGATGTCAGTAACTGCTCTGGCGTTGCGGAAGACTCGCCTGTCTGGCCGATGGTCACCAGCACCAATGATAACTGCCTTGGCAGCGACTGCCCGCTGTATAAAGAGTGCTTTGTGGTGAAAGCGCGCAAAAAAGCCATGGAGGCCGATGTGGTGGTGGTGAACCACCACCTGTTCCTGGCCGATATGGTGGTAAAAGAGAGCGGCTTCGCAGAGCTGATCCCGGAAGCCGAGGTGATGATCTTCGACGAAGCACATCAGATTCCCGACATCGCCAGCCAGTATTTCGGGCAGTCGCTGTCCAGCCGTCAGCTGCTGGATCTGGCACGGGATATCACCATGGCCTATCGCACTGAACTCAAAGATACTCGCCAGCTACAGAAGTGCGCCGATCGCCTGGCCCAGAGTGCCCAGGATTTTCGTCTGCAGCTTGGCGAGCCTGGCTACCGCGGCAATCTGCGTGAACTACTGGCGGACGCCGCCATTCAGCGGGCGCTGCTGCTGCTCGACGATGCGCTGGAGCTCTGTTACGACGTGGCGAAACTGGCGCTGGGCCGCTCGGCGCTGCTTGACGCCGCGTTCGAACGGGCCACGCTGTACCGTACCCGGCTGCGGCGCCTGAAAGAGGTGAATCAGCCCGGCTACAGCTACTGGTATGAGTGCACCTCGCGCCATTTTACCTTGGCGCTGACGCCCCTGACGGTGGCGGAAAAGTTTAAAGAGGTGATCGCCCAGAAATCCGGGAGCTGGATTTTCACCTCGGCGACGCTGTCGGTGAATGACGATCTCAGCCACTTTACCCGACGTCTTGGCATTGACGACGCCCGAACGCTGCTGCTGCCGAGCCCCTTCGATTATGCCAGTCAGGCGCTGTTATGCGTGCCGCGCGGCCTGCCCGAAGCCCGTCAGCCGGGAGCGGCTCGCCGTCTGGCCCGGATGCTGCGCCCGATGATCGAAGCCAATAATGGGCGCTGCTTTATGCTGTGCACCTCCCATGCCATGATGCGCTCCCTGGCCGCGGAGTTTCGCGCCACCATGACCCTGCCGGTGTTGCTCCAGGGCGAAACCGGCAAGGGGCAGTTGCTGCGTCAGTTTATCGAAGCGGGTAACGCCCTGCTGGTGGCGACCAGCAGTTTCTGGGAGGGAGTGGACGTGCGCGGTGACGCGCTGTCGCTGGTCATCATCGATAAGCTGCCGTTTACCGCGCCGGACGACCCGCTGTTGAAGGCGCGTATGGAAGACTGTCGTCTGCGCGGGGCCGATCCCTTTAACGAAGTGCAATTACCGGAAGCGGTCATTGCCCTGAAGCAGGGAGTCGGGCGTCTTATTCGCGACGTTGACGATCGCGGAGTACTGGTGATTTGCGACAGCCGCCTGGTGATGCGCCCCTACGGCGAAATATTCCTGAACAGCCTGCCGCCGGCGCCGCGCACCCGGGATATAACGCGGGCAGTCGATTTTCTGACAGACAGTCCGGCGCAGTAATTCGCGCCAGGCTGTGGTATGATGCGCGCCGTTTTTATCCATCGGGGTTGACTGAACCATGCGAATCCTCGCCATTGATACTGCCACCGAAGCCTGTTCCGTTGCGCTCTGGCTGGACGGCCAGGTGCTGAACCACTTCGAACTTTGCCCACGAGAGCACACCCAACGCATTTTACCTATGGTGCGCGATATCCTGAACCAGGGCGGCATTTCTTTGTCTGAATTAGATGCGCTGGCTTTCGGGCGCGGCCCTGGCAGTTTTACCGGCGTGCGTATCGGTATCGGTATTGCTCAGGGGCTGGCGCTGGGAGCGGAACTGCCGATGGCGGGCGTTTCGACGCTGGCCACTATGGCAGAAGGCGCCTGGCGACGTACCGGGGCGACCCGGGTTCTGGCGGCCATCGACGCCCGTATGGGGGAGGTATACTGGGCGGAGTACCAGCGCGACGAGCAGGGCGTCTGGCACGGCGAAGAGAGTGAAGCAGTGCTTAAGCCCGAAGCCGTCAGCGAACGTATGGCACAGCTCGATGGCGAATGGGCTACCGTCGGTACCGGCTGGCAGGCCTGGCCGGACTTGGGGGCCGACAGCCAGTTGACGCTGAAGGATGGCGAGGTGACGCTGCCGGAAGCGCGCGACATGCTGCCGCTCGCGCATTTGTGTATCAGCAAGGGAAAAACGGTGCCGGTCGAGCAGGCCGAGCCGGTCTACTTACGAAACGAAGTGGCCTGGAAAAAACTGCCCGGTAGGGGTTAACCCTACGGGTTATCGTTATCTACCGCGCGCGTTGCGGTCGCGGAAAGGAGTCTATTATGGCGGGTCGATTCTCTACAGGACGTTGGTTAGTGGCGCCGTTGCTGGCGTTGACGCTGAGCGGATGCGTTAGCGTGCCGGAAGCTATTCGCGGCACCAGTCCCATGCCTCAGCAGGATCTTATCAGGGTGATGAATGCGCCGCAGCTTTACGTCGGCCAGGAGGCGCGCTTCGGCGGCCGGGTGGTGGATGTGAAGAATCTGCAGAGCAGTACCCGACTGGAGATAGCCACGGTTCCGCTGGACGCCAGCGCGGCGCCGGTTCTGGGCGCGGCTTCGATCGGACGCATTTATGCCGACGTTAATCAATTCCTCGATCCGGTAGATTTCCGCAATCGGCTGGTGACCGTGGTGGGGCCGATTACGGGTACCGAAAAGGGAACGATCGGTAAGACGCCCTACAGCTATCTGACCATGCAGGTTAACGGCTTCAAACGCTGGCGCGTTACTCAGCAGGTGGTAATGCCGCCGCAGCCGATCGATCCCTGGATGTGGGGGCCAGGCCCCTGGCGCTATGGGCCATGGGGAGGCTGGTACAGCCCCATGCCAGCTCAGGTTCAAAGCGTCGTGACTGAATAATCTTTTGATTTTTCGAAATATTTAACAGCGGCCTGGCCGCTGTTTCTTTATATCCAGGACGGATGAAAAAATTTAGTGATGAGCTTCGCAACCTTTAATCCGGCTAATAAATAAACTGGTACGCTGAGTTAATATTATGTTAACGAAGCGTTGTGAGATCGGGTTGCGATGACTGCGAATAATAAATTCAGAGGTGAATCCTTGAACAAGGTCTGGCTTAAGCGCTATCCGGCGGACGTTCCGGCGGATATTAACCCCGATCGCTATCTGTCGCTGGTGGAATTATTTGAACACGCCACTACCAAATATGCGGATCGTCCCGCTTTCGTAAACATGGGGGAGGTGATGACCTTCCGCAAGCTGGAAGAGCGCAGCCGTGCCTTTGCTGCGTGGCTCCAGCAGGGGCTGGGGCTGAAGAAAGGGGATCGGGTGGCGCTGATGATGCCCAACCTGCTGCAGTATCCGGTGGCGCTGTTCGGCATTTTGCGCGCCGGTATGGTGGTGGTTAATGTCAATCCACTCTACACGCCGCGTGAGCTGGAGCACCAGCTTAACGACAGTGGCGCCAGCGCCATTGTCATCGTTTCTAACTTCGCGCACACCCTGGAAAAAGTGGTGGCCCGAACGCCAGTTCGCCACGTGATTCTGACCCGTATGGGCGATCAGCTTTCCACCGCCAGAGGCACACTGGTCAACTTTGTGGTGAAGTACATTAAACGGCTGGTGCCCAAATACCATCTTCCCGACGCTATCTCTTTTCGCAGTGCGCTTCAGCGCGGATACCGCATGCAGTACGTGAAGCCAGAGCTGAACGGCGACGATTTAGCGTTTCTTCAGTATACCGGCGGTACCACCGGCGTGGCGAAAGGGGCGATGCTGAGCCATCGCAATATGCTGGCTAACCTGGAACAGGTTAAGGCGACCTACGGCTCGCTGTTGATGAGCAATACTGAACGAGTGGTGACGGCGCTGCCGCTGTACCACATCTTCGCCCTGACCATGAACTGCCTGCTGTTTATCGATCTGGGTGGTCAGAATCTGCTGATCGCTAATCCCCGCGATATTCCCGGTATGGTGAAGGAGATGGCGAAGTTTCGTTTTACCGCCATTACCGGGGTGAATACGCTGTTTAATGCGCTGCTGAATAACCGCGAATTTTGCAAGCTGGACTTCTCGAACCTGCACCTTTCTGCCGGAGGGGGTATGCCGGTTCAGCACGTGGTGGCGGAGCGCTGGGAAAAACTTACCGGGCGCTATCTGCTGGAAGGCTATGGTCTGACGGAGTGTTCGCCGCTGGTAAGCGTCAATCCGCACGATATCACTTACCACAGCGGCAGTATCGGGCTGCCGATCCCCTCCACCGAGGTTAAGCTGGTGGACGAAGAAGATAACGAGGTAGCGCCCGGGGAGCCGGGCGAACTGTGCGTTCGCGGCCCTCAGGTGATGGTTGGTTACTGGGGGCAGCCCGAAGCCAGTGCCGATATCCTGCGCGATGGCTGGCTGTACACCGGCGATATTGCCGTGATGGATGAAGAGGGGTTCCTGCGCATCGTCGATCGTAAAAAAGATATGATTCTGGTTTCAGGCTTTAACGTTTATCCGAATGAGATCGAAGATGTTGTGATGCAGCACGAGGCCGTCCAGGAAGTGGCTGCCGTGGGGGTGCCTTCCGAAACCAGCGGTGAAGCGGTGAAACTGTTCGTGGTGCGTAAAAGCGATGACCTGACGGAAGATGTCCTGATCGCTTTTTGCCGCCGTAACCTGACCGGTTATAAGGTACCGAAGCTGGTGGAGTTTCGTCATGAGCTGCCGAAATCCAACGTCGGCAAAATTTTACGGCGCGAACTGCGTGACGCAGAGCGCAATACAAGTAACAATAGCGACTAGATACACAGGTCAGTCGTCCGAACGCCGGTCAGCCGGCGTTTTTTTTGGACGCAAACCGGAAGAGAACAAAATTTGAATTACCAGATAATTACTCAGGATGCGCAACTGGCACAGGTGTGCCAGCGGGCGCGCCTTGTACCTATGGCGGCGCTGGATACCGAATTCGTCCGCACCCGTACCTACTGGCCTCGCCTGGGGCTGATTCAGCTATTCGATGGCGAGCAGACGTCGCTTATCGATCCTCTGACTATCAGCGACTGGGCGCCAATGAAAGCGCTGCTGCAGGATGAAAGCGTCACCAAGTTTCTGCACGCGGGGAGCGAGGATCTGGAAGTGTTCTGGCATGCGTTCGGCGTGATGCCGACACCGATGATAGACACTCAGGTGCTGGCGGCGTTTCTGGGCCATCCGCTCTCTTGCGGTTTCGCGACCATGGTAGAAAAATACAGCGGCGTGGCGCTGGATAAAAGTGAATCGCGCACCGACTGGCTGGCGCGTCCGCTAACGGAGCGTCAACTTGACTACGCGGCGGCGGACGTCTGGTATCTGTTGCCGATCGCCCGTCGTCTGATGGATGAGATTGACCAGACCGGCTGGCTGGCTGCGGTGCAAGACGAGTGCCGTCTGATGGCGGCCAGGCGCCGCGAACAGCAGGAGCCAGACGACGCCTGGCGTGATATCGGTAACGCCTGGCAACTGCGCACCCGTCAACTGGGCTGCCTGCGCCTGCTGGCATCCTGGCGCCTGCGCAAGGCCCGGGAGCGGGATATGGCGGTCAATTTCGTAGTGCGCGAAGAGCATTTGTGGCAGGTGGCGCGCCATATGCCGGGTACGCTCGGCGAGCTGGACAGCCTGGGGCTATCCGGCAGCGAAATCCGCTTTCACGGCAAAACGCTGATTCGGCTGGTGGAAGAGGCGAAGGCGTTGCCCGAAGAGGCGCTGCCGGCACCGTTGGCCAATCTTATCGATATGCCGGGCTATCGCGGCATTTTCAAAGAGATTAAAGCGCTGGTGCAGAAAGTGGCGGAAGACAACGGGCTGACTCCGGAGCTGCTGGCTTCGCGCCGCCAGATTAACCAGCTATTGAATGCGCACTGGGGATTGAAACCAGCGACCCTGGCGCCGGAGCTGACCAGCGGCTGGCGTGGCCAGTTGTTCGGTGACCAGCTTCAGGCGCTGCTTGCCAGCCGTTAACTCGCAAAATCGGCCCTGGCGGCGCTGCCGCAGGGCTGAATAGCAAAAGCGTTGGCAGGGATAGCGGCAGGGGGCAAGGCTACCGATAGCCATGGCAAGTCGGGGTTAAACAAAAATACCTCCTGGCTGCCCGGGCATCGCAGGAGATATTTTTACCTCAGGACTTTGATTCCTCCATTTCCGGAAGCGTAACGTTGAGCTCCAGAATGGAAATATCCTCGCCTTTCTGCTCCAGCTGTACCGATACCATTTCCGGATCGATCTGCACATATTTGCAAATCACCTCCAGGATATCCCGCTTAAGCTGCGGCAGGTAATGAGGCTCTGTATCGCCGCGACGGCGCTCTGCAACAATAATCTGTAAACGTTCTTTGGCGATGTTGGCGGTATTCTTTTTTCGGGACAGAAAAAAGTCAAGTAATGCCATGACTTATCCTCCGAACAGGCGTTTCAGGAAACCTTTCTTCTCTTCTTCTATGAAGCGGAAAGGACGTTCTTCTCCCAGCAGACGATCCACGGCATCGGCATAGGCCTTGCCCGCATCTGCCGTAGCATCAAGAATAACCGGTTCCCCCTGGTTGGAGGATCGCAGCACCGACTGGTCTTCCGGAATCACGCCCAGCAGTGGAATGCGCAGAATTTCCAGCACGTCTTCCATGCTCAGCATATCGCCCCGATTGACGCGACCGGGATTATAGCGGGTCAGCATCAGGTGCTCTTTAATCGGGTCTTCGCCGTTTTCTGCGCGGCGTGATTTGGATGACAGAATCCCCAGGATGCGGTCAGAGTCACGCACAGAGGAGACTTCCGGGTTGGTGGTGATGATGGCTTCATCCGCGAAGTAGAGCGCCATCAACGCGCCGGTTTCGATACCGGCAGGGGAGTCGCAGACGATGAAATCAAATTCCATCTTTTTCAGTTCATCGAGCACCTTTTCCACGCCTTCGCGGGTCAGTGCGTCTTTATCGCGCGTCTGCGACGCCGGGAGAATATAGAGATTTTCGGTACGCTTATCTTTGATAAGCGCCTGGTTAAGCGTGGCATCGCCCTGGATAACGTTAACGAAATCGTATACGACACGGCGTTCACACCCCATGATCAGGTCGAGGTTACGCAGGCCGATATCGAAGTCAATAACGACGGTTTTCTTTCCCTTCTGTGCCAGACCTGTAGCGATGGCCGCGCTGGAGGTGGTTTTTCCAACGCCCCCTTTACCTGATGTAACTACAATAATGCGTGCCATAAGAAATTCCTTGTTAAAAGGGCTTATCAATTAAAAGGTTGAACGGTCAGGGCGCCGCCTGCCAGCCGAAGTCGGGCCGCCTGACCTAAAAATTCAGTCGGGATCTGCTCACTAAGCCAGTAGACCCCGGCAATGGATACCAGCTCCGCCGTAAGGCTAATGCTGAATATCTGCGCATCGCGATCGCCGCTGGCGCCTGCCAGCGCACGGCCACGCATGGTTCCATAAATGTGGATATTGCCATCAGCGATAAGCTCGGCGCCTGCGCTGACGTGACTGGTTACTACCAGATCACAGTTTGGCGCATAAATCCGCTGACCGGAACGTACCGGCGTATCGATAATGCGCGTTTTTGTGACGGATGTTGCAACTGGCTGCGCCGGGGCGGGGGAGGGATCGGTCGCGCGCGGCTTCTCTTTACCCTCGGTCATCAGTGGCAGGCCTGCACGTTCGATGCGTTCGCGCAGCGCGGGGTCTTTACAGCCACTCACGCCTACTACGCGCAGGCCACTGTCCACAACCGCCTGCTGGATGGGTTCCCATTCGGTATCGCCAGCAAGGTCGGTCACATTGAGCACAATGGGGGCATGTTTCAGAAATGCAGGCGCCTGGGCGACCTTCTCCCGCAGCGCATCAAGAATCACACCGGGTTGAGCGTCATGCAAATGAACCACAGAGAGGGTGAAACTGCTGCCTTTTAGCTCGATGGGTGTGTTTGACATCCTGGCCTTACTCAATTCAGTTTTTAGAATCCACGATTGCGGACGATATTCCGATGTACAGCAGGCATGTTATAGTCAGCGTTATATTCAGGCAAGTAACCAACCGGTGAAATCAGAGTAAAATTATGCTTTGTGCGATCTATCGAAGTTCAAAACGCGATCAGACCTATCTTTATGTCGAAAAAAAAGACGATTTTTCCCGCGTACCGCAGGATCTGATGCAGGGGTTCGGCGTCCCCGTGTTTTCCATGCTATTGCCGCTGGATGGCTCGAAAAAATTAGCTAATGCGGAAATAGAAAAAGTAAAACAGGCCCTCAGCGAGCAGGGATATTATTTACAGCTTCCTCCTCCGCCGGAAAGTTTGCTTAAGATTCATCTGGAAACTAACCAGGGAAAATAACATCAGGGGAAAACAGATATTTTTTCCGATTCGCTTTTGCTCCAGCGCGCCGTTTCCAGGCGCGCTTTTTTATCGTAATTCCAGTGATTGACAGTTTGCCCGCCCCCCGTAGATAGTGAATAGATAACAATCACCGCGACAGTCTGAAGGGGAAAACTATGTACCGACATCACAACTGGCAGGGGGCGCTGCTGGATTATCCGGTTAACAAGGTGGTTTGCGTCGGCAGCAATTATGCCCTGCATATCCGTGAGATGGGGAGCGCGACGCCGGAAGAACCCGTGTTATTTATAAAACCAGAAACCTCGCTTTGCGATCTGGGCCAGCCGCTGGCGCTGCCCCAGGGACTGGGCGAGGTGCACCATGAAGTGGAGCTGGCGGTGCTGATTGGCTCAACCCTGAAACAGGCTACAGAAGAACACGTGCGCCAGGCCATTGCCGGATACGGCGTGGCGCTCGATCTGACGCTGCGTGAACTACAGGGTAAATTGAAAAAGGCCGGGCGACCATGGGAAAAAGCCAAGGGCTTCGATAATGCCTGCCCGATTTCCGGTTTTATTCCGGCCGCAGAATTTCATGGCTGCCCGCAGAACACGCCGCTTTCACTCACCGTGAACGGTGAGGTGCGCCAGCAGGGAACCACCGCTGATATGATTCATCCTATTCTGCCGTTAATCGCCTATATCAGCCGTTTCTTTACCCTGCGCGCTGGCGATGTGGTGTTGACGGGAACGCCAGAGGGGGTGGGGCCGCTGCACAGCGGTGACGAGCTGGTGATAGGCTTTGATAATCGCACCCTGGAAACCCGGGTGCTGTAAACGCGAGGAGGACGAGTGCCGGAAACAGAAATTCAGACGCTTTCATCCACCGAGATCTACCGTAATAAATGGATGACGATTAAGGAGGATCGCATTCTCAGGGCCGACGGCAACGAAGGGCTTTATTCGGTAGTCGTCAAACCGGATTTTGTGGTGATCCTGCCGGTAGAAGGGGAATTTATCTATGTGGTGGAACAGTATCGCTATCCCCTGGAGCAGCGAACCCTGGAACTGCCACAGGGCTCATGGGAAAGCGCGCCCGATATCGATTCGCTGACGTTAGCGGCAGGTGAGCTGCGCGAGGAAACCGGGCTTCAGGCCAACAACATGGTCTATGTGGGTTATCAGAAGCTGGCGCAGGGCTATTCCAGTCAGGGGTATCATATTTATCTGGCGACGGGGCTGACTCATGACCGCCCGCAGCTGGATGCGGAAGAGCTGGGGCTGACTTCCCGTAAAATGAAAATCAGCGACTTTATGACGCTGATTCTTGAAGGGAAGGTCAGTGACGCGACCTCTGTCACCGCTTTTCTGCTGGCCCGGGCTAAGGGACTGCTGGGGTAAGCGGCTATACTGGATTAATGGCGGTTTGCTTGACGACGGCCGCCATGCCCTTTATAACGTGCAGCTTATTTTCCGACAACCAGGACCACGCTAATGACCGAAACGCCTTTCTGGCAGCGCAAAACGCTGGAACAAATGAGCGATGAGGAGTGGGAGTCCCTCTGTGATGGCTGCGGGCAGTGCTGTCTGCACAAGCTGCAGGATGAAGTGACTGACGAAATCTATTTTACCAATGCGGCCTGTCGCCAGCTCAATATTAAAACCTGCCAGTGCCGCAACTATACGCGGCGCTTTGAATATGAACCGGACTGCATCAAGCTGACCAGGGAAAACCTGCCGACTTTTGAATGGCTGCCGGCGACCTGCGCTTACCGGTTATTGGCTGAAGGCAAGCGTCTGCCCTCCTGGCATCCTCTGCGCTGTGGATCCAGAGAGGCGATGCACGCTCAGCGTATCTCGGTGCGCCATATCGCGGTGCCGGAATCCGAAGTAAACGACTGGGAAGATCATATCATTAACCATCCTAACTGGTGGACCAGAGCTCGACCGGAATAAGCTGGGTCACGTCGCTATTTTGGCGGCCGGGAGGGAGTGCGTTCAATGGGGTTACGAACGCGTCATGCGTGGTGGCAGGCGCAGGACGGCTATCACGAACGACGGCATAGTTATCGACAAGGGGTATTTGCAGCGTAAACGCCTGCCGGCTATCACCGTCAGATCCGCTATTTTCCCCAGGTTCCCTTTTCATATTTCATCCTGGTATAGAGGAAGTATGGGGTTCGATCGCTGTATTCACGAGAACAATAATCCGTTGCCCTTTGAGAGACTTATTTATTGCTAAGTATTTATACAGAAATATTCTTATTTTCTGCGCATTTCTCTTATTAACATAATGATTTGATGGAACAATTCTTATTTTCGCCTTTACTTTTCGCCATTTTTTGCCAGACTTCTTAGCATCGAGGATGGGCATGTGCCCGCCAAATAACAGGAGTAAAAAAATGGGACTGTTTAATTTTGTAAAAGAAGCGGGTGAAAAGCTTTGGGATAAGGTGACTGGTCATGAAGACGATCGCGGCAGCCTTATCAAAAAGCATCTGGAAAAAACGGGTCTGGCCGGTGCTGACAAGGTAGAAGTTAAAGTCGAAGGTGACAAGGTAATCGTCAAAGGCGACGGTTTGACCCAGGAGCAGAAAGAGAAGATTCTGGTCGCCGCCGGTAACGTTGAAGGCGTGGGCGACGTGGAAGACCAGGTCAGCGTGGCACCCGGCGACAGCGCTGCGGCCAGCAAGTCTTATACTGTGAAGAAAGGGGATACCCTGAGCGCTATCGCGAAGGAAGTGTATGGCGATGCCAACCAGTACAATAAAATCTTTGAAGCGAATAAGCCGATGCTGAGCGATCCGAATAAAATCTATCCGGGCCAGACGCTGCGTATTCCTCAGTAATTCACTGATGTAAAAAACCCTCCTTTCGGAGGGTTTTTTTATGGCGTTAGTTTTTGAAAATGCCGCGTCGCTGCGGTTTGACAAATTGCGCAATCACCACCAGCAGCGCCGCTATCAGGTATGCGGCGAAGATGCCAACCAGCCACTGCGGCATTTCCAGTGACAGGAACTCCCACTGACGCACCGAACAATCTCCGGTGGCGACAAAGACCTGCGGCAGCCATTTATCCAGCGGCAGCCAGGCGGGAAAGCGGGCTGCGAAATCGCACACCTGGAAAGGCGAAGGGTGCAACTGCATCATCGTGTGCTGCCAGGCCAGTTCGATCCCGCGCCATGCGCTGTAGATCCAGACCGCCAGTGCGGCAAAGCGCAGCGGCGTTTTCGGCGCGATAGCGCCCAACAGCCCTGCGCCCATTACGCCAAACAGCGCGCAACGCTCATAAATACACAGCACGCAGGGCTGCAGCTTCATAACATGCTGGAACCAGAGCGCTACCAGTTCCAGCGCAAAGGCCGTCAGCGCCATTAACAGCCATGCGCCCCGGCCGCGTGAGCATTGGTTGAGATATCGCAACATAAATCACATTCCCTGCTAAATTCGTTGGCGCAGTGTAAACCAATTCGTGACCAGCGCCATCAGACGGAAAAAAAATAATACATTTATGAGCCCGGCGGTGCATGCTCTGCGCCGCCGGATGATTACGGATTCAGTGGCGGCGTACTGATCCAGCCGTGAGCCAGCATCCAGTCGGTGGCGGGCATCAGGAAAAACTCCACGCCGACCAGCCCCACCAGCGTTAGCACCAGGGTATAGGGCAATGCCATCAGCACCATACGGCCGTAAGAGAGCCTAATCAACGGCGCCAGGGCCGAAGTAAGCATGAACAGGAACGCCGCCTGACCGTTGGGCGTTGCCACCGACGGCAGATTGGTACCGGTATTAATCGCCACCGCCAGCAGTTCGAACTGGCGTGAGTCAATCACGTTATGAAGCATGGCGCTACGCGCTTCATTGATATAGACGGTGCCGACGAATACGTTATCGGAGATTGATGACAGCAGGCCATTGAAGATGTAGAACAGCGACAGTTGGGCATGCGGTGACGCCTGGAGTACGAACTCGATAATCGGCTGGAATAGCTGCTGATCGATAATGACCGCCACAATAGAAAAGAAAACCGTCAGCAGCGCGGTGAAGGGCAGGGCTTCGGTAAAGGCGCGCCCAATCACATGTTCATCGGTCACGCCGCACAGCGAAGTGGCCAGAATAATCACCGAAAGACCAATCAGTCCCACCTCGGCCATATGCAGCGCCAGCGCGATAATCAGCCAGAGACCGATTAGCCCCTGCACCACCAGACGTACCTGCTCCTGGCGGTTACGCTGGCGGGCCTCTTTTTGCGCGAACTCTTTAAGCACGGCGCGTACGCTTTCCGGCAGCGGTTCGCCATAACCCGGCACCTTCAGGCGTTCCAGCAGCATACAGGTCACCAGGCCGCAAATCAGTACCGGAACGGTGATCGGCGCCATACGCAGCAGAAAGTCGCCGAAATGCCAGTTGGCGGCCCGGGCGATAATCAGGTTCTGCGGTTCGCCGACCATGGTCATCACGCCGCCCAGCGCGGTACCCACGGCGGCATGCATCATCAGGCTGCGCAGAAAGCTGCGGAACTGCTCCAGCGTGGCCTTATGATCCTGGAAAATATCGTTGTCGTTCGAGATATCGCCATCATCGTCGCGGCTGGAGGCCACCCGGTGATAGATGCCGTAGAATCCGACGGCGACGCTGATGATCACCGCCACCACCGTCAGGGCGTCCAGGAAGGCGGAAAGGAAGGCCGCCGCCAGGCAGAAAGAAAGGGAAAGCAGTATCTTGGAGCGAATGCCCAGCAGCAGTCGGGTAAAAATCAGCAACAGCAGCTGCTTCATGAACCAGATGCCCGCCACCATAAAGATTAGCAGCAGAATCACCTCAAGATTACTGGCGACTTCGTCGCGCACATGTTGGGCGCTGGTCATGCCGATAGCGACTGCTTCAATGGCCAACAGGCCGCCGGGCAACAGCGGATAGCATTTCAGCGCCATGGCGAGCGTAAAGATAAATTCCGCAACCAGAAGCCAGCCGGCCGCAAAGGGACTGACAAAAAAGAACACCAGCGGATTGACGATCAGAAAGCAGAGTATTGCCAGCTTATACCAGTCCGGAGACTGTCCCAGAAAGTTGCGATAAATAGCGCGGCCAGTAGATATTTCCTTCATGGATTGAGATTTTCCGTTATTTTATTCTGAAATACATTACGGGAACTACCCAGATTACTCTTCGAGCCCGGGGCTGACAAGGCGCGGCTTTCCCCAACCGGATCCAGAATATGGATGAAGTGTCTAAAAAGTGAGCTGAGACACGCTATTTTGTTATCTGCGCGTGCTATCTGCCTGGCGGCGCATCTGGTATGATGAGTTCCAATGATTAATCCGGGTTAATGGAAATTTCACTATGGTGATTAAGGCGCAGAGCCCAGCGGGTTTCGCGGAAGAGTATATTATTGAGAGCATCTGGAAAAATCGCTTCCCACCGGGGTCAATTCTGCCTGCCGAGCGTGAGCTTTCTGAACTGATTGGCGTGACCCGAACCACTCTGCGCGAAGTGCTTCAGCGTCTGGCGCGCGATGGTTGGTTGACTATTCAGCACGGCAAACCAACCCGGGTGAATAACTTCTGGGAAACCTCCGGACTCAATATCCTCGAAACGCTGGCGCGTCTCGATCATGAAAGCGTTCCGCAGCTCATTGATAATCTGCTGTCGGTCAGAACCAATATCGCCACCATCTTTATTCGCACTGCGCTGCGTAATCATCCGGATGAGTCACAGAAGGTGCTGGCCAGCGCTCAGTCAGTAGAGGATCACGCTGATGCCTTCGCTGAACTGGACTACAGCATTTTCCGTGGTCTGGCCTTTGCTTCCGGAAATCCGATTTATGGTCTGATTATCAACGGAATGAAGGGGCTGTACACCCGCATCGGCCGCCACTATTTCTCTAGCCCGGAAGCGCGCGCTCTGGCGTTGGGCTTCTACCACAAGCTGGCGACCCTGTGCCGCGACTCGCTTCACGAGCAGGTGTATGATGTGGTGCGTAACTATGGTCGGGAAAGCGGGGATATCTGGCACCGGATGCAGAAAAATCTGCCGGGCGATCTGGCGATGCATGGCCACTAATCGCGCTAACCACTGAATAATAAGAGCCGGTAAGCCGTTACGCTTACCGGCATTTTTTTCGCTACAGCGTATTATTCACCCGGGGCGGGCAACGCTCCAGCAGCTCCACGCTGCCGTCATCGTTCTGCTGTTCCAGCAGAACATCAAAGCCCCACAGTCGATGTACGTGCTTTAGCACCTCGCGACGGCCCTTGTCCAGCGGCACCCGATTGTGGGGGATATAACGCAGCGTTAGCGAACGGTCGCCGCGCAGATCGACATTCCAGACCTGAATATTGGGCTCCAGATTGCTCAGGTTGTACTGGCTCGACAGGCGCGAACGCAGCTCCTGATAGCCTTCTTCGTTGTGAATCGCCGAAATTTCCAGATAGTTTTTGCGATCGTCGTCTTCCACCGCAAACAGCCGGAAATCGCGCATCAGCTTCGGTGACAGGAACTGACTGATAAAACTTTCGTCCTTAAAGTCGCGCATGGCGAAGTGCAGGGTATCGAGCCAGTCCTTACCGGCCATTTCCGGGAACCAGTAGCTGTCCTCCTCGGTGGGCGACTGACAGATACGCTTGATATCCTGGTACATAGCGAAGCCCAGCGCATAGGGGTTAATACCGTTATACCAGGGGCTGTTATAGGGCGGCTGATAGACCACATTGGTGTGGTTATGCAGGAACTCCAGCATAAAGCGGTCGCTGACTTTGCCTTCGTCATACAGGTGGTTGAGGATAGTGTAGTGCCAGAAGGTGGCCCAGCCTTCGTTCATTACCTGGGTCTGTTTCTGCGGGTAGAAATACTGGCTGACCTTACGCACGATGCGCAGGATCTCGCGTTGCCAGGGCTCCAGCAGCGGCGCATTCTTCTCCATAAAGTACAGCAGGTTTTCCTGCGGTTCGGATGGAAAACGGTGACTGGCCTCGACGGCTTTCTCCTCTTCATGGCGCGGCAGAGTGCGCCACAGCATATTAACCTGGCTTTGCAGGTACTCCTCGCGGCTTTTCTGACGCGCCTTCTCTTCCTGCAACGAGATTTTCGACGGACGCTTATAGCGATCCACCCCGTAGTTCATCAGGGCGTGGCAGGAATCGAGCAGCTTTTCTACCTCATCCACGCCATAGCGCTCTTCGCATTCGCTAATGTAGTTACGGGCGAAGATCAGATAGTCGACAATCGAGCTGGCATCGGTCCAACTGCGGAACAGGTAGTTATTTTTAAAGAAGGAGTTATGGCCGTAGCAGGCATGAGCCATCACCAGCGCCTGCATGGTAATGGTGTTTTCCTCCATCAGGTAGGCGATGCAAGGGTTGGAGTTAATCACGATTTCGTAAGCAAGCCCCTGCTGGCCGTGCTTATAACGCTGCTCGGTTTCAATGAATTTTTTGCCGAATGACCAGTGGGTGTAGTTGATCGGCATCCCGATGCTGGAGTAGGCATCCATCATCTGTTCAGAGGTGATGACCTCGATCTGATGCGGGTAAGTTTCCAGCCGGTAGTATTTGGCTACCCGATCGATCTCGGCCAGGTAACTCTCCAGCAGCCCGAACGTCCAGTCGGGGCCGTCGCTTAGATGTTTGGTGTCCTTGATCGTGGAATCTGCAACAGTTGCCATCAGCGCCCCCTCATTGTTAGCGGCTCTCATCTAAATGGAGAACCTCAAAATCAAGCATAGAACAGGGGCAGCATTTCGGGCGTGCGGCGGAATTTTTTTTACGGACGGTTATTGTAATTTTTATTCTTTTTTATTGTCATTTTGCGGTGTTTTTATCTGGCAAAAATGTTGGGGAAGCATGAGATTCTGAATTCCTGATTCACCGCTACGCCAGTCACAGTGTGAATTATGTCACCATAATAAAGCCATATGTTGAATAACATTTTCATCTGAGTTATCAATTTGTATCCAGAATATTATTCTTTTACTCAGAATGGGGCAGGCTATGCGAGTCATTGTGCTGGGAAGTGGGGTAGTGGGCGTCGCCAGCGCCTGGTATTTACGCCAGGCGGGACACGAAGTCACGGTTGTCGATCGGGAATCCGGACCGGCCGAGGAGACCAGCGCCGGTAATGCCGGGCAGATCTCGCCTGGGTATGCGGCGCCATGGGCCGCGCCGGGCATTCCGCTAAAGGCGATTAAATGGATGTTCCAGCGTCATGCGCCGCTGGCCATTCGCCCGGACGGCACCTCTTTCCAGCTCAAGTGGATGTGGCAGATGCTACGTAACTGCGACGCTCGCCACTATGCGGAAAACAAAGAGCGCATGGTACGGCTGGCGGAATACAGCCGCGACTGCCTGAAGGCGCTGCGCGCCAGCACCGGCATTGCTTACGAAGGGCGCCAGAAAGGGCTGATGCAACTGTTCCGCAGCCCTCAGCAGTATGAGAATGCGGCGCGTGATATCGCGGTACTGGAAGAGGCGGGCGTCCCCTATGAGCTGCTGGAAGCCGGACAGCTGGCCCGGGCCGAGCCTGCGCTGGCGGCCGTCGCCCATAAACTGGCCGGCGGCCTGCGCTTGCCGAATGATGAAACCGGCGACTGCCAGTTGTTTACCCGCAGCCTGGCCCGTATGGCCGAACAGGCCGGAGTAGAGTTTCGCTATAACACGCCGGTGGACCAACTGCTGACCGAAGGGCAGCAGGTCGCCGGCGTCAAATGCGGCGGCGAAATACTCAAGGCGGACGGCTACGTGATGGCCTTCGGCTCATACTCTACGGCCATGCTTAAGGATATTATCGATATCCCGGTTTATCCCCTGAAGGGCTACTCGTTGACGATTCCTGTCGCTGATGAAAGCGGGGCGCCGGTATCCACCATTCTCGACGAAACCTACAAGATTGCGATTACCCGCTTCGACCAGCGGATTCGGGTGGGCGGCATGGCGGAGATCGTCGGCTTTAATACCGAACTGCAGGCTGCACGACGTGCGACGCTGGAAATGGTGGTGCGCGATCTCTATCCGCGCGGCGGGCATATTGAACAGGCCACCTTCTGGAGTGGTCTGCGCCCCATGACGCCGGACGGCACGCCGGTAGTCGGCCGAACCCCCTGGAAAAACCTGTGGCTGAATACCGGCCACGGCACCCTGGGCTGGACCATGGCCTGTGGCTCCGGCCAGATGCTGAGCGATATCATTTCTGGCCGGACGCCTGCGATCCCCTGTGAGGATCTGTCGGTGGCGCGCTATCTGCCGGGTTTTACCCCCGGGCACTCACCGCGCCTGCACGGCGCGCACTAACAGGAGGTTCTGATGACGCGTCCTGTTCAGGCCTCTATTCATCTGGCTGCACTGCGCCATAATCTCGGTCAGGTGCGTAACGCCGCGCCGCATTCCCGGGTGTGGGCGGTGGTGAAAGCCGACGCCTACGGGCATGGTTTAGCGCGGGTCTGGCCGGCGCTGAGCGGCGCCGACGGCTTTGCCATGCTCAATCTGGAAGACGCCATCCAGCTGCGCGAATGGGGCTGGAAAGGGCCGATTCTGATGCTGGAAGGTTTCTTCAGCGCGCAGGAGCTCGCGCTGTTCGACCGCTATCGCCTGACCACCAGTCTGCACAGTAACTGGCAGATTAAGGCGCTGGCCGACGCCCGGCTTAGCGCGCCGTTAGATGTTTATCTGAAGATTAACAGCGGGATGAATCGGCTGGGGTTTGTTCCGGATCAGGTACACCGGGTCTGGCGCCAGCTATGCGAGCTGAACAACGTCGGCGAGCTGACCCTGATGGCTCATTTTGCTGATGCCGATCGGCCCGATGGCGTTGACGCGCCGATGGCGCGCATCAGTCAGGCTGCAGAAGGCCTGGAGGCGCCGCGCTCGCTGGCTAACTCGGCGGCAACGCTGTGGCATCCGCAGACCCACTATGACTGGGTACGGCCGGGCATTGTGCTTTATGGCGCCTCGCCGAGCGGCTGCTGGAGCGATATCGCCAGCGCCGGGTTACGGCCCGCCATGACGCTCAGCAGCGAAATCATCGGGGTACAGACGCTTAAACCGGGCGAGCGGGTAGGTTATGGCAGTCGCTACTGCGCGCCCCGCGAGCAGCGTATCGGCATTGTGGCCTGCGGTTATGCCGACGGCTATCCGCGAGTGGCGCCGGACGGCACGCCGGTGGTGGTAGGGGGCGTGCGCACCGGGCTGGTGGGCACGGTTTCGATGGATATGCTGGCTGTGGATTTGACGCCATGCCCTCAGGCAGGTATCGGTACGCCGGTGGAGCTGTGGGGCGAGCAAATTCGTATCGATGACGTTGCGGCAGCCAGCGGGACTATCGGCTATGAGCTGATGTGCGCGCTGGCGCCGCGTGTACCTGTTGTGACGGTGTAACTAAAGAGGGAGCGGCTCTATTCCGCTTCCTCCTGAGCTACCCTGACCCCTATCTTCACCACCTGATTATCCTCTTTTTCCGCCACCGTCCAGACCAGACCGGCATATTCCACCTGGTCGCCGACCACGGGGGCGCCACCCAGCCGTTGGATCACCCATTCACCCAGACTTTGTTCAGTGTTCATCGCGTTATCCGGCTCCAGGCCGTAAATGGTCGCCACGTCGCCAAAACGGGCGCTGGCTTCCAGAATAAAGTCGCCGAAGAAGCGCTGGTCTAGGTCCGGCGATACCGGAGGGGTATGGCTGAACAACTTGCCCAGCGCAGGCAGATCGCGTTCGCGACCAATCACGCACAGGATATCGCCTTCCCGTAACCGGGTGCTGCCGCTGGGGTGCAGCAGGCCTTTACCGCGAAACAGGGCGGCGATGCGGGTATCTTTCGGCATGTGCAGGTCGCGCAGGGCGGCCCCCACGCACCACTTATCGGCGCTTAACTGATAGATAAACTGCTCCCAGGGCTTCTCCGGATGAATATCCAGACCGATACGCGATACCGGCCAACCCACCAGCGGCACCACCACTTTGGCGCGTCGGGCCGCCCAACTGAGGGTGGTGCCCTGAAGCAGCAGTGAAACCAGAACCACAAAGAAGGCGACGTTAAAGAACAGACGCGAATGTTCCAGCCCGGCCATCATCGGGAACACTGCCAGGATGATGGGCACCGCGCCGCGCAGTCCAACCCAACTGATAAACACCCGCTCGCGCAAATTAAAGCCGCGAAACGGCAGCAGCCCCAGAAAGACCGATAGCGGACGGGCGAAAAAGATCATCCACAGCGAAAGCAGTAGCGCCGGTATCGCAATCGGCAGCAGATCCGACGGCGTTACCAGCAGGCCCAGCACCAGGAACATGCCGATCTGCGCCATCCACGCCATACCGTCGAAGGTTTGCAGAATACCGAAGCGGTTGCGCACCGGGCGATTACCCAGCAGGAAGCCGCACAGATAAACCGCCAGGATCCCGCTGCCGTTCAGGGCGGTGGTGACGGCGAAAATCATAATCCCACCGCTCAGGGCCAGCAGCGGATAGAGCCCCTGGGGCAGCGAGATGCGGTTAATCACCTGCTGCAGGATAAAGCCGCCAGCCGCACCGAGCACAATACCCAGACCGAACTGCTGAACCAGATGGGCGAAGAACATCCAGCTCAGGCCGCTTTCGTGCTGCTGAATCATTTCGATAAGGGTTACGGTCAGAAATACCGCCATGGGGTCGTTACTGCCAGATTCTATCTCAAGCGTGGCGCTGACGCGCTCGTTAAGCCCTTTGCCGCCCAGTAGTGAGAAGACGGCAGCGGCGTCAGTTGAACCGACGATGGCGCCGATCAACAGACCTTCCATCAGGTCGAGGTGAAACAGCCAGGCGGCCGCCATACCGGTCAGCCCTGAAGTGACCACCACGCCGAGCGTCGCCAGCGATAAAGCCGGGCCAAGCGCAACCCGAAACGAGCTGGCCTGGGTACGCATACCACCGTCCAGCAGAATCACCGCCAGCGCCAGGTTACTAATCAGATAGGCGAATGGATAGTTATCGAATGGAATGCCGCCGATGCCGTCCACCCCGGCCAGCATGCCGATGGCCAGAAAGATAACCAGGATTGGGATCCCAAGACGGGAAGAAAATGAACTTAACAGGATGCTGAAAGTGACCAGCAACGAGCCGACGATAAAAAGATTAAAAATGGTCCCGGCATCCAAGATAAAGAGTCCCCCAGCTGAGTTTTACAAAATGTTACCATAATACAGGCAATTGCCGAAAACCGACCTGCGGAAAAGCGACCTGAATCGCCCTTATTTCAGGCAGGGGTGTCCGCTCAGACGAAGAGTTGCCTGCTTTCCGTCATGCATCAGCTCGCCATGAGCGCCCAGCGGTAGCGTAACGGTACAGGGTTCGTGGCCGAAGGCCAGTCCGTCAACGATGGGGATCCCCGTCCGTTCGCGCAGCGTGGTACAGACCTGGGCCAGGTTGTACCCATTATCATAATCATTCGGGGCAGCGGCGCTGAAGCTGCCCAGTATGATAGCTCGCTGGTGTCTCAGAACCCCGGCGTGGTGGAGCTGAAGCAACATGCGCTCGATCCGAAATGGATGTTCGTTAATATCCTCCACCACCAGAATACCGTCGTCAATTTGCGGCAGCCAGGGGGTGCCCACCAGGCTTATCAGCATGGCCAGATTGCCGCCCCATACGGTTCCGCTGGCCTGGCAGGCCGGCGCATCGCTATGCCATTTCAGGGAAAAGCAGGGGGAGGTAAGCGCCTTCCAGAAGTGCTCTACGGTAAAGGGTTCCAGCTCTGGCGCGCCAAAATTACCTGCCAGCATCGGCCCGCTAAAGGTGATGGCTCCTTCACGGGCCAGCAGCGCCAGTTGAAAAGCGCTAAAGTCGCTGTGGCCGCAAATCATCAGAGGATCGCGGCGCTGGCGGGCCCCTAATGCCGGATAATCGATGGCTTCCAGCAGGCGGCTGACGCCGTAGCCGCCGCGTACCGCCAGCACAATCGCCGTACTTTCAGATAATTCTGCAAGCTGGTTAAGATCCCGTAGTCGCTGGGCGTCGGTACCGGCGAAGCGTTGGTAGCGCCGCCCGATGACGTCAGTGTTAAGCACCTGATGGCCGGCTTCCTGCAAGCGGACTACGCCGCGCTCCGCGGCGTCCTGCTGCATACAGTAACCGGATGGAGCGACGAGGTGAAAGGTGGCCATGAGAATTTCCTTGCTGATTTAAATGCGGTATTGGTTATCATGCCGCGAGGCGCTGCGGTTGTCATCCGCAATGCCTTTACCTGTAACCCGTTATTGAAAAGAGGGGAAGCGTAGTGAAGTTGAGATGGCTTATCGTGCTGAGTGTGTTGCTGGTGGGTTGTTCGAGTAAGCCATCCCGGGTCCAACACGGGGGATGGGAAGCGGGCCGTCCGGTACAGGGTGCCCAGACCTGGATGCCGATAACCGAAGAGGCGGCAGAGACATGGGGGGTGAGTCCGCGTCTGATTACCGCGATTATCGCCGTGGAGTCCGGCGGTAATCCGCAACTGGTCAGCCGCTCTAACGCGGTGGGGCTAATGCAGATTAAGGCTTCCACCGCCGGTCGTGAAGTTTATCGCCATGAAGGGCGTAGCGGTCAGCCGTCGACCAGCGAGCTTAAAGATCCGGCGCGCAATATCGATATTGGCGCGGCCTATCTGAGCATTCTGGAAAACGGTATTCTGCGCGGCATCGACAATCCGCAGACTATGGAATACGCGCTGATCGTCTCATACGTCAACGGCGCCGGGGCGCTACTGCGGATGTTCTCGTCAGACCGGGCGGAGGCTATCGATCAGATTAACGGTATGTCGCCAGAGGAATTCTGGCAGTACGTAATGGATAACCATCCCTCATCTCAGGCGCCGCGTTATCTGTGGAAGGTGAAGACGGCGATGGAGAGCGCCTGATGACGCTGGCCAACGGCCTTGTGCGGGGTTGCTGGGGTTATTTTCGCGCAGTGCCGTATTCCGGAGAAATATGTCGCGCTGGTGGAGGTTCCGTTCACCTTAAGGTGATTTCTCTTATGCCGGTTGCGGAACCGGTGAATTAACAGAGAAGCAGTGATGCAAAGTGAACGGAACAGCCCGCCGCATCGTCATATTCTTCCCAGTGACCTTTCAGATGCAGGCCGGGGCGGTGGTTGTAGTATGTAGTCATGCCGGTTGCGCTATTTCTGCGACAATGCTGTGTTCTGGGGGGAATATGTCACGCTGGCGAAGGTTCCGTTCACCTTAAGGTGATTTATCTTATGTCGGTTCCGGAACCGGTGAACGTGTCAGGAGGCTCAAACGCCGCCTCCTGACAACCTGGCTTTCCGGCGTGAAAATCGCCGCTGTCGCGGATTAACCCGGCCCATCCCTGGGCCGGGCCCCTTCGGGGCAACGCCTGCGGCGTTGTTCAAAATGGCTCCCGGCAATTTTGTCCTCCGCTTTTCCCGTCCGCCGGACGGGTCGGGCATAACGGCACCTCCCTGTGCCGTATGCCCTCAGCCCGACGTCCTGTCGGGCTGACCCTGGCGGCCGTGAACGCTGCGGCGATTTTCAGGCCGGAGTATCATCGCCCTGAATCTTCTGCCTGAACTCATCCGAAAGGTCGAAAGGTGCTGCTGGTGTCATTTAGAAAAGACAGACTGAAGCGACGAGGGTGTAGCCACCCGGCTTAAAAAACGCCGTAGCGTTCACGCAGGGCCGGAGGAGCGACAGGGTAAGGTCGCCTGGGATGGCGACTCTTGCCCGTTCCGAAAAGCCCGGAGTGATAAGCGAAGGGGCCCCGAAGGGCGTTTTTTACCGCCGGGAAGCCCGGGTCGCCAGGGGAGCGGCGACTGAGCCCCCCAGGCCCGTTCACCCGTGGTGGATTAACAGAGAAGCCATCACGCAAAGTGAACGGAACACCCGCCGCATCATCATATTCTGCCGCTTTTGTTCTGAAACCGGGCGCCGGAACTGTCTATACCCCTCACCCCGGATCGTACCCCCTGAAGGGAGAGGGAGTTTCTCCCTGCTCACCAGCGGTGAATCAACAGAACAGCAGCCGCCTGATGTGAACAGAACGGCCCGCCGTACTACCATCTCCCACCTGCATCAAAGCCCCGGAAACGATGTTCTTTTAGCGATTAAAAATCATATCCCGCAGTAACGGTCACCTGGCGCTCCTGGCCCCAGTAGCAGTTGGTGGCGCCATAACAGCCCGCCACGTAGTCGCGGCCGGTCAGGTTGGTGGCATTCACCTGGAGTGAAGCGCCGCGCAGGCTGTTGCTCCACTCCCCAAGGTCGGCGCGTACCATGGCATCCACCAGGGTCACTGATGGAATACGACGGGTATTCTCGTTATCGACCCACTGCTTACCGATGTAGCGTACCCCGGCGCCAAAGCTGATGCCGTAGTCGGCACGATAATGGCCCCACAGCGAAGCGAACCGATCCGGCGTGACGTAGGGGGTGTTGCCGTTATTGCCGTCGATAGCGTCTTTAAAGCGCACCTTGTTCCAGGTGTAGCCAGCGATGGCGGAAAGGCGCGGGGTAATTTCGGTGCGTGCTTCCAGCTCAATCCCCTGGGAATGCACTTTTCCTGCCGGCTCGTAGTAGCTGCCCTGAATCACGCGGTTGCCGACATCTTTTTGGGTCAGATCATAAACGGCCAGGGTGTAGAGATCGCGACTACCTGGCGGCTGGTACTTCAGGCCCGCCTCATATTGCTGGCTGGTGGTGGGTTTGAGCAGATGGCCCTGGGCGTCTGGCAGCACCTGGGGGGTGACGGCGGAACTGTAGCTAATATAGGGGGAGACGCCATTCTGGAAGGCATACAGCAGGGCGGCCCGACCGCTGAAGCGATCGTCGCGACGGTTATCCACCACCCGGCTGTTATCCTCGGGCGTGACCGTGCGGCTTTTGGTTTCCAGCCTGTCAAAACGGCCGGAGAGATCCAGATGCCAGCGGTTCCACACCATCTCATCCTGCAGATAGACGCCGGTCTGCTCGTAAACCCGACGAATGTTCGAACGCAGTACGCCGGGAATCCGCGCGCCGCTGGCGTCGTAGTGCCACAGGTCAGTACCACCGGACTGGCCAGTCCAGGGGTTCAGGTTGGTGGCCGACGCGCTGTCACTCTGAATGCGGTTTCGGAAGCGGTGGTATTCGGCGCCCAGCACCAGGGTGTGATCCACGCTACCGGTGACGAAGTCCGCTTCCAGTTGGTTATCCATGGCCCAGGCGTCCAGCGAGGAGTCTTCGCCGCTGTAGTAGCGGGTGAGCTCATTGTGCTGCGCATCGGCCCAGCCGAGCTGATAGGCCTGATTCAGCTTCACGTTGGAATGGGTGTAACTGCCGTTAGAGCGAAATGCCCAGACGTCGCTAAAGCGGTGGGCGAATTCATAGCTGTAGATCTGCTCGTGGCGCTTAAAGGCGTCGATACCCGGTTCTACGTCTGAAAAATCAGTGCCCAGCTTATGGCCCGTTGACGAATAAAGGCTGCCGTCTGCCGGTACCGAACCGTGGAAACCACCGGAGGGATCCTTTTCCAGATAAGCGCGCAGCACCAGCGAAGTATCATCATCGGGCTGCCAGAGTACCGAGGGGGCAATGGCGTAACGTTCGTCGCGGGTATTTTGATACTGGGTATCGGTATTTTTGGTCATCCCGGTCAGGCGCCACGCCCAGTTCTGGTTAATGGCGTCGGTATAGTCGAAGGCGGTACCGTTGGTATTGTGATTACCGACCATGGCGCGCAGGTGGCCTTCCCGGGCGAACTGTGGGCGTTTCGAGGTCATCATCACCAGTCCGCCGGGGATGGTTTGCCCGTACAGCGCGGAAGAGGGGCCGCGGATAACGTCGATACGCTCCAGGAACCAGGGATCGACCTGCAGCACGTTATAGCTGCCGCCGTCGCTCATCAGGCGCAGACCGTCCAGGAAGGTATTGTTGACATCGCCGCCGTGGAAGCCGCGTAGTGCGACGGTATCGTAGCGGGTGGCGCCGCCGGCAAAGCCGGTAAAGACGCCGGGAGTATAGTTCAGGGCACTGTTGACGTTCTGGGCGCCCTGGTCTTCCATCTGCTGACGGGTTACGACTGAAATCGCCTGACCGGTTTCGATGAGCGGTTTATCGGTTTTGGTGGCGCCGCGGCTGGTGGTGGCGTTGTACCCTGCGGTGGGCGTAGTGGCGGTATCTGGCGCTATGGCGCTGACTATTACGGTATCCTCGGCGCCGAAAGCGGGGCCGGAGGCCAGTAGCGCGAAGGGGATCGCCAGTGTGCGGCGGTAGCTATTCATTAACGTCATTATTGTTTCCCGTCGTCATCGATAAACGTACGCTTAAAGTTAAACGCGAATTATTATCGTTGTCGTTTGCTTATTTCAAGACGTAAATGCAGGTAAACAGAAGAAAAAAGGTTCATCACGGATTGTTGTGAAGCTGAAGTTACTAGCGGCTGCCCTGGCTTCCGGGTGAGTATGTCGCACAGGAGAAGATTCCGTTCACCTGAAGGTGATTTTTTATCTGTCGGTTGCGGAACCGGTGAATTCACAGTGAAGCTGTTGCCTGAAGTGAACGGAACAGCCCGCTGCATCACATATTTTGCCAGGTGGCCTTTCAGATGCAGGCCGGGGCGGCGGTTGTAGTACGTGGTCATGCCGGTTGGGCTATTTTGGCGATTATGCCGTGTTCTGGAGGAATATGTCGTGCCGGTGAAGGTTCCGTTCACCTTAAGGGTATTTTTATATGCCGGTTGTGGAACCGGTGAACGGGCCAGGGGCTCAGATGCCGCCCCTGACAACCCGGCTTTCCGGCGTGAAAATCGCCGCTGTCGCGGGCCCCTGCGTATTCCCGTCCGCCGGACGGGTCGGGCGTGACGGCACCTCCCTGTGCCGCACGCCCTCAGCCCGACGTCCTGTCGGGCTGACCCTGGCCACCGGGAATACTCCGGCGATTTTCAGGCCGGAGAATGTCACCACCTTTTATCATCTGCCTGGATTAATCAGAGCCGGTATCATTTAAAAAAACAGACTGAAGCGATGAGGGGGTTACATCCCGGCTTAAAAAACGCCGCAGCGTTCACGCAGGGCCGGAGGAGCGACAGGATGTCGCGACAGGGCAAGGTCGCCATGGATGGCGACTCTTGCCCGTTCCGAAAAGCCCGGCGTGATAAGCGAAGGGCCCGCGTCAGCGGCGTTTTTTACCGCCGGGGAGCCCGGGTCGCCAGGGGAGCGGCGACTGAGCCCCCTGGCCCGTTCACCCGTGGTGGATTAACAGAGAAGCAGAAACCTGAAGTGAACGGAACACTCGCCGCATCGTCATATTTTGCCGCTTTTGTTCTGAAACCGAGCGCCGGAGCCACCTGTCACCCTCACCCCAGCCTGCTCCCGAAACGGGAGAGGGAGTTTCCCGGCAATGAACGGAACAGCCACCGCATCATTATATTCTGCCGTTTTTGTTCTGAAAGCGGGCGCCGTAGCCGCCTGTCACCCTCATCCCGGCCCTCTCCCGAAACGGGAGAGGGAGTTTCCCGGCAATGAGCGGAACAGCCCACCGCATCATTATATTCTGCCGTTTTTGTTCTGAAACCGGGCGCCGTAGCCGCCTGTCACCCTCACCCCAGCCCTCTCCCGAAACGGGAGAGGGAGTTTCCCGGCAATGAGCGGAACTGCCCACCGCATCATCATATTCTGCCGGTTTTTTGTTTCTGCTTTCGAACACTCCACGCTGAACCCAAAAAACTTTATTGATGAAAGGGCTGGGGAAAGGGGCGATTTCAGACATCATCAGACGGTGGGGGCAGGGCGCTGAATTCGTACAACAGCCCCTGAAGCTGCGCCATTTTCTCGGGACCGAACTGGCGCTCGATTTCCCGATAGCCCTGCTCGACCTGGTGACTGGCTTCCTGATACAGCGCTTCGCCGCGCGGCGTCAGTGAAGCGAATAACTTACGCTGATCGCTTACCGGCTTCATCCGCCAGACCAGACCGTCGCGCTCCAGGCGGGTCAGAATGCCGGTCAGGCTGGGGCGCAGAATACAGGCTTCGCTGGCCAGTTGGTGAAAGTCCAGCGAGCGGTGCACCGCCAGAATACGGATCACGCGCCACTGCTGTTCAGTCAGGTTATGCCGGTTTAGCACCGGACGAAACCAGCTCATGGCCGTTTCCCGCGCCTGTAACAGGGCAATGGTCAGGGATTCATGCATAGTGATTTCCACAGAATAAGAGTCTGTATCCAGTATATTTTTTTCACTTCTGGTCGCAAGGTTTGTCGGTAATACTTTCACTACCTTCTTTTTTATCGTCATATTGTTAATGTATTAATTATTGATCAGGGCCCTGGGGTATTCTCTCCTGAAACGACCTGAGCGTGACTTCACAGGCATGTTTTTACAATAATATATCTATTCTGTTAATTTCATCACGCCTTTTGAAACAATATTTGAACAATTATAATCGCCATAATAAAACCATCTCGTTAATGTATTAATGAGCTGGCCTGGCGGAGGAAAGGCACGGAGTACGATGCCGCGATTGCCAGTGACTATCCATCTGATCTTTTCGGGAGTCCTTTATGAGCGACCTGAACTCACCGCAATCAGGCTTTAACGCGCTCGAACAGCGGGTGATGAAAAAGCTGTTCCGGCGCCTGATCGCCTTTCTGTTTGTGCTGTTCGTCTTCTCCTTTCTCGATCGCATCAATATCGGGTTTGCCGGTCTGACGATGGGCAAGGATCTGGGGCTGAGTGCCACCATGTTCGGTCTGGCCGCCACGCTGTTTTACGTGACCTATGTTATTTGCGGTATCCCCAGCAATATCATGCTGGGCATCGTGGGCGCCCGACGCTGGATCGCCATCATTATGATTTTGTGGGGCATCGCTTCCACCTGTACGCTGTTTGCCACCGGGCCTGGCTCTCTGTACGTGCTGCGAATGATTGTCGGTATTACCGAAGCGGGGTTCTTGCCGGGGATTTTGCTCTATCTTACCTGGTGGTTTCCGGCCTGGTATCGGGCCAGGGCTAACGCGCTGTTTATGATTGCCATGCCGGTCACCATGATGCTGGGTTCGGCGATTTCCGGTTACATTCTGGCGCTCGATGGCGTGCTGAATCTGAAAGGCTGGCAGTGGCTGTTTTTGCTGGAAGGGCTGCCATCGGTCTTGTTGGGCGTCGTGGTCTGGCGCTGGCTTGATGATAAACCGGCCGATGCGCGCTGGCTGACCCGGGAAGAGAAAGGGGTGCTGGAAGCGATGCTGGCCCGGGATCGGGCGCAGAGTCAGGTAGTGCCCACCACGCGTTCGACCTGGCGTGAAGTGTTGACGCCGGTGGTGCTGATGTACACCCTGGCCTATTTCTGTCTGACCAACACCCTGAGCGCCATTAATATCTGGACGCCGCAGATTCTCCAGAGCTTTAACCAGAACAGCAGTACTATCATGATCGGTCTGCTGGCGGCGATTCCCCAGCTGTGCACCATTATCGGTATGCTGTGGTGGAGCCGAAGCTCAGATCGTCGTCAGGAGCGCCGAATACACACCATACTGCCGTTTCTGTTTGCCGCAGCCGGCTGGCTTATCGCTTCGGCCACCGGCCACAGCCTGATTCAACTACTGGGTATTATTATGGCTTCGGTTGGCTCCTTTACTGCCATGGTGCTGTTCTGGACCACGCCGGACAGCACCATCAGCTTTCAGGCGCGCGCCGTGGCGATTGCCGTCATTAATGCAGTAGGCAATGTTGGTTCGGCGCTCAGTCCGCTGATGATTGGCATTCTGCATGATATGACCGGCAGCTTTAGTTCCGGGCTGTGGTTTGTGGCCGGTTTGTTGGTCATTGGGGCCGGTGTCATGGCACGGATTCCGATGGGGCAGAAATCGCGTCGCGATGCGCCTGTGGGCATGATGGAAAAGGGATAGCGGCTCGGCCCCTCTTCCTGGTCGGGGAGAGGGGCCGGGAAAAGGGATTATTGCTCTGCCGGTTGCGGCGCCCCGGTTTTTTCCGACGGTTGCGAATTCATTGCCGCATCCGGGGTGGCGTGCCCCGGACGCTGGGGCGGCACGTTATCACAGGCTTTGTCGGTCGCGCACAGTTGATCCAGCAGTTTCAGCGTCACGCCGTTGGTCCAGCCGAAGCCATCCTGCAGCGGATATTCACCGCCGCCACCGCCTGCTCCCTGGCCGGTAACGTCATACTTCTCGACCAGTTTCTGTTGCGCGTTATAGATGCGCTGCACATTGCTCAGGAAGCGCCAGCGGATGTCGCCAGCCAGTTCATTCTGGTTATAGTGCTTCAACCCTTCGACGGCCACCCACTGCAGCGGCGCCCAGCCGTTAGGCGCATCCCACTGCTGCCCCGAGTTGACCTCGGTGGTCAGCAGGCCGCCCTCTTTCAGCAGTCGGCTACGCACTGCGGTGGCCACCTTCGCGGCCCGCTCTTTATTAGAAGCCTGGACATAGAGCGGGAACAGCGCTGCGGCGGTAAGCTGGCCGCGTACCCTATGGTGCTGCAGATCGTAGTCCGCATACCAGCCGTTCTTGCTGTTCCACATATGCTTCTCAATAGCCTGCTGGCGCTGACTGGCAAGGTTCGCATAGCGCTTTGCCGCTTCGCTATCACCAGCCGCCTCACTGGCGCGCGCCAGGGTTTTTTCCAGGTGATACATCAGTGCGTTAAGATCCACGGGTGCGATGCTGGTGGTTCGAATAGAAGCCAGCTTTTTGGGATCGTCCATCCAGCGTGAGCTGAAGTCCCAGCCCGACGCCGCCGCGGCCCTCAGATCGCGATAAATCTGCGCCGCCTTACGATTCGGGTTGCTTTTCGCGGTGGTGACGTCATCCAGCCAGGATTCGGGACGTGGGGTATCCTTATCGTCCCAGTAGCGGTTCAGTAGCGTGCCGTCGCGCAGTTTAACAACCCTGCCGCTGGCGCCGCCATTCGCCAGGGTATCACTGCCCGCCATCCAGTACTGATACTCTTTTTTCATCTGAGGCAGGTATCTGGTTAGCGCCGCCCCATTATCATGGCTGGCCAGCAGCTCCACCATCATGGCGAAGAAGGGGGGCTGGGAGCGGCTCAGATAGTAACTGCGATTGCCGTTGGGAATATGACCCCAGGTATCGATCTCGTAAGCGAAGTTATCCACCATATCCTGGACTTTGTCCCAGTTACCGCTTTCGGCCAGCCCCAGCATGGTGAAGTAGCTGTCCCAGTAATAGACTTCGCGGAATCGACCGCCAGGCACGACGTAAGGTTTGGGCAGCGTCAGCAGAGAATCCCACTCGCCCGTGCTTTTCCCGGTGCGGGTCAGCACCGGCCACAGGCCGTCGATATGTTCGCGCAGGCTCTGGTCGGCAGGAGGCACATATTTTTCGCCCGCTTTCGGCAGCACGAAGTTCACCTCCACGAAGTGGCGCAGATCGAAGCCTGACTGATTACGCTGCATCCGGTAGTCGGCAAGGATCATCAGCGGATCGCTACGCGGTACCGCGTCGGCGAAGGTTTTCTGATCGGGAAACAGTTTCGCGCTCTGTACGGCGGTAAACAACGGACCCAGTAGCGCATCCGGCGACTGGGGAGCCTGTTGTGTAGCCTCGCTCTCATCGGCGTTTGCGGCAAGGGCCTGAGGCGTCAGAGAGATAAAAGCGCCGCCAAGCGCCAGTTGGATGGCCAGTAACAGGGTACGGGGACGGCGCAAATTAGATTTTGCCATGCATTATTCTCCTTATTCTCCATGTTCCCGGGCCACTGCCGGGATAGAGGCGATCAACCCTATGAAAACCTTAGCCGAATTTTCAGCGTAGCGGTGGGCCGAACTCACGATTAGCGAATTTTTTCGGACAATAAGAGCAGCGTCGTCTGATGATCGCTTGTTTTTTGAGCGTCACCACCTGTGACATATAAGCTAGGCTTACATATTTGTGTCTGGGAGTTGTATATGGAGGACAAGGTGAAGAGTTCAGTCACTGAAAGACCCTCTACCGGGTATCAGTTCTTGCAGGAGACACTTCGTGAATGGGGTGTTACCTGTTACGCAGGTGTTACCGGAGGAGGCGTCATCCATTTTCTTAAGCACTTTAAGTCTGTTGCTGATTCTGATACGAAAGCGCCGGGCTTCTATTCAATAGGTGAATACAGTGCGGGTTTTATTCCTCTGGGGTATTATCTGAGCAGCGGCAGGATAGCTGCGGCAGTAGCGACCACCGGTGCGGCTAGCAAACTGCTGAGTTGTGGCCTGAGCGATGCGAAATTTCATGATATTCCGGCAATTTATATCCTTCCTCTCTCTGAGAGTGAAAGTCCGGGGCAGGCACCGTTACAGGATACTTCAGAATATGGTATTAACATCCTGGCGCAGCTGCGCAGCTGCGCAGCGAGTTGCCTGATTCTGTGTTTGTGCTTGACTCTCCGGCTACGCTGGCTGAGAAATTGTTGTCTGCCCGGTCCCGGTTAGAACAATGCAGACCAGTGGTATTGGTGTTATTGCATAGCGCACTAAGCAGCCTGGTAACAATTTCAACTGAGGCCATCGTTTCGTCGCCTCCCACTCTTCTGGATAACCCCGATGATTTTTGCGACGAATTCCGTCGTGACATTGTTGGGCGCCGTCTGGTGATACTGGTTGGAGAAGAGATGGCGCGTTACCCGGGAGCGGCAGAGCTCACGATGGAGTTTTGTCAGATTCTACAGTGTGCAGCAGTCTGGAGTATCAATGGAGCCAACGCCGTCTGTCGAAAAAATCCTTATGGTTTTGGGTATCTCTCTTTTGGCGGCAATGATGAAGCATTGGCGTTATATCAATCTGTTGGGCAAGATGATGTGTTGCTGGTTCTGGGGGCCTGCCCGGATGAATATACCGTCAACCGGAATAAATTTGCTGCTGCAAAGACCTTTTATCTTACGAGTCATCCCGAAGGATATGGGCAGATAGAGAATAATTTTGCCCATATGGCCAGGGGGGAATACCGTCATGTCTTTGGCCCATTAGATGAGTCGTTACGTCATCTGCTGATGGCAGCTAAACAACAACCATTTGACAATATTCCCGCTTCGACTGCGCCGGATAACCTCAATCACCGTGAATACCCGGCTCCCCGTCATGGCTATGTGGATATGGTGGAACTTTATCAAAGGCTTGATCGTTGGTGGCCCGCCGGTGCCATTGGTTTTGATGATGTCTGCCTGGCGTACAAAGACAGGCAATATGTAATTCAGCGCCCCAATAACAATATTCACTTTTATTCCTTTTATCGCGGCTCGGCAATGGGCGGTGCTTTTGGTGCAGCCGTAGGGGCGAGGCTGTCATCGCCAAAGCGGCCAGTATTTCTTTTTACTGGTGATGGTTGCTTTCGGTTATTTTCTGGATCGCTGGGAGAAGCCAGTGAATTAGGGTTGGTGATATTCCTGATGAATAATGCCAGTTTTTCCATTGTCGCCCAGGGGTTGCCGGTTGTTCTGCCGGATCTTGAGGAAAAAAATTATCATTCCTCTCTTAAACCGCTTGACTACTGTCTTATAGCCCAGGCCTGTGGTTGGGACGCTGAACGACTTGCTGCCGATCTGAGCAATCTCGATCTTTTGCTGGAAAGAGCGGGTAGTGCTTCAGTGAAATCATTGTTGATTGATATTCCCGTGGATGCTTTACAGGTGCTGGGGCATAACCCGCGGGTGAAATATCTTTAGAGTTGAGGATGAATAATTTCCCGGACAGGGCACTTATCGGACGCATTGAGCAGTGTTATCAAAAGCTGAGTGGAAAGCCATTGCCCGGTCCGGATAACCTGGCCGATCGTGCCTGGTGGTTGCATGATAAGGCTTCTTATAGTTTGCTGGCGCACGATGGAGGGGACGACCCTCATTTTATTTACGCTAATGAATGTGCGCTGAGATGTTTCAAATACTCGCGGGAAGAGATGCTGCGACTGCCTTCCCGGTTGAGTGCGGCCGGTTCGGAACGACAGGAACGCCAGCAAATGCTGGATGGACTTACAACTCCGGCATCGTTAGCGGCTATTCAGGAATACGCATTACCCGACAAGGCGAATCCTTCAAAATTTATAACGGAGCGATCTGGCAATTAAAAAACGAAGATGGCGTTTTGTGGGGACAGGGGGCGCTATTTTGGCTGTCACCGTACGATGACGAAGTGAGGATGGAATTGAATGCAGAGTCATTTTATCTGGCCGCAGTGGCATGCGGCCATGGCTGTTTTCGATCAGGCTAACCCTTCGACAATCACAATCTGCGCCTCGGCTACGCCGGCGCGTTGAGCTTTCGCCCGCTGGTAGGCTTCGGACTGGTAGCAGGCCAGCGCGCTCTGATAATCATCGAACTCAATGAGTACGTGCTTCACAAAATGCTGTCCTTCCAGGGTTGAGGCTTCGCCGCCACGTGCCAGGAAGCGGGCGTTCCAGGCCTGAAAGGCTTCGGGGGCCAGATCCATATAGTGGCGGTACTGTTCGGGGTCGTGCACGGTCACGTGGGCAATCCAGTAGGCGGGCATAGGTTTACTCCTGCTGTTCCAGAATCTGGCGGGCAAGGCTTGATGCTTCGCGCAGATGGTCAATCACTTCCTGACGGGCAAGCATGGGATCGTTCTGGTCGATGGCGCGCCAGATGCGCGTCATACGTTCAAAACCGGCAACCTGGCGTTCGCGGGTCTTCAGGGTCAGCGTGCGCAGCCGGCTGATGCGACTGTTAAGACGCTGGACTATCTCCCAGGCGATGCTGTGCCCGGCGATGTGAAACAGCTGTTCGTAAAAGGCGAGGGAGGCTTCGATACGCTGGATATCATCGCTGGTGCCGGAGGCGCTGTCTATCTGCAGTAGCCGGTCGTAGAGCCGCTTTTTGTCCTGCTCGGTAGCGCGCAGGGCGCAGTCGTGGGCGGCTTCCTGTTCGAGCAGCATCCGAATATTGTAGATTTGCTCGGCGATCTCCCAGGTCAGAATCGCGACGATAGGCCCCTTTTTGGGGATAATCTCTATTAATCCTTCCGCTTCAAGATAACGGATCACTTCCCGCACCACGCTGCGGCTAACGCCAAGTTCATCGCTCAGGTTACGCTCAACCAGTCGATCCCCCGCTTTAAAGTAACCGGCGATAATCGCCTGGCGTATTTTGGTTAACGCGAGCTCACGCAGGGTAGGAGTGCTCTCTATTTTCAGTGACTGGCTCTGAATCATTATCTTCTCCATGCTGAGCCGTTAAACATCGTGATGAAATAGCGCCAGTTCTTCCTGTCCATGGCTACTATTAACATCCTTTTACGCTGGAAGGCAACGCTGCACCGTTGGACCAGTTGGTGTCGGTGAATGACTAAATTCGGCACGGCTCACAAAATTCAAAATTGCCGTGAAAATCGTCGCCGTCGCCTTCACGCCTTGCTGTGACGCCACCTGGCCATTTTTCCATTCTTGCCAAAACTACCGCATTGCCCGGTTATCCCGCGCAGAATACCTGCGCGGAACAGAAGTGAAAATCCTTTTAAATCAATGCGAAATATTCACCTTTGATGCCCCGTTTATGGTTTGTGATATATCGAATCTGGTGTTTCGTATTATGGTATACCAACTTTTGACATTCCGTAATACCCGATGTTATACCCTTTGCGACATTTGATTAACATTTGATCTACATTTCAGGGGGTTTTTATGCATCCGGATATTCGTAAGACCTTTGTCGCCACCGAGACCACCTGGGTCGACGGTGGCAGGGCTGCGGTCGAGCCGCTGGTGATGATTGCGGCCGCGGCCGTGGTAAAGAATCCGTGGGCCGGAGAGGGCTTTGTTGAGGATCTGGCGCCGAAAATCCGCGAGATGGGGCCGGTTCTGGGGGAACTGCTGACTGGCATGATCGTTAAAGAGGCCGGTTCCGGTGAGCGGGTTCAGGCCTTTGGCAAGAGTGCCGTGGTGGGGCTGAACGGCGAGCTGGAGCATGCCTCGGCGCTTATCCACACGCTGCATTTCGGCAACCACTACCGCTCGGCGGTGGGAGGCAAGAGCTATCTCGCCTTTAATAATACCCGCGGCCCTGCCGCATCGCCGATTCTTATTCCGATGATGGGGAAAAATGACGAGGGCAGCCGCGAACACTACCTGACTTTCCAGTTCAACATCAGCGACGCGCCGTTCAGCGATGAAATCGTGGTGGCGCTGGGGGCGGCGCTGGGGGGCAGACCTCATCACCGTATCGGTAATCGTTATCTCGACTTAAAAGAGTTAGACCATGATTCGAAAAACCCTGCAGCTGTCTGAACCGGACTTAGGTGTCGGTTACCTGGAAGCGGGGCAGGGTGCGCCGCTGGTGCTGATTCACGGCGTGGGGATGAACGCCAGTGCCTGGTATCCGCAGTTTGAGGCTTTGAGCCGCCGCTATCGGGTGATTGCGCTGGATATGCCAGGCCATGGCGCCAGCGAAGGCTTTCACCATATTCCGGTGCTTGAGGACTACGTCCACTGGGCCGGTGCCGTCATTAGCCATCTGGTGCAGGGGCCTTGCGCCGTGGCGGGACACTCCATGGGGGCGTTGATTGCCGCTGGTCTGGCCATTGAGTATCCACAGCGGATTAGCCACGCGGTGGTGATAAGCGGTGTATTCCGTCGCGATCCGACGGCTCGCAAGGCCGTGCTTTCCCGGGCGCTGGAGCTGGCGAACGGTCAGGGACAGACCGATGCGCCGCTGGCGCGCTGGTTCGGCGACGCGCCCCACGAGCGGGCGCTGCGTCGTCAGGTGGGCGAATGGCTGCATCAGGTCGACAGACAGGGCTATGCCCGGGCCTATCAGGCTTTCGCTGACGGTGACAGTACCTATGCCGGGCGCTGGGGCGAGATCGGCTGCCCGGTGCTGGTGATGACCGGCGAGCACGATGCCAACTCAAGCCCGGCCATGGCGCACCAGATGGCGCAGGCCGCGCCCGGCGCCCGGGCCGTTATCGTGAAAAATGCCCGTCATATGCTGAGCCTGACCGATCCTCAGTCGGTAAATGACGAGATCCTGACTTTTCTTGGCGCGCTACATCAGGGGAAGCGCGTCGGACAACAGTATGAAGGAGCAACAGATGGACGCGGATAAGCGCAGACAGCTACGCGACGCCTTCGGCGCCTTTATGACCGGGGTGACGGTGGTCACTACCGTTAATAAAGCGCAGCAGCCCATTGGCTTTACGGCGAACTCATTTTCATCAGTATCGCTCGACCCGCCACTACTGCTGGTGAGCATCGATAACCGTTCGGCCAACCTGAGCCATTTTGCCGAAGGCGAACGCTTTGCCATCAATATTCTTTCCGAGCAGCAGAAGGAAGTGTCGGGGCGCTTCGCCCGCCCCGGCGAAGATCGCTTCGCCGCCACGGTATGGCGCAAAGGCGATCACGGCATGCCGCTTATCGATGGCTGTTCGGCCTGGTTTGAATGCGCCCGCTGGCAGACCATCAGCGCGGGCGATCACCAGATCCTGATTGGCGAGGTTCTGGCCTTCGATTCCTGTGGTACGGCGGGGCTGGGCTACTATCGCGGCGCGTACTTTACGCCGACGCAAAACGCCGAAAATCTGGCCGCCGGGCCGGAGGTGGTGGTCAGCGCGCTGATCGAAGCCTGTGGCCAGACCCTGATGGTGAAGCAGCAGGATGGCCGCTACCGGCTGCCTTCACGCGCCGTGGCGGGGGGCAGCGTGGGCGAAAGTCTGGAAGCGCTGCTTAAGGAGCTGGAGATCCCGGCAAATCCGGGGCTGGTCTACTCGGTCTATAACGATCGTCAGCGCAATCAACAGCATATCGTCCTGCACTGCGCGCTGCCGGTAGGGGCGACGCTTAGTCCACCCGCGGGACCGGGCTGCGAGTGGGTGGCGTTGCCGGTGATTCCGGATCTGCCGGTTCAGGATTTCGCGCTCAAGTCGCTGCTCAACCGCTTTGTGCGCGAGAGCGCTATGGGGAATTACGGACTCTATTACGGCGATGAACAGCGTGGGTCTATTAAGCAATTTGCGGTCTGAGGATAACGGGAGAGCGTTATGAAACTGTCTTTATTTGTCCATATGGAGCGCACCTCTGCCGAAACGCCGCAGCGTCAGCTCTATGACGAAATGATTGAGCTGTGCGAGATGGCGGATAAAGGGGGCATGCACGCGGTATGGACCGGTGAACATCATGCTATGAACTTCACCATCGCCCCCAATCCCTTCATCAACCTGGCGGATCTGGCGCGCCGTACCTCCCGGGTACGGCTGGGCACCGGCACCATAGTGGCTCCGTTCAACCACCCGATTCGTCTGGCGGGCGAGGCGGCGATGACCGATATCGTCACCGACGGGCGGCTGGAGCTGGGCATCGCCCGCGGCGCTTATATGTATGAATACGAGCGTATGCTGCCAGGACTGACCGCCTGGGATGCCGGGCAGCGGATGCGCGAGCTGATTCCGGCGGTGAAAAAGCTATGGGAAGGCGATTATACCCACGACGGCGAGTTCTGGTCGTTTCCGGCCAGCACCTCGGCGCCGCTGCCCCAGCAGCAACCTCATCCGCCCATCTGGGTGGCGGCCAGGGATCCCAACAGCCACGAGTTTGCGGTGAAAAACGGCTGTAACGTGCAGGTAACGCCGCTCAGCCAGGGCGCTGAAGAGATAGAACGTCTGGTCAGCTGCTTTAAGCAGGCCAGGGCGCAGTTCGCCCCGGAACAGCCTCTGAAGATTATGCTGCTGCAGCACGGCTATGTGGCTGAAGACGAAGCCGACGCCCAGCAGGCGGCTCGGGAACTTAATCGCTTCTATAACTACTTCGGCGCCTGGTTTAAGAATGAACGTCCGGTCAGCCAGGGGTTGATCGAACCGCTGAGCGACGAGGAGATCGCCGCCAACGCCTTCTTCACGCCGGAGATGATGCGCAATAACCTGGCCATTGGTACGCCGAACGAGGTGATCACCCGCCTGAAGCGCTACAAGGATCTGGGCTATGACGAGTTCGCGTTCTGGATCGACAGCGGCATGTCCTTCGAGCGCAAAAAGGCGTCGCTGGAACGCTTTATCCAGTCGGTATTACCGGAATTCCATTAACAGAGAGGCGGCGATGGAAACCTTTAAACTCTATATCGACGGCCGCTTCGAAGCGGGAGCGGCCCGCTTTGTTTCCCGCAATCCGGCGACCGGGGAGGCCTGGGCCGAAATGCCGGAAGCGCGCGGCGACGAGGTGAATCGCGCCGTACTGGCGGCGCAGCGCGCTTTTCGCGATCCGGCCTGGCGTGGGCTGACCGCTGGCGGGCGCGGTAAGCTGCTGCTGCGCCTGGCAGACCTGCTGGAAGAAAATGCCGATGAACTGGCGCGTCTGGAAACCCTGGATACCGGCAAGATCATTCGTGAAACCCGGGCTCAGGTAGCCTATATCGCCGAATATTACCGCTACTACGCCGGGCTTGCGGATAAGATTGAAGGGCGGGTACTGGCTATCGACAAACCGGATATGGAGAGCTGGATCCGCCGTGAGCCGGTGGGGGTGGTGGCGGCTATTGTCCCCTGGAACAGCCAGCTGTTCCTGTCGGCGGTGAAACTGGGGCCGGCGCTTGCCGCAGGCTGTACGGTGGTGCTGAAGGCGTCGGAAGAGGCGCCGGCGCCGCTGCTGGCCTTCGCCCGGCTTATCGACCAGGCCGGTTTCCCGCCCGGGGTGGTGAATGTGATAACCGGTTTTGCCGCTGAATGTGGCGCGCCGCTCAGTGCTCACCCGGCGGTGGACCATATCGCCTTTACCGGCGGGCCGGAAACCGCGCGCCACATTGTGCGCAACAGCGCAGAGAACCTGGCGCGCACTTCGCTGGAGCTGGGGGGAAAGTCTCCGTTTATCGTGTTCGATGACGCGAATCTGGAAAGCGCCGCCAACGCTCAGGTGGCCGGGATTTTTGCCGCTTCCGGTCAGAGCTGCGTGGCGGGCTCGCGGCTGCTGGTGGCTGAAAGCATTAAGGCGCGCTTCCTGGCGTTGCTGACCCGTAAAGCACAGGCCATCCGTATCGGCGCGCCGGACGATCCCGACACCCAGTTCGGGCCGCTGTGTACCGCCCGCCAGAAGCAGCGAATCGAAGAGGTGGTTGAGCGCTCTCTGGCGCAGGGGGCGCGGCTGGTGACCGGCCATTATCCGCTGGAACAGGGCGGTCACTACTATCCGCCGACTATCCTGGATTGTGATGGTCATCGCGACGTGGCCTGTTTGCACACCGAGCTGTTCGGGCCGGTGCTGGCGGTTCAGTCGTTCCGAAACGAAGAAGACGCCATTCGCCTTGCCAACGACAGCGCCTATGGCCTGGCAGCCGGGGTCTTTACCCGGGACCTGGCCCGCGCCCATCGGGTGACCGGGGCGATACGGGCCGGTGTGGTCTGGCTCAATACCTATCGGGCTATCTCGCCGATGGCGCCATTTGGCGGCTTTGGCGAATCCGGCTCAGGGAGGGAAGGGGGCATCAGCGCCGCGCTGGAGTACACCACCACCCGCACCGTATGGCTACGCACCAGCGATGAGCCTATCGACGATCCCTTTGTGATGCGTTAACCCGAAGTCACGGCGCCGGTTCGCGGCGCCGCTAACAGGAACCCCGTAACCCGCAGTTCAGGCGAGCCATGGCGCGCCGGGTCTGCTACGGCCTTTTGTCAGGGAAAACACTAAGAACCCGTACCCATTTCTTTCCCGGAGGAGGCGACCATGCAAGCCCGGAAAGCATTTATTGAAAATAAGTCTATTGACTATGTGCCTGCCGCCGAACGGCACGGTCATCCGCGTAGTCTGTTCACGCTCTGGTTCTGCACCAATATCGCGCCGCTGGCGGTTGTAACCGGCGCCGCGGCTACCCTGACGTTTCACCTTAACGTGCTGTCGGCAATAACGGCTATCGTTGCGGGGCACCTGTTCGGCGGTCTGTTTCTGGGGCTGACTTCCGCCCAGGGGCCGCGGGCCGGGATTCCGCAGATGGTGCAGAGTCGGGCGCAGTTCGGCCGCTATGGCTCGCTGCTGGTGATAGGTTTCGCTTCGGTCATCTATCTGGGCTTTTTTATCTCGAACATTACGCTTTCCGGCCGGGTGATTCACAACGTGCTGCCGTCGGTAGACCTCACCAGCGCCACGCTGTGCGGCGCTGCGGCCGCTACTTTTATCGGCGCGGTGGGCTACCACTTTATTCACCGTATTAACCGTATTGGCGCCTGGGTGATGGGGGCGGCGTTGCTGGCAGGGCTGGCTATGATCTACAGCCATCCGCTGCCTGCTGATTTCTGGGGGCGCGGTAGCTTTACGCTTTCCGGCTGGTTCGCCACCTTTTGTCTGGGGGCGGTGTGGCAGATTAGCTTCTCGCCCTATACCTCCGACTATTCACGCTATCTGCCGCAAGATTGCGGGGTGCTGAAACCGTTTCTGTACACCTGGCTCGGTGCCTGCTGCGGCACTATCCTGGCGTTTTTGTTCGGCATGTCGGCAGTCAGCGTCACCGGCACCGGCGACGCCATGGAGGCGGTGCGTCAGGCTACCGGCTGGCTGGGGCCGCTGCTGATGGTGCTGTTTCTGCTGAATATCATCTGCCATAACGCCATGAATCTCTACGGTGCGGTGCTGTCGCTTATCACCGCGGTACAGACATTTCTGCCGCAGTGGCGTCCATCGGCTCGCGGAAGGCTACTGTGCTCCGCGGTGGTGCTGGTTGGCTCGGTGCTGGTGGCGCTGGCGGCGTCCGCTAACTTTGTGAACCTGTTTCTGAACCTGATTCTGGCGCTGATCTCGGTGCTGGTGCCCTGGGCGATGATCAACCTGATCGATTTCTATCTGATTCACGGCCAGCGCTACGATGTGGAATCGATCTTCCGGGCCGACGGCGGTCGCTATGGCCGGGTAAACCGTAAGGCGCTGGGCATTTACGCCTTTGGTATCCTGGTGCAGTTGCCCTTTATGAAGAACGCCTTTTTTATCGGCCCCTATGCCGGACTGGTTCCTGGCACTGATATTTCGTGGATTATCAGTATGGCGGCCATTGCGATCGCCTGGCCGCTGTTTAATGGCCGCACCGAACTGTGGTTGACCCGGGCGCAGCGGGAATAACGGGATTGGGGGAGGAAATATTTTCCTCCCCTGGCTTACAGGTCGTGACAGCTAACTGCCGGCATGCCTGTGCTATATTCCAGAACCTGGAAAAGTGGAACGGGAATCAGGACAATATGTCCAGGAAAGAGATAATAACGGATTTGGTTATTTGTGGTATGGCCCTGGCGGCCATGTATTACGGTCATATCTATATCGCGTTCTGTATTCTTTTTGGTCTGGGGATTATCCGGCTGGCACCGTTTCGGGGGGCGATCTTCGGTTTCCTGAAAAATGCGTATGTCCTCAGGTTTTATAATGTGGTGATTTGGTTTTTTTCTTATCTGATCGCCCTGAAAATACTGAGTTTCGCCAGCGGCGTCAGCGAAGATAATTTGAAATATTCCCCCGCAATATTGGGAGTGCCTGTTTCGGTGCTGCTGGTTTGGGTGCTGATTATGCTGGCTTCCGCGCTGTCGGGCATGATTGTTTCAGTCTATAACCAGTTTTCTCCTGTTATTCCTGGTGGTATGAAACAGTCCATTGAATCCTCTGGTTTTATGTTGTTACTGCGGCGTGGCATTTATATGATGATACTCACGGTGCCATTACCCGTCCTTGCAGCATTTTCCACCCCCTGGATCGCCCGGGCGGCTTTGCTGGCGGATGCCTCTTTTATTTCCCCTTGCGGACCAAAAATGGCAGACCACATGTATTTAAAAATCAATGACACCCAGTGCTATCGGTTTACGCTGGATCGACATCTGTTAACCCGGGATCCTGTTATTCAGGAGATGAAATCCGCTAAATAATGCCGGACGTGCCGTCCGGCACCGTGGTTACGCAGGTTGAATTTTCCGCAGCCCTGCCAGCGCCTGCTCCAGATAGCGGCGCGGGCAGCCGAGGTTGAGACGGATAAAGCCCTGTCCCGTGGGGCCGAAACTGGCGCCCATCGAAGGGATTATGCCCGCTTGTTCGACAATCTGCTGCTTCAGGGTATCGTCATCCAGCTCCAGGGCGCGGCAGTCTATCCACAGCAGATAGGTGCCCTGGGCGGGGAGGATTCTGGCCCAGGGCAGATGCTGCGCCGCCTGCTCGCAGAACCAGCGCCGGTTTTGCGCCAGATAATCCAGCAGCGCATCCAGCCATGCGGCGCCGTGGCGTAACGCCGCGGTGGATGCGGTTAGCGACATGGCGTTGAATACATCCAGCCCGTGAGCGTCCAGGCGCTGTAAAAAACGCTGACGCAGCGTGGCATCCGGGATCAGGAAGTTGGACAGGCGCAGCGACGACAGGCCGAAGGTCTTACTGGGGGCGGTGGCGGCGATAATGCGCCGGTGCCAGCGCGCGTCCAGATGCAGTACCGAGGTAAAGCGGTTACCCGGCAGCAGCAGATCGGCCCAGATCTCGTCGGAAAGCAGGGTGACATCGTAGCGTTCGCACAGCGCCAGCAGGCGGGTCAGCTCGTCGGCAGACCAGCAGCGTCCGGTGGGATTATGGGGATTACACAGAATCATTAGCGGCGGCCGGTGGTGCTGGAACAACTGCTCCAACTGGCCGAGATCCATCCGGTAGCCGAACTGAGGATCCTCACTCAGGGGATTTTCCAGTAGTGCGCGGCCGTTAAGGGTAATGATTTTGGCGAACGAGCCATAGTAAGGCCCCTGAACCACCACGCCGTCGCCGGGCTGGCTGAGCATCTGCAACAGGAGCGCCAGTCCGGGGACCACACCTTCCACGCAGCAGATCCACTGGGGATCCAGCGTCAGGTTATGGCGCCCGGCAAACCAGGCCAGCAGCGCGTCGTCATATGCCTGATTGCGGGTGCTGTAGCCGAAGACGCCGTGATCCGCCCGCTGGTGCAGGGCGGCCAGCACCGCTGGCGGCGCTGCGAAGTCGACGTCGGAAACCCACATGGGGAGCCCGGAGCCGTCCATTGCATCCCACTTCACCGAACCGGTGCCCCGGCGCTCAATAATCCGATCAAAAATCTCTGTCATGGTCCGATCCTTATTATTCCGCAACCGGTTGAGGCTGAGGCTGTGTCTTTGATTGCGGCAGTCGGGCGATACCAAAACCGGTAAAGCCGTAAATCAGTGCGAAGAATATGGCGGCATAGCACTGAACTGCCCAGGGAAGCAGATCCAGCGTATTCACCCCCAGGGTGGTGGCCATATAAACGCCGGCAGAAGTCCATGGCAACAGCGGTTCGATAACGGTGCCGGCGTCTTCAACGGTACGCGACAGGTTCTTATTATCCAGCCCCATACGTCGGTAGGCGCCTTTAAACAGTTCGGCAGGTACCAGCAGCGCCAGCTTGCCGTCGCTGGTGGCGCCGGTCACCAGAATGGTGGTGCCGATGGTGGCAGCGATCAGCTGGCCGGTGGTGCGGATAACGGTCAGCAGACGGTTGATAATCACGGTCAGGGCGCCGGTCAGGGTCAGGGCGCCTGCGAAAGAGAAGGCGCAGAACACCAGCAGGATCGTGCCCATCATCGAAAACATGCCGCCGCGATTGAGCAGGCGCGGCACATCGGCGACGGCACCGGCGTCGCCGTGGTCGAACATGCTGATATTAAAACCATCCATAAAGGCGTCCAGCCCCTGTTTCAGGCTTAGTCCCTGCATTACGACGCCGAGCACGATGGCCAGCAGGCAGGCGAACAGCATCAGTGGAATCACCGGCTTTTTACGTATGGCGCCCCACAGCACCAGCACCGGCGGCAGAATCAGCACGATATTGAAGTGATACAGCCCTTCCAGCGTGGTGATGATATCGGTGACGCGCTGAGGGGGGGCCACGCTGCCGATTATGTCGCTATGGCCGGCCAGCAGGTAGACCCCTGCCGCCAGCAGGAAGCTGGGGATGGTGGTGTATAGCAGATGCTGAATATGTTCGAACAGCGTGGTGTCCGCGACTATAGCAGCGAAGTTGGTGGAGTCGGAAAGCGGTGAGATTTTATCGCCGAAATAGGCGCCGGAAACCACGGCGCCTGCCGCCGCAGGCAGGGAGACGTCCAGCCCGGCGGCAACGCCCATCAGCGCCACCCCGACGGTACCGGCTGAGCCCCAGGAGGTACCGGTACAGACCGAGACCACGCTGGTCAGAAAAAATGCGGCGATCAGAATGTACTGCGGGCTAATCAGCTTCAGGCCCCAGTAAACCATGTAGGGAATAGTGCCGCTAAACATCCAGGTGCCGATAAGTCCGCCGACGCAGATAAGGATCATAATCACCGGCATCGCCTTCGCCAGTTTGCTGACGATGGAGTCGATAATTTCGTCCCAGCTATAGCCCTGCCACAGCGCCAGCCCCGCTGCGATGGCTGCCGAACATAGCAGCAGCGGCTCGATGCGCAGCCCCGCCACGCCGTAGCCGACAATCAGCAGCGCCAGCATGGCGACAATGGGCAATATTGCCAGCCCGAGCGATAGCGTTTTTTTGTTGTTCTGTTTCGCGTTCATGTTGATGCTCCAGGTCGAAGAGGTGACTTCAGGGTAGGGGGAATCACGGCGGGCTAACGTGATCGCGAATGGCTTGCCATGTAACCGGTTACATGAAGGTAAAAAGGATGAACCCGATCACATCATTAGTCATTGACCCGTGAGCAGACCGAGTCTCTGAGCACCAGTTCAGCGCGGAAGCCGTTGCTACGCGGTGGTGGAATTCGCCCCTGATAAAGCTGGATCGCCAGCTGACCGGCCTGACGAGCCATGGTTTCCACCGGGTAGTGGATGGTGGTCAGGGCGGGGTGCAGGTAGCGGGCCAGCACCACGTCGTCGAAACCGACCAGCGACAGCCGTTCGGGCAGCGTCACTCCCTGCTGATGCAGGATGCGCATAATGCCGGCGGCCATGACATCGTTAAAGGTAAAGGCGGCGGTAAACGGAATGCCGTTGTCCAGAAGCTGGCGGGCCGCTTGTTCGCCGCCTTCCTCGTTAAAAGGCACGCTGATTATCCATTCTCCTGGCGGGGTAATACCGTACTGCGCCAGCGCCGCGCGGTAGCCTTCCAGACGCTGGCGGCGATCGTCGATGGGCAGATCCGAGGTGACGCAGGCGATGCAGCGGTGGCCGTTTTCCAGCAGATGCAGGGTGGCCTGCATGGCGGCGGCGCGGTTTTCCAGCCAGACGCAGCGGTTAGCCATGGCGGCGATATAGCGGTTTACCAGCACCATGCCGGGCGTATGGGCGGCGTAGCGCAGCAGGTCGCGATCGCTCAGGCGGCTGGCGTGAGCCACAATGGCTTCACAGCCCTGGTTAATCAGAAAATCGAGGCCGGATTTCTCCATGCTTTCCTGGTGGCCTCCGCTGCACACCATCAGGCGGAATCCGTGCTGTCGGGCTACCTCTTCAACGCCGCGCGCCAGTCGGGCAAAGAAAGGATCGGCGAGATTTCCGGTCAGCAGGCCGAGCATGTCGCCGCTGCGTTTCGCCAGCGCCAGGGCGGCCGCGTTACGGCGGTAGTTGAGTTCGCGCATGGCTCTTTCGACCCGTTCCCGGGTCGCTGGCTCCACCCAGGCGGTCTGGTTGATCACCCTTGAGACGGTGGCGGTGGAAACGCCCGCCAGTCGGGCGACATCTTTGATGGTTGGCATGGCGGTGCCGCTCTCCGGTTAAGGAATATCGAACAACAGCATTGTACGCCGGGAAAAGGAGGGGGGCAGAACGCCGTGCCGGAGATGAGATCCGGCGCAGCGTACCGTATGGTTACTTAACGGCAGTTTCGTTGTGAATTTTCGCGCTGAAGCCGGTTTTGGCGACCGCCGCCAGCAGCTTCTGGCTGTCGAAATCCGCAGGCACGATAACATCGGCCTGATGAGTTTTCATCGACGCCTTGGCTTTAATCACGCCATCGGTGCTACGCAGCGCTTTGTTGATTGAGATAACGCACAGCGGGCAGGTCATCTGACTGACATCGAGCGTCACTTTTTTGTTGGCGGCCCAGCTCAGAGGGGCAATCAGCATCAGCGCCAGGCAAATTATCTTTTTCATTCCATCGTTTCCAGTATCCAGGGCAGAACCCAGGGGTAAGTGATGAGCAGCATCACCAAAGGGACCGACAGCCAGTAAAGCCATTCCAGCACCCGACGGCTGACCACGTTAACGCAGATAGGCTTCGGCGACAGATAAAGCCGCCAGAAACCGCGCACCATCAGGCCGACTGACAGAATAATCATCGGGATCTGCAGCCAGTCCAGCGCCGGAATGCCAATCAGCCCGGCGGCGGAGATGCCGAACAGCAGATACAGCAGCGGCCCGATACAGCACAGCGTGGACGCGACGGCGGCCACCAGCGCCGCCAGTAGGGTCACCAGACCGCTCTTAACGCCGTTCGACGCTGACATAGTCATAGCTGAATGTTGCCGGATCGTAGAAGTTTAGCGGGTCGCCGTCCACTTCCGCATAAGGATAGCCAAGGTTGTTAACGTCGCCCTGTTCCGCTTCTGGAGAGAGGGCGAAATCACGGCCGAAGTTAAAGCCCACCCAGTTCATCTCCCAGTTGCCAAACAGGTAATCGTTCACCGCCTTCACGTCCGGAGAGTCGTTCTCTTTCTTCTCGGCCAGCCGCATTTTGGTGACGTCGGCGGGATCGGCCGGTATCCAGCCAAAGCCAGCCAGCCAGAACATGGCCCGACAGTGCTGACCGCCGCTGATTTTCGCCACGCCCTTGGCATCGGCGCTGCCGAAGGCCTTCTTCGAATAGTTCGCCAGCTTGCGGGTCGCTCCCAGACGGATGCCGAACATTTCGCGGGCCGGAATGCCTGCCGCGCGGCACAGTGCCACAAAGACCGAATTGATATCGGTGCATTTGCCGCCCAGCTTGCCGGTTTTCAGGATCTCGCCCACATCGCCGGTGCCGCAGCCGATCACTGACTCATCGCGGTGCATATGGCTGCTGACCCAGTCGTGGATAAGGCGAGCCTGCTTCAGCGGAGATTTTTCGTCGCCGATAATCTTGTGCGCGGTCTCTTTAACCACGCCGTCGATAGCGATATGCGGCGTGGCTTTAAGCCAGGGCTGGATGGTGTCCGGAATGACGGCATCCTGCTCCGGCAACTGCCAGTCGGCCAGTTTGTTCTGCTTCAGCACTTCCCAGTCGCGGGTTTCAATGGTCATTTCGACCTTCAGTTCCAGCTTGCCTCTGGAATCAGGCCAGGTGACGAACAGCATCTTCGCGCCGTAGCGGTTATTGGCATTGAGTACGGCTTTCTGATAATTGCCGCTAAAGGAGAGAGAAACCAGCTGCTGGAAGTCGGTATTCTCGGGCACCGGCACCCACAGATTGACCTTGCCTGCGGATCCTTCCGGCACCTTTAGGTCGTAAGTCTGGGTCATGACAAAACGGCGCCATTGGCTGGAAGCGGAGACGGCGGACTGCTTAGCGCTTTTGGTTTCAGACCAGACCGGGCTGACCAGCCCCAGGGTTGAGAGCGCCGCTGCGCCTTTGAGAAAGTTACGCCTTTCCATTCGTCATCCTTTAGTTACCAGAAAAAGCTGGTGCTTAACCCCGCACCTGCGGAGGTCGGGCGTTATTATGCGACTATCGAAACGCATGGACAATCATTGCAATGGCTTTCTCCCGCCCCGGTAGCCGACGGAGAGTGAAAAAAAAGAAAAATCCGCTGCACTTTTTACGGTGAATGCCGATAACCAGAATATTGGTAAAAGGAGTCTGAGGGCATGATGGATAATTTCCAGAAAGATATTGATGACAGGGTGAATCTCACGCTATCGAACCGCTTTGAGCTACTGCTGTTTCGCCTTGGTTCATCCGAAAGCGATGGAAAATCGGAACTGTTTGGCATCAACGTGTTTAAACTGCGTGAAATCGTGCCAATGCCCGATTACACCAAACCGGTCGGCGTTCGCCATCCGGTACTGGGGATGGTCAATATCCGCGACCAGATAATCCCGGTTATCGATCTACCGGCGGTATTGGGCTGTCGGCCGACTGGCGGGCTGAATATTCTGCTGATTACCGAGTATGCGCGTACCGTGCAGGCCTTTGCCGTAGAGTCGGTGGAAAACATCGTTCGCCTGGACTGGACCCAGATTCATACCGCGGAAAAACTGGTCAACGGCCAGTATATTACCAGTGTGGCGCGGCTGGACGATGATCCATCCAGTCATCATCTGGCGATGGTCATCGACGTGGAACAGGTGCTGCATGATATTGTGCCTGCCAGACACGACCTGCACGCCACTCACAGCGGTCTGCCGCAGATCGCTATTAGGCCGGGAGCGGCCGTGATTGTCGCCGAAGATTCCCGGGTGGCTCGCGCCATGCTGGAAAAGGGGCTGAAGGCCATGGGACTGCCGGTGCTAATGCATGTGACCGGCAAGGATGCGTGGCTGAAGATTGAGGAACTGGCCGCTCAGGCGCAGCAGGAGGGGAGTCACATCAGCGATAAGATCGCGCTGGTGCTGACCGACCTGGAAATGCCGGAAATGGACGGCTTTACCCTGACCCGTAAAATTAAAACCGACAGTCGACTGCAAAGCATTCCGGTGGTGATTCACTCATCGCTTTCCGGCAGCGCCAATGAAGAGCACGTGCGTAAAGTACGCGCCGACGGCTATGTCGCCAAGTTCGAAATAAATGAGCTGTCGTCGGTGATTGCGCGGGTAATGCGTTAGCAGACGCCAGACAGGGATAATCTGCCTGTTATCTGACAGGCAGAGGGCTATTCGGGGATCCGAAAGGGCCGTATTACGGGAAAAAAAACACAGAAATTACGGATGTCCCCAGGAACAGATACCCGGCAAGAAAGCGCCAGTTGCGACGCAGAACAAAACCTGAATTTCTGAAGCGGCGGAAAGCGCTCACCTTTTCCAGCCGGCGATTAAGTTTTAGGCGCGATTCGTCCGGTAGCGTTGATACGCAAATCTGTGCGCGGATTTTCGACTCCATTTGGGTAAAAGTCATTTTATTATGGAATTGAAGTAATTTGCTGGAGAAAAACAGCGCCGTTAAAATAAACGCCCATATCTGGAAAAAACGATTAGGAATTCCCCAGCAGGCGATAGTCATAATAAGCATCCATTCAGCAATAGATTCCTGTTGAAGCTTTTTCCAGAACTGATTCATATAATGGGCGTAATTGTAAATATCATGAGCGATGGCAGAATATTCAACGGGGCGCATGGTCTGCTCCTTTTATTCATCGAAATGGATTTGCCAGCTTACCCTGAAAAAATCCACGCCGCAGCGTGGATTGGATCGGTTACTCGCTTGCAGTTTGCGACAGCCGGGATTTTTGGGGCCGCTGTTTACGCAGCCGGTCGATCAGACGATGCGCTTCGGCATGGCTGGCGACGGTAGGCGACGAGCCACTCAGCGGCTTTTGGGCCGTTTCGCGCAGCGTCAGCACGGTGACCAGACCGATAACCCCGGCGCCCATCATGTAGTAGGCGGGCATCATAACGTTTTGGGTGGTATCCACCAGCCAGGCGGTGACCAGCGGCGTGGTACCGCCAAACAGCGAAACGGACAGATTGAAACCAATGGCCAGTGCGCTGTAGCGAATATGAGTGGTGAACAACGCCGGAAGCGTGGCGGGCATGGTGCCACTAAAGCAGGTATGCAGGATGCCCAGCAGCGCAAGGCCTGCGAATACCGCCAGCAAATTTCCTGACCCGATCATCATAAAGCTGGGTATGGACAGCAGTACCAGCCCAATGGCCCCCAGGGCAATCACCGGACGGCGGCCAATGCGATCCGTCCAGTGACCCCACATCAGGGTCAGCGGCATCATCACGAACATAATGACCATCACCAGCAGCAGGCCGGTAAGTTCGCTCATGCCCAGTACGCTGGTGAGGTAGCTGGGCATGTAAGAGGTCAGCATATAGTTTGATACATTAAACAGCAGTACCAGACCCATGCATTTGAGGATCTGATTGCAGTTCTGACGCAGCATTTTCAACAGGCTAAGCTGCGGTTTGCTGTGCTCCAGGGAGTCCTGCTTTTCCATATGCTCTTTAAAGGCCGGCGTCTCTTCAAGCTTCAGGCGAATGTACAGGCCAAAAATGCCTAACGGCGCGGCCAGAAAGAAAGGGAGGCGCCAGCCCCAGTCGAGCATCGCCTGTGCGGGCAGCAATGCGGTCATGAAGGTAACCAGGCTTGCGCCCAGCAGATAGCCCCCCAGGGTGCCGAATTCCAGCCAACTGCCCATAAAGCCGCGCCGCTTATCGGTGGAATATTCGGCAATAAAGGTTGCCGCGCCGCCGTATTCGCCGCCGGTGGAAAAGCCCTGTACCAGACGGGCGACCAGCAGAAGGATGGGGGCGGCGATGCCGATGCTGCCGTAATCGGGGATTAGCCCAATACAGAAGGTGCCAATCGACATCATGATCATCGTCAGGGCGAGGATCTTCTGGCGGCCAAAGCGATCGCCCAGCGGGCCAAACACCATTCCGCCAATCGGTCGCACCAGGAAGGCGGCAGCGAAGGTGCCGAACGAGGCGATAAGCTGTACAGCGCCGCTGGCGTCGGGGAAAAAGACCTTGCCGATAATCACGGCCAGATAGCTGTAAACCCCGAAATCAAACCACTCCATGGTATTGCCCAGCGCCGCGGCGCCGACGGCGCGCTTTAATAGTTTTCGGTCAACGATGGTAATATCGCTAACGCTTAATTCCTGTGCCGATGGCTTAGGGTTATTCTGGTTATTCGGTATCGATCCTGTGCTCATAAATTCCCCAAAACTCTGGATGGGGCACTCTTATAGCTTTCGCCGTCGTTACCTTTATATCGATAAGGAAAGCTATAAGAGGCCGGTAATATCGCCACTGCGATGGAAATGGCGGCCGACCACCTTAAAGAAAACGGCGTGATGGCGCAATCATGGATAATTAGCCCCGGTTATTGCGAGGTGTTTTATTAATAATGGGAAATCTAAATAAACATATTGATATATTACCTAAATACTTTTTATCTATTTTGATGAGAATTTGAACACGCTGGCTGCGCGTTTTAGATGCCATCCTGGCGGGCAAAGGATGCTATCATTGTCGGCCACTTCATCCGGGATGCTCACTGTGACCTCATTTTCCGAACTTACCGCGCTGTCCGCGCAACAGCTCTCTAACCTTAACGAACTGGGCTATCTGGCCATGACGCCGGTTCAGGCGGCGGCGCTTCCGGCGATCCTTGCAGGAAAAGACGTGCGGGCACAGGCGCAAACCGGCAGCGGTAAAACCGCGGCTTTTGGACTGGGGCTGTTGCAGCGTATTGACGGTACGCGTTTTCATACTCAGGCACTGGTGCTGTGCCCGACCCGTGAGCTGGCCGACCAGGTGGCGGGCGAACTGCGCCGTCTGGCCCGGGCGATACCTAACATCAAGGTGCTGACCCTGTGCGGCGGCGTGCCGTTCGGCGCCCAGCGGGATTCGCTGACTCACGCGCCCCATATTATTGTCGCCACGCCGGGCCGCCTGTTAGATCACCTGAAGAAAGAGACGGTCAGCCTGGAGGCGTTGCAAACCCTGGTGCTGGATGAAGCCGACCGGATGCTCGATATGGGCTTTGCCGATGCCATCGATGAGGTTATCGGCCATGTCCCCGCCCAGCGTCAGACGCTGCTGTTTTCCGCCACCTGGCCGCAGGCGATTGCCGCCATCAGCCAGCGTATTCAGCGCCAGCCATTGACCATTGAGATTGATGCGGTGGATGAACTACCGACGGTGGAGCAGCGCTTCTACGAGGTGCCACGCAGCGGAAAAATCGCCCTGCTGCAACGGCTGTTGAGCCGTGAACAGCCCGCTTCCTGCGTGGTGTTCTGCAATACCAAAAAGGATTGTCAGGCGGTGTGCGATGCCCTGAACGCCAGCGAGCAGAGCGCGCTGGCGCTGCATGGCGATATGGAGCAGCGCGAGCGCGATCGGGCCCTGGTGCGCTTCGCCAACGGCAGCAGCCGGATACTGGTGGCTACCGACGTGGCGGCGCGCGGGCTGGATATCAAGGCGCTGGAGATGGTGATTAACTACGAACTGTCGTGGGATCCGGAAGTGCACGTGCACCGCATTGGACGTACCGCCAGGGCTGGTCAAAGCGGGCTGGCTGTCAGCCTGTGCGCCCCGGAAGAGGCCCAGCGCGCTAACCTGCTGGAAGAGATGCTGAATATCAAACTCCAGTGGCTGCCGCAGCCCGACGGGCTGAGCGTCACGCCGCTGAAAGCCGCTATGGCGACGCTGTGCATCGACGGCGGGAAAAAGGCCAAAATGCGCCCCGGCGATATCCTGGGCGCGCTAACCGGTGAAATGGGACTGGACGGCGCCGATATCGGCAGGATTGCGATCCACCCCATGCATGCTTACGTGGCGGTTAAGCAAAACCAGGCGCGCCATGCCTGGAAACAGCTACAGCAGGGCAAAATTAAGGGCAGGGCGGTGAAGGTGCGGTTGCTGAAGTAGGGGGGAAGATGTTATACGATTTTTTATGCTCTAATAGCCGCTGACAGAAGCAGGCGGCTGTTTGACCTGCTCCAGGGAAGATGAGTTAATCGCGATTATTTAAAATTTTTCTAACTTGTTTCGTATATCAGGATATGAATAGTAGGCATCTGTTTTTCCATTGTTATTTTTAATCATCTCTGCAATAAACGCTTGCCAGAATAATTTAGTATCATTGATAATTGAAATACTTAAATCAAAAATATTATTAAGTATTTCTGGAGTGCCTGATGCTTCATAGATTTGGCTATTGCTTTTGATGCATTCAAGCAGAACATTGATATCCTCAGCAGTCAGTAAATGTGCAAGCGGTAATATCAAAGTACGACCACGTATTTCTGCTGTTCTGTAGTTTCCAGAGTTGCCGTAAATCTGGATGGCAGGCGCAATGAACTCACGCAGTGGATTCTGAGAAATAATGCTTATTTGTACTTCTTGATCAAAAGAGTTAAATCGTGAAAGCAATATTTCAGCTAGTTCAGGAATTGAGAATGCATCAAAGGCTGAATGTGTTTTTAGTATTTCAGGATTTGCATGTTTGAGTAGTGTCTTAAATCGAATTCGTGTCGGTTGTGACATCCATTGCCATATTCTCTGATCATACTCCAGGTAAGTGCTAATATTTAATAATAAACCATCAGGGATATCTTCAAATTTTTTTTCAATATAATCTTTGGCCGTTGCATCATAAAGTGCCTGTTTAGATTTAGATACCTCATATAGTGTACGCGCTACCTGGCGAATTTTCTCTGCATATTTTGCCGATTCTTTACCGAAAGGGGCAAACAGTAATGTTTTAATCAAGTTAATAACCATTACATCTTTAGCCCGGTTAAGATATTTTTCTCTAATGAATATACTAATACTATCACTGTCTACTGGATATGACGGACTCAGTAAGTCTGAATGAAAACGCTCAATTGCACTTTTACCTTGTAATGGTGCATTTATCAGTAAGTGTTTCAGTGCATGTACAATGTGCGTACGTACTAGTTCTGGTGTTGGTTGGAAAAGGGCCTCTTCTGTTGCAAAAGCTGGATGCGCGCAGAGATGTCTGTCTTTTTGTAATCGTGTTAAATCTTCGTATTCATGGGGAGAAAAAAGTTGAAGTCTATTATGAGCAGTTGAAAGCAAATTAGATTCTATTGACTGTGATACCTTTAAATCACTGTTATGGATCGCCTTATCTAAATTTTTAATTAGCTCCGATGCGGCACCATCACCATGCACTGATAGTTCTCTTGCTTTGGCTATAATATCATAATCTACGGCGATCCAGGTGGAGATAATAGCGGATCGCAAGGCTCCGCCTCGATAGGCAGAGATAGCCTCACTAATCAAACGTTTTGATTCAGGATCCCGCACGTTAAGTGCCATTGAATCCATATCGGTGAGGCCTTGTCCAATAAATGTGTCCATCCATGTCATCCATTTGTGGTGTGATTGATATTTTGTACAATTTTTTAATATAGATAACAAGTTTATGCTAACAGCATGGTGTGTTATGTGAAGTCGCGAGGTAATTGGGCACAAAATGATTGTAAAACGGCTTTTTGTCTTTAAAGAGTATGATACCATGAGCAAAAAAAGCAAGCCTTACTGGCAGCAGGGGAGTTTCTCATTTGGTATCTAACCTTTATCATATAAAAAAATCCACGCAATCGCGTGGATTTTTGTTTTTTATCCGTCCGGGCGAGAGATTCAGCGAATCCCGCTAAGACAGCAGCAGATACGCTTAGACGTTAAACAAGAAGTTCATCACATCGCCATCCTTAACGATATACTCCTTGCCTTCGGCGCGCATCTTACCGGCCTCTTTGGCACCCTGTTCACCCTTATAGGCAATAAAATCCTCGTAGGCGATGGTCTGGGCGCGGATAAAGCCTTTTTCGAAGTCGGTGTGAATTTTACCGGCCGCCTGCGGGGCGGTGGCGCCCACCGGAATAGTCCATGCGCGCACTTCCTTCACGCCTGCGGTGAAGTAGGTCTGCAGGTTCAGCAGCTCATAACCGGCGCGGATCACGCGGTTCAGGCCCGGCTCTTCCAGACCCAGCTCCTGCATAAATTCGTCGCGCTCATCGTCTTCCAGCTCGGCGATATCGGCTTCTACGGCGGCGCAGACTGCGACCACGACCGAACCTTCACCAGCGGCGATTTCGCGTACCATATCCAGATACGGGTTATTTTCGAAGCCGTCTTCATTAACGTTGGCGATATACATGGTGGGCTTCATGGTCAGAAAGCTCAGATAACGGATAGCCGCTTTCTCTTCTTTGCTCAGATCCAGGCTGCGCAGCATACCGGCCTGTTCCAGCTGCGGCAGGCATTTTTCCAGCACCGCCAGTTCGGCTTTAGCGTCTTTATCGCCGCCTTTGGCTTTCTTCTGTACCCGGTGAATGGCGCGTTCGCAGGTGTCCAGGTCGGACAGCGCCAGTTCAGTGTTGATCACTTCAATATCTTCAGCCGGGTTCACCTTGCCCGCCACGTGGATGATATTGTCGTTCTCAAAGCAGCGCACCACGTGGCCGATGGCTTCAGTCTCGCGGATGTTCATCAGGAACTGGTTGCCCAGACCTTCGCCTTTGGATGCGCCTTTAACCAGACCCGCGATATCCACGAACTCCATGGTGGTCGGCAGTACTCGCTGCGGCTTCACGATCTCAGCAAGCTTGTCCAGGCGCGGATCGGGCATCGGCACCACACCAGTGTTCGGCTCGATAGTACAGAACGGGAAGTTCGCCGCTTCAATGCCCGCTTTGGTCAGGGCGTTGAACAGAGTGGATTTACCCACGTTCGGCAGGCCGACGATACCGCATTTGAATCCCATGGTTTAGATCACCTTAATTGCTTGATAATCATCAGGTTGTTGATGGTCTGATGATGAAAAACGAATGACTCTGGCTATTATACACCTAAACCCGGCGCTCATGGGGGAGAAATCCCGCCTGGGCCGGGGTGGTGGGCTACTGTGCTTTAAAGCTATGCAGCCGGCTGGTGGCTTTCGCCAGCCCCTCTTTAAACCATACCTCAGTGCAGCGCGCCGCTTCGTCTATGGCTTCGTCAATCAGCGTCTGTTCGCCTGCCTGGGGTTTGCCCAGCACAAAACCGACAACCTTGTTTTTATCGCCCGGATGGCCGATTCCGACGCGAAGACGGTGAAAGTTGGGGTTATTGCCCAGTTTACTGATAATGTCTTTAAGCCCGTTATGACCACCGTGGCCGCCGCCGAGTTTAAACTTTGCCACGCCCGGAGGCAGGTCAAGCTCATCGTGTGCCACCAGAATTTCATCCGGATTAATACGATAGAATCCCGCCAGCGCTGCTACCGCTTTGCCGCTCAGATTCATAAAAGTGGTGGGCACCAGCAGGCGCACATCTTCGCCACTCACGCTGATGCGTGCGGTGTAACCGAAGAATTTCGCTTCTTCTTTTAGCGTCTGGCCATGGCGCTCGGCCAGCAGATCTACATACCAGGCCCCGGCATTATGGCGGGTGGCGGCGTATTCCGCTCCCGGATTGGCGAGGCCGACAATCAGTTTAATCGTCACATCACTGTCCTGAAAAAGAGGATTAATCTGCGCGTAGTGTACTGTGCCGGAGGCGTGATGACAAAAAGCGCACGCCGCTTTGATTAGGATTGGTAATAATCACTATTACCAATCATTCAAAAGGTAAGATGTTCAGTGGGTTATTTGTAAAGTTTTGTTAGTCAAATGTTCTGAGTTGTGATCGATACCGCACACATTGAAAAAGGAAACTGTCTATACTTTGTCTTACAAGGAAAGGGGATATTCCCCACCGACCCAGTGTTCCGGAGGTGAAAGATGAAACGCAAAAACGCTTCATTACTCGGCAATTTTCTGATGGGGTTGGGGTTAGTTGTGATGATTGGCGGTGTAGGATATTCCGTACTTAACCAGCTTCCTCAGCTCAATTTACCAGAATTTCTGGCTCATGGTGCCGTGTTCAGCATCTTTATTGGGGCGATTCTGTGGCTGGCGGGGGCACGTATTAGCGGTCGCGAGCGGGTAACGGATCGCTACTGGTGGGTACGTCATTATGATAAACGCTGTCGTCGCAGCGACAGCAGGCAGCATCGCCACGGTTGATGCCGGTCTGCCTGAACAGAAGAAGGCGCCGTAATGCTGCGGCGCTTTTTTTGTGGGCGATGACGCCAACACCGTGGTGCGATCGGCAAGCAACAGCGGCGCCAGTCGGGCAATATGAGTGATGCTGCCTGTAAACCGCAGCGATGCCCGCACAGCCTGGCCTCCACGCTAATCGCGATCGCCATATCGAACTGCATCGTCAGCGACATGCAGAAAAGCATTACGATAATGTCGTCCTTTGGCGCCAGGCACAGGTATACAACGGTATAACTTAAAAGAAAAAACCCGCCGTGGCGGGTTTTTTGTTCGCTGTCCGATTAGTGGTCGAACATGGCGGAGATGGATTCTTCGTTGCTGATGCGGCGAATCGCTTCGGCCAGCATGCCGGAGAGCGTCAGGGTACGAACGTTCGGCAGGGCCTTAATCTCATCAGAGAGCGGGATGGTGTCGCAGACCACCACTTCATCAATCGTGGAGTTACGCAGGTTGGTGACCGCGTTACCCGAAAAGATGGGATGGGTAGCATAAGCGAACACGCGCTTGGCGCCGCGCTCTTTCAGGGCTTCGGCGGCTTTGCACAGAGTGCCGCCAGTATCGATCATATCATCGACCAGCACGCAGTCGCGACCGGCGACGTCGCCGATGATGTGCATCACCTGAGAAACGTTGGCGCGCGGGCGGCGTTTGTCGATGATAGCCATTTCGGTATCGTTCAGCAGTTTAGCCACGGCGCGGGCGCGCACGACGCCGCCGATATCCGGAGAGACCACGATAGGGTTATCGAGATCTTTCTGCAGCATATCTTCCAGCAGGATCGGGCTACCGAACACGTTATCTACGGGGACGTCGAAGAAGCCCTGGATCTGCTCAGCGTGCAGGTCTACGGTCAGGACGCGGTCAACACCGACGCTGGAGAGGAAGTCGGCAACCACTTTGGCGGTGATCGGCACGCGGGCAGAACGTACGCGGCGATCCTGGCGGGCGTAGCCAAAATAGGGGATAACGGCGGTAATACGGCCTGCGGAAGCGCGGCGCAGGGCGTCGACCATGACGACCAGTTCCATCAGGTTGTCATTGGTGGGTGCGCAGGTAGACTGGATGATGAAAATATCGCCACCGCGTACGTTTTCGTTGATTTGTACACTGACTTCTCCGTCGCTGAAGCGGCCGACGGCGGCGTCTCCAAGAGAAGTGTACAGGCGGTTGGCAATACGTTGAGCCAGTTCCGGGGTGGCGTTACCAGCAAAAAGCTTCATATCAGGCACGAGAAGAACCTCAGGCATGCGTCCAGTAGTGGATGATGAGCCATCGCGCCGATATCCGGCGCGGGCGGGGTGGCGCATCATCCCGGCGGTATATTAAAAAGCATGGTGCAACGTCTGAAACAAGGTGACGTTGTCACCGGCGCTAAGCTTGCCCGGATAGAGTCCTGTACAGCGGGGAGTGATTGACGCCACGCGCCACAAAACCCTGCGACCCTATCGGAGCTTGCTCAAGCACCTGACGGGCCGCGGATTCAGTGTCAAATTCAGCAAAGACACAGGCTCCGGTGCCTGTCAGACGCGACGGCGCGTATTCTAACAGCCAGGAAAGCAGGGCATCAACCTCGCGAAAACGTTTTCTTGCGATAACTTCGCAATCGTTGTGGAATTCACATTTCAACAACGTGTCAATTGACCGCACCGGCGTATTGCGCGGTAATTCAGGATCTTTGAAGATATCTGGCGTGGCGATGCTAATTCCCGGATGCAGTACCAGGTACCATTTCTCCGGGGGGGAGACAGGCGTCAGCACCTCACCGACCCCTTCAGCGAAAGCGGCGTGGCCGCGTACGAATACCGGAACGTCAGCCCCCAGGCGCAGCCCAATGTGCGCCAGTTGATCCTGCGACAAACCGGCGCCCCACAGGTGATTCAGCGCTACCAGCGCGGTCGCGGCATTGGAAGAACCGCCGCCCAGCCCGCCGCCCATCGGCAACACTTTTTCCACCGCCAGATCGGCGCCGGGCGCCGGGCCATCGAGCGCTTCCGCCAGCATCCGGGCGGCACGTACGATCAGATTCTGCTCATCCGGTACGCCGTTCACCGATGTTAACAGGCGGATATCGCCGTCGCTGCGCGGAGTGATGGTCAGAGTGTCGCCATAATCCAGAAACTGAAACAGGGTCTGAAGGTTGTGATAGCCGTCGCAGCGGCGGCCAGTGATATAGAGAAACAGATTTAGTTTGGCCGGTGCCGGCCAGCGGGTTACGCTCATTTCACGATCCAGTTATCCATCTTCAGCTTAATGCGCTGCTTGCCGTCGTTCAGCTCCATACTGGCAGGCAGAGCGGGCTGCACTTTATCGCTATAGCCGCTCCAGGTCACTTTCCATGTTCTGCCGTCGCGGTCGTAGTTCAGTTCGCTCAGACGATGGTTTTCATCCACCCGGTAGTCGGTGGCGTCACCTGGCAGACCGAGGATCCACTGGCGCAGGCTGTCGATGGGAATCGGCATACCGGTCAGGCGCTCCAGCATCTCCTCGGCATCCTGCGCCTGGTAACGCTGGCCCTTGTTATCCACCAGGGTTACGGCTCCGGGCTGGGCGTTCAGCTCCAGCTCGGTGCTGCCGAGCGGATTGGTCAACAGCAGACGGTAGCGATCCTGGCCGGTCTGCTGCCAGAAGAAACGGGCGTAGACTTTTTGATCGTCGGAAATATAAGCGAAGGCGCCGCGGGTCTGGTACTGGCTAAGTCCTTTCACCTGAGCCATATGCTGCTGCCACTGGGGGTTATCGTGGCTGATTCCCGGGCCTTTCGGGGTCTGATGACTGACGCAGGCGGCAAGTACCAGACTTGCCAGCGGTAGCAGACGCAGCGGACTGAATTTGATCATAGCGCAATAAATCCTTGAGAACCGTCATATTATAGCCAACCATCCTGGCGGGCGGCGCACAGCCCGTCAATGGCGAAATTGACCGAATCGTCAAAATTACCTATTAGTTTGAAAGGCAAGGCGTCGTCTTTTATTGGGGCTGCGCATCCTGTATTATGCTTGCAGAAATCCTTATCAAGACCGGCATTATTCCGCGCACATGACCCTGTTAGCTCTTGGCATCAACCATAAGACTGCTCCGGTATCGCTGCGAGAACGCGTAACGTTTTCGCCGGACACCCTTGACCAGGCGCTGGAAAGCCTGCTGGCGCAGCCGATGGTGCAGGGAGGGGTGGTTCTCTCTACCTGCAACAGAACAGAACTCTATCTCAGCGTTGAACAGCAGGAAAATCTGCAGGAAGCGCTGGTGCGCTGGCTGTGCGATTACCACGGGCTGGACGAAACAGAAGTCCGCAACAGCCTGTACTGGCACCAGGATAACGATGCCGTCAGCCATCTGATGCGGGTCGCCAGCGGCCTGGATTCAATGATTCTCGGTGAGCCGCAGATTCTGGGGCAGGTGAAGAAAGCCTTCGCCGACTCGGCCCGCGGCCATCTGCACGCCAGCGATCTGGAACGGATGTTCCAGAAATCCTTTTCAGTCGCCAAACGGGTGCGTACCGAAACCGAAATCGGCGCCAGCGCGGTATCGGTGGCCTTCGCCGCCTGTACTCTGGCGCGGCAAATCTTTGAATCTCTTTCCGACGTGACCGTGCTGCTGGTGGGGGCGGGCGAAACTATTGAGCTGGTGGCACGTCATCTGCGCGAACATCAGGTTCGTCATATGATTATTGCCAACCGCACCCGCGAACGAGCCCGGGAGCTGGCTGACGAAGTCGGCGCTGAGGTGATTGGCCTGCCGGAGATCGACGAACGTCTGGCCCAGGCCGATATTATTATCAGCTCCACCGCCAGTCCGTTGCCGATTATCGGCAAGGGCATGGTGGAACGCGCCCTGAAGTCGCGTCGCAACCAGCCGATGCTGCTGGTGGATATCGCCGTTCCGCGCGACGTCGAACCGGAAGTCGGCAAACTGGCTAACGCTTATCTCTACGGCGTGGACGATCTGCAGTCCATTATTCAGCACAATATGGCGCAACGTCAGGCTGCGGCGGTACAGGCTGAAACCATCGTTGTCCAGGAAACCGGCGAATTTATGGCCTGGCTGCGCGCCCAGAGCGCGAGCGAGACCATCCGGGAGTATCGCGGTCAGGCTGAACAAGCGCGTGATGAACTGACCGCTAAAGCACTGGCGTCACTTAAGCAGGGCGCCGACCCGGAAACCGTACTTCAGGAACTCTCCCGGAAGCTGACCAACCGGCTGATCCATGCCCCCACCAAATCGTTACAGCAGGCGGCGCGCAACGGCGACGACGATCGCCTGAACATTCTGCGCGACAGCCTCGGGCTGGATTAGCGCCCCCCATTTGATTGCCACAAGGTAAATAGCTACCCATGAAGTCTTCTATTGTTGCCAAACTGGAGGCCCTGCAGGAGCGCCATGAAGAGGTGCAGGCCCTGCTGGGCGATGCAGAAGTTATTGCCGATCAGACGCGGTTTCGCGCGCTGTCTCGCGAATATGCCCAGTTGAGCGATGTTTCCCGCTGTTTTCTACAGTGGCAGCAGGTGCAGCAGGATATCGAAACTGCTCAGGAGATGCTGGCGGATCCCGATATGCGCGAAATGGCTCAGGAAGAGCTGGATGCTTCCCGTGCCAGCAGCGAAGAGCTGGCGCATCAGCTCCAGCTGCTGCTGTTGCCGAAAGATCCCGATGATGAACGTAACGCTTTCCTGGAAGTTCGCGCCGGAACCGGCGGCGATGAGGCGGCGCTGTTCGCCGGCGATCTGTTCCGGATGTACAGTCGCTATGCGGAATCCCGCCGCTGGCGGGTGGAAATGATGAGCGCCAGCGAAGGTGAAATGGGCGGCTATAAAGAGGTTATCGCCAAAATCAGCGGCGAAGGCGTTTATGGCCACCTCAAGTTTGAATCGGGCGGTCATCGGGTGCAGCGGGTGCCGGCCACCGAATCTCAGGGGCGTATCCACACCTCCGCCTGTACCGTGGCGGTGATGCCGGAACTGCCGGAGGCTGAACTTCCGGATATCAACCCGGCGGATCTGCGTATCGACACTTTTCGTTCCTCTGGTGCCGGTGGTCAGCACGTCAACACTACCGATTCCGCGATCCGCATCACCCACCTGCCCACCGGCATTGTGGTGGAGTGCCAGGATGAGCGTTCCCAGCATAAAAACAAAGCCAAGGCGCTGGCGGTACTGGGGGCGCGTATTCACGCGGCCGAAGTGGCGAAGCGCCAGCAGGAAGAGGCCTCGACCCGCCGTAACCTGCTGGGCAGTGGCGATCGCTCCGATCGTAACCGTACCTATAACTTCCCTCAGGGACGGGTGACCGATCACCGTATCAATCTGACGCTCTACCGTCTGGATGAAGTGATGGAAGGCAAGCTGGATATGCTGATCGAGCCGATTGTCCAGGAATATCAGGCTGACCAGCTGGCAGCGCTTGCCGGGCAGGAGTAATGGACTATCAAAGTTGGGTGCGTCTGGCAACGGCGCGCCTCGTAAACAGTGACAGCCCGCGGCGCGATGCCGAAATTCTGTTGGGCCTGGTCACTGGCCGTTCCCGGACTTATCTTCTCGCTTTTGGCGAAACCCGGTTGACTGAGACGCAGCAGGACGAGCTGGAGCGGCTGCTGGCGCGCCGCGAGCGTGGCGAACCTGTGGCCTATCTTACCGGCCAGCGTGAGTTCTGGTCGCTGCCGCTGGCGGTTTCGCCTGCCACGCTTATCCCGCGCCCGGACAGCGAGTGTCTGGTGGAACAGAGCCTGGCGCGTCTGCCCGCAGAGCCCTGCCGCATTCTCGATCTCGGTACCGGAACCGGTGCTATCGCCCTGGCATTAGCCAGTGAACGACCGGATGCCGCAGTCATGGCACTCGATCTTATCCCGCAGGCCGTTGCGCTGGCGCGTCGTAACGCGCAAAATCTCGCCATAGATAACGTTAGCGTACTACAAAGCGACTGGTTTTCTGCCCTGACTCCGGGCCAGCGTTTCGATCTGATCGTCAGCAATCCTCCGTATATCGATGAAGAGGATCCGCATTTAAGCCAGGGCGATGTTCGATACGAGCCGAAATCTGCGCTGGTGGCGGCCAATAAAGGGCTGGCGGATTTACAGCTGCTGGTTAATGAAGCGCGCCGCTGGCTTCAACCCGGCGGCTGGCTGCTGTTGGAGCATGGCTGGCGTCAGGGGGAAGCCGTGCGGGAAATGTTTAACGGCGCGGGCTATAGCCAGGTAGAGACACATCGCGACTATGGCGACAACGAGCGGCTGACCGCCGGGCAGTTTATCTGACCCCGCCGCAGGACAATTTATAACAATACTGGAGTAAGGCAATGGTGGCATATTTCGCCCTGAAGCACCTGCACATTCTGACCGTGGTTATCTCTATCACGCTATTTATTTTACGTTACTGATGGCAGTATCGTGCTTCGCCGATGGTGAATAAGCGCTGGGTGCGTATTGTGCCGCATATCAATGATACGCTGCTGTTGGGCAGCGGCGTGGCGCTGGTCGCCGTAACGCATTTCTGGCCTTTTACGCCCCAGGGCGCATGGCTGACTGAGAAACTGTTTGGCGTTATTATCTACATCGTTTTTGGTTTTATTGCGCTTGGCCGCGGCCAGCGTAGTCAGAAAGCGCGCGCGGGCGCGTTTATACTGGCGCTGGTGGCGCTGTATGTCATCGTCGAACTCGCCACCACAAAAATTCCGTTATTGGGGTAAATCATGGAGTCGTTAGCCGGTTTCGAATTTAATCAGGCTCCGCTGTGTGAGGGCATGATTCGGGTCTCGCAGGCCATTCGCGAGGACTTTCCAACGCAGCAGGTGCGCGCTCAGCTCGATAAGCTGGCAGAGCTTGCCCGCGAGGAGATAAGCACAGGGTGGCAGCAGGACGATCAGCTGGAAAAACTGCTGGAGCTGTTTTACGGCGAGTGGGGCTTCCACGATTCGGATGGCGTCTACCGTCTTTCCGACGCGCTGTGGCTTGACGAAGTACTCAACCGCCGCCAGGGGAGCGCCGTCTCTCTGGGGGCGATTCTGCTGTGGCTGGCGGAAGCGCTGGATATACCGCTGATGCCGGTGATCTTTCCGACCCAGCTGGTTTTGCGCGCCGACTGGATGGACGGTGAGATGTGGCTAATCAACCCGTTTAACGGCGAAACGCTGGACGAACATATCCTGGAAGTCTGGCTGAAGGGGAATGTGGGGCCGTCTGCCTGCCTGTACGACGAGGATCTGGACGAAGCGGACAACGCCGAGGTGATCCGCAAGCTGCTGGATACCCTGAAGACCTCGCTGATGGAAGAGCAGCAGATGGAAATGGCGCTGCGCGCCAGTGAAGTGTTGCTGCAGTTTAATCCGGAAGACCCTTATGAAATTCGCGATCGCGGGCTGATTTATGCCCAGCTCGACTGCGAACACGTGGCGCTCAACGACTTAAGCTATTTTGTCGAACACTGCCCGGAAGATCCGATCAGCGAAATGATCAAAGCGCAAATTAATTCGATTTCTCACAAACCGATTACGCTGCATTAAGTGCGACAGTTTTTTCCGGTTCACACCAACAAGGCGAAGATATGAAACAGAAAGTGGTTAGCATTGGTGACATCAGGGTCGCGAACGACCTGCCGTTTGTGCTGTTTGGCGGTATGAACGTCCTGGAGTCCCGCGACCTGGCGATGCGCATCTGCGAACACTACGTCGAGGTCACCAGCAGGCTTGGCATCCCCTACGTCTTCAAAGCCTCCTTTGATAAGGCGAACCGTTCTTCGATCCACTCATATCGTGGGCCGGGTCTGGAAGAGGGGATGAAGATTTTCGAAGAGCTGAAGAAAACCTTCGGCGTGAAAATTATCACTGACGTACATGAGCCGCAGCAGGCCCAACCGGTTTCCGAGGTGGTGGATGTTATCCAGCTCCCGGCCTTCCTGGCCCGTCAGACCGATCTGGTGGAAGCCATGGCGAAGACCGATGCGGTCATCAACATCAAAAAGCCGCAGTTCATCAGCCCGGGACAGGTGGGCAACATCGTGGATAAATTCCATGAAGGCGGCAATGACAGGGTGATTCTTTGCGATCGCGGCAGCAACTTCGGCTATGACAACCTTGTGGTCGACATGCTGGGATTCGGGGTGATGAAGCAGGTTTCCGGCAATGCGCCGGTCATCTTCGATGTGACCCACGCCCTGCAGTGTCGCGACCCGTTCGGCGCGGCTTCCAGCGGTCGACGCGCTCAGGTGGCGGAGCTGGCCCGCGCCGGAATGGCGGTCGGTCTGGCTGGTCTGTTCCTGGAAGCGCATCCGGATCCGGACAACGCCCGCTGTGACGGCCCGTCGGCACTGCCGCTGGCGAAGCTGGAACCCTTCCTGCAGCAGATTAAAGCTATCGACGATTTGGTGAAGAACTTCCCGGAGCTGGATACCAGCAGTTAAGCAGCGCCAGAACGTTAAAAAAGCCCGCGCCACCGGAAGGTGGCGCGGGCTTTCTTTTGTTAGCGTGAATCTCAGGCGAAAATTGTCATCAGGTAGGCGACGAACAGCGCCAGGTGCGCCGAGCCGTTCAGGACGTTAGTGCGACCCGTAGAGAACGAGATCTGGCACAGCACCAGTGAAGTCAGCATCACCACCATCTCCGGCGCGCCGAGCGAGAAGGTCAGCTCATTACCGGTAAGAATGGCAATCAGGGTTACTGCCGGCACCGTCAGGGAGATTGTCGCCAGTACCGAGCCGAAGAACAGGTTCATGGCGCGCTGTACCTGGTTATTCAGCACGGCCTTAATGGCGCCCAGCCCTTCCGGCGACAGGATCAGCAGCGCCACCAGGAAGCCGGTAAAGGCCACGGGCGCATTCATCCAGTTCAGCAGGCTTTCCAGCGGCACGGCGTTCATCTTGGTGACTGCGATCACTGCAATCAGATGGACGATCAGCCAGACGGTGTGCCAGACGCTGCTGTGCGCGGAGGGTTTACCGTGATGGGGATCGTCATCGTCTGATTCGTCTTCATGCTCGTAGACGAACAGGCTCTGGTGAGTGCGGGTCTGAATCAGCAGGAACACCCCGTACATCGCCGCGGAAATCAGCGCCGCCAGCAGCGACTGGCCGGTGGTGAAGTTGCCGCCTTTCAGGGCCATGGGGAACACCAGCACGATCACCGCCAGTGGGAAGATAGCCATCAGGTACTGCTTGATGCCGAACAGGTTCACATACTGGGTGGCGAATTTGCGTCCGCCCATTAGCAGCGCGAAGCCGACCAGACCGCCAGTAACGATCATAATGATGGAGTAGAGCGTGTCGCGCATCAGGGTTGGGGCGGCCTCGCCGGTGGCCATCAGCGCAGAGATCAGGCTGACTTCCAGAATCACCACCGACAGGCTGAGAATCAGCGAGCCGTAGGGTTCGCCCAGCCGGTGGGCGAGAACATCGGCATGACGGACCACGCTAAAAGCGCTGCTCAGAATGGCGATCAGCGCCAGGATGTTGATACCCGCAATGGCTGGTAGCGACTGACTGGAGCCCCACATCGCGAGCACCACCAGCGCTACCACCGGAAAGATGAGGGTTGTCTCCTTGTGGCGGGTTTTTACCGCCTCATGCTGTTTTGTCAATTGTAATTCTCCCTTCTTAGTCGCAGGTGAATAACCTGCCGTTGCCAGCAGTCATTATAGTAAAATCATGAATACTCGATAAAATAACAGAAAAGTTGCACTTTGCTTCTGTTTTTTACGAAATTTTACTGCCTTTGTGTAATTTTTCTTTATGAGCTGATAAATTACATGATTTAAGTGAAAATTAAATATATATCAATAAGATAAATTTAATTGATTTCTATAATCTCTGCCATTGCTCCATCAGCATGCTTTGTCGGTTAACTGACTTATCGGGGTATTATACCCAGATTTTAAACGGTATTTAGCCTGGGGCCGGTTTTTGCTCGGTTAATGTCATCTTCCACTGATACTGCTATTAGCGTGAAAAATGGCGTTCAGGCGTCGATATCGGTCAGATATATACAAAAGTATCTCCTGGTGAATAGCGCATTAAGCCGAAGCTCGCCTGACGCTGCTGGCGTGAAAAATAATGTACAGCCTCTTGCCAGCGGCGGTGTAATTTTCTATGGTCGAAAAAGCGTGCGGTACAGGCAGGCCGCGCGCGAGCCGGGAAGGCTCCTGACTGGCCGTGATGCAGTAACGCTAAGCAGGGGGATACGGGTGATCACACGCGATTTTTTAGCTAACGCAGATTGTAGTACCGCCTTTGGCGACATCGAATCTTCACTACTCTGGTCGAGCGAACAGCGGGCGGCATCGCTGGCCGCGACCCTGGCCTGTCGTCCCGACGGGCCGGTCTGGATCTTTGGTTATGGTTCTCTGATGTGGAACCCGGCGCTGGAATATGAAGAGTCGGCTACCGGCTCTCTGGAAGGCTGGCACCGGGCCTTCTGCCTGCGGCTGACCGCCGGGCGTGGCACCACCAGCCAGCCGGGGCGCATGCTGGCGTTAAAAGAGGGCGGGCGCACCACCGGTGTGGCCTTTCGGCTGCCGGAAGCGACTCTGGAGCAGGAGCTGACGCTACTGTGGAAGCGTGAAATGATCACCGGCTGTTATCTGCCGCGCTGGTGCCCGCTACAGCTGGACGACGGGCGAATCGTCAATGCGCTGGTGTTTATCATGGATCCTCGTCATCCCCTCTATGAGTCTGATACCCGGGCGCGGGCGATCGCGCCGTTAATCGCTGCGGCCCATGGCCCACTTGGCAGTAACGCCCAGTATCTGTTCTCGCTGGAGCAGACCCTGGGTAAACTCGGAATGCATGACAGCAATCTTGATGAACTATTGCGCGAGGTACGTGCGATTCAGGGCTCCCACAACACGGCGCCGGAACGTTAATGGCTCAGAAGGTCAGGACTTTATCGGCCGCCAGAGTCCATTCCGCCAGTTCCACCAGGGTGCCTATCTCCACGCCGTCCACCAGCGGCAGGACGCTGACGCCGCGGCCGTCGGCGCAGGTTTTGCACAGCTTTACTGGCACGCCCTGGGCGGTCAGAATCTCCAGCATCTGCTGGATGTTATAGCCTTCGGCGGGATTCTGGCCGCGCAGACCGGCGGTCACCGCATCGGACATTAAAAACAGCTTCACTTCCGGTTGGGCGTTCTGCTCGCGCAGCGCAATGGCCAGTCGCAGGCTGTTAAACAGAGACTCACTGCCGTAGGCGGCGCCGTTGGCGATAATCACGATCTTTTGCATTTTCTCTCCCTGCCCGGGCGGGCATGACTTTTACTCGCTTTGAAATAACGATTATTTTGGAGGGAGTATATGACGACCTCGTCCCCGCCGCCAGGTGATGCGCGCGCCGGATTCATTGTGGTGCGCGAGTGTCCCGAATGCTGGATATCGGGTACCGTGCCGGAAGTGACGTCCGGTACCCACCGCGGCTTCTGCCTGTCAGAACGACACTATTGTCCGGGCTAATCCGCAACCGGCTGACTACTGACTAAAACGCCCCACCAGCCCGGCGGCGCCCAGCGTGTGCCCCTTCAGGCGTGCCATCAGCGCTTCCCGGGTGAGTCCGCCAGGCAAATCAGGCGCCAGGTCGCTGGCGATCAGGGTAAAGGTGTAGTGGTGAGCGCTGGTGCCCGGCGGGGGGCAGGGGCCGTGCCAGCGCGTGGTACCCGGCGTATTGGTGCCGCCGGTGTAACCCTTGCCGTCGCGCAGATCGTTAGCGGTAAAACCGCTGGCGGAGGAAGGAATATTGTAAGCCACCAGATGGGTCACCCCCAGCCCTTTGGCCCCTTCCGGATCGTGCATCAGCAGCACGAAGCTACGGGTGCCGGCCGGGGCGTCGTACCAGTTCAGCGCCGGGGAGTGGTTATCGCCGGTACAGTTGGGGTTATCCGACGCATTGCCGGCGAAGCGCGGAGCCAGCCGGGCATTGTCGGTGAAGTCAGGGGAATTCAGGCGAAACGGGGCATCGGCCAGCACAGGCAGACTGAGAGCGCTGAGCAAGGTCAGGGTAACGAGCCTGGCGTTCATGGGAACCTCATGGGTTAACGGTTGCAGGAGTAAGCCTGGCACACTCGCCGATTTTTTCAGCTAAAGCCTGCTAGCCATGGAATCGTGCGCCCGGACTGTTATGTTATACTCGCGATTCAGGCCCGCGTCTTTGGTCGAACCCGGATTCTCAGGAAGTAGCTACAACCTTTATATGCGGTATCCATCTTTTTGCACATTCACGCTTCTGCTGCTGCTCTGCCAAATCATGCCCGACGCCGCCGTCGGGGCGACCTTTATGCAGAAGGCGCAAAATCCCTTTGATAACGACGGGGATAGCCTGCCCGATCTCGGCTCAGCGCCTGACGATGCGGCTACCGAGAAAAAGATCGCGACTATGGCGAAAGCCTTTGGCGAAGCCAGCATGACCGACAGCGACCTTCCGACCGGTGAGCGAGCGAGACTGTTTGCCATGGAGCATCTGCGCGATGCGCTGGCGACTCGGGTGACCAGTGAAGCGGAGTCGCTGCTTTCGCCATACGGCAATGCCGATGTGGCGCTGAAGGTGGACCAGGAAGGGGAGTTTACCGGCAGTAGCGGTTCGTTGTTTACCCCCTGGCAGGATACCGACCACTTTTTGACCTGGAGCCAGGTAGGCGTCAGCCAGTTGAACCAGGGGCTGGTGGGCAACCTGGGGCTGGGGCAGCGCTGGGTGGCGGGGGACTGGCTGCTGGGCTACAACACCTTCTACGATAATGAGTTCGATGATAGCCTGCGGCGGGCCAGCGTAGGGGCCGAAGCCTGGGGCGAAAATTTGCGGCTGTCCGCCAACTACTATCACCCTCTGGGGGACTGGCGGATGAGCGATATCAGCCAGCAGACCCGTATGGCCCACGGTTACGATATTACCGCCCAGGCCCGGCTGCCGTTTTATCGGCACATCAATACCAGCGTCAGCCTGGAGCAGTATTTCGGCGATAACGTCGATCTGTTTCGCAACGGCAACGGCTATCGCGATCCCATGGCGGTAAAACTGGGCCTGAGCTATACCCCGATCCCGCTGATTACCTTCACCGCTTCCCATAAGCAGGGAGAGAAGGGGGATATTCAGGAGGATCTGGGGCTTAAACTGAACTATCGCTTCGGCGTGTCGATGGCGAAGCAGCTTTCTGCCGATGAAGTGGCGCCCGTCACTTCGCTGCGCGGTAGCCGCTATGACAACGTTGAACGCAGCGGCGCGCCGATTATGGAATTCCGCCAGCGTAAAACGCTGTCGGTTTATCTGGCGACGCCTCCGTGGCAGCTTAACGCCGGAGATTCGGTGGTTCTAAAGCTGCAGGTGAATTCCCGCTATGGCATTCGCCGTCTTTCATGGCAGGGAGATACCCAGGCGCTGAGTCTGACGCCGCCACCCGATCGCCGCAGCCCCGAAGGCTGGACCGTGATTTTACCGGCCTGGGATAATTCGCCGGAAGCGGAAAACAGCTGGCGCCTGTCGGTAACGGTGGAAGATGAGAAGGGGCAGCGCGTGACGTCTAACTGGATCGTTCTCAGGCCCCAGGTGCCTCTGAACGTTGCGCCTGAGCGGGATTCGCGCTGGCAGTTACTGCCCGACCAATAAGCGGGTCAGAAAATCCGTTCCTGATGAACCCAAACTGCGGCTTCGACCCGCGACTTTAGCTTCATCTTCTTTAGCAGGTGTTTCACATGCACCTTAACGGTGCTTTCAGTAATGTCCAGGCGCCGGGCGATCATCTTATTTGGCAACCCCTGGGCGATAAGCTTCAGAATATCGCGCTCGCGTGGGGTCAACTGAGATACGTCGCGGCCGGAGGTGGCGCGGTTGGCGCGCAGGCTGGCGGCCAGAATCGGTGTCAGGGTTTCGCTGAGCACCATTTCGCCAGCGGCAGCCTGGTGCAACGCCTTCAGTAGATCTTCTGGCTCCATATCCTTTAGCAGATAGCCGTCGGCGCCGCGCTTCAGAGCGGTGACAACGTCTTCTTCATGGTTAGATACGCTGAATACCACTACCCGACCAGACAGCGATTTTTCACGGAGTCGATCCAGCGTTTCCAGACCGTTCATGCCAGGCATGTTGAGATCCAGCAGGATCAGATCCGGGTCGAGGGATTCAGCCAGTTCAACACCCTGTTCGCCGTTACCGGCTTCACCCACCACGCTCAGGTCGGGGGCCATGCTAATCAGCTGTTTCACGCCGGTACGCAGCATCGGGTGATCGTCAATAAGCAGGATGGTCGATGCTTCCTGGTTACTCATTCATTAGCTCCTGTTGTAGAAGAGAGTTGGGGTTCGGGGATAAAACTTATCACCACTTCGGTGCCGCCGCCGTGGCGTGGGCGGACCTGGCAATCCCCCTTCAGGCTATGGGCGCGGTCGCGCATGATGATCAGGCCATAGTGGTTACTTTTTTCGCCGCTGCCGGAGATGCCGCGGCCATTGTCCCAGACCGTCATGCGTATTTTGTCACCTTTCTGGGATACGCTAACGCCAGCGGCGCTGGCATCGGCGTGTTTAAAAGTATTGTTGAGGGCTTCGCGGGCGATCTGCACCAGATGAATGGCCTGGTGACCCGGCACCCGGCGCGGCGGCAGCTGGTAATCCAGAGCGACCGAAAATCCCAGGCGGGCGCTGAACTCCTGGCAACTGGCCGCAAGCGACGGGCGCAGGCCCGGTTCGGTCAGCTTCAGGCGGAAGGTGGTTAACAGTTCGCGCAGCTGGCGCCAGGAGGTATTCAGTTCGTTGCGGATCTGCCCCAGCAGCTCACGGCTCTGTTCCGGTAGCGCTTCCCCCTGCATTTGCAGGCAGCTTACCTGAATCTTCATACAGGAGAGGGACTGGGCGATAGAGTCGTGCAATTCACGGGCGATGGCGGAACGCTCTTCCATGACCACCAGCTGCTGCTGGCGCTCCGACTGACGCTCCAGCGCCAGAGTGGTGGTGAGTTGCTCCATCAGAGTATCCACCATTTGCTGCTGATCCTGGCTTAGCGCGCTGCCCAGCGGCAGTTGAGCCAGCACCAGACCGTACTGGGTATGGCTGTCGGTCAGACGCCACTTCAACGCGGTGCTGGCGTTGTACAGCTCGGGCTCCTGGCGTGGGCATAGCTGGCAGTCGCTGTGCGGACACTCAGCGTCCGGGCGCAGGGTGAACTCCTGGTAGTGCTCTTCATCGTCATGCTCATACACTCGCAGTTCGATTTCGCGCAGTGGCGTAATGGCGCGTAGTTCATTAAGCACCGGGGTGATGCGCTGACAGAAGCCGGCCTGGGAGTGCAGACGCCGGTTGGCGTTATAGAGGAAAGAGAGCATCTGATTAGTGCGCGCCAGTCCGGCGGTCTTTTCTGCCACCCGCTGCTCCAGCCCGGCATAGCTTTCGGCAAGTTCGTCGGACATACTGTTCAGGGCATCTCCAAGAGTGGCCATTTCGTCGCGCCCGCGCAGCCGTACCCGGTGACTGAAATTACGCTGGCCGATGGCGGCGGCCATGGTCAGTAGCTGGCGCCATGGATTAAACAGGCGCTGACGCAGCCATACCACCGTGAAAATAAGGAGTAGTCCCATCAGCAGCGCCATCGCCATCTGTAGCATGATGACATGGCGAATGCGTAGTTCGGTGGTATGGTCGAAGGCGGTAACCAGAGCGTCGATGTAGCCAACGAAGGCTTCAACTTTGGTACTGACCTCGTCGGGATTTTTGGCGTTTTTCAGGGCCGGGGCCAGAATGTTGCGCCAGTAGTCGGTGAGCGCCGCCAACTGGCGACTCTGGCGATCGCTGCGGGCGGCATCGCGCAGCTCGATGCTGTTGGCGGTACTGGCCATCTCTTCCAGTAGTCGCTCGTCCCCGGGCTGCAGTGGGACGGCTGACAGCAGGCGGTAGCTCTGCATACGCAGCGAGCCTGCCTTATTGATGGCGTGAGCGCTGCCCTGTAGCCCCTGACCAAGCCAGGCTGACAGCGCCAGCCCCGCGCCGCCCAGCGCTGCAAGCAGCAGCACGATAAGCGCCAGCTGGTTGGACAGAGTCAGGGGAGAAAGGCTGCGCTTCAGCATAAAGGATGGCTCCGTCAGGGAGAGTAGGGGAAGTCCGTGAATATATTTTCAGTCATCCCCGGGAGTATACCCATACCTCCAAGTGATTACCTCTTAATTGCCGGGGGAGTAGCGAATGACGACACTTTTTTGCCACTTGTGGACAGCATAGTGAAAAACCGCGCTTTTTTGCCGTACGGGGGGTACTCCTCCAGGAGTATGCGCATTTTTTGCTCATCGCAAAGTCTGATTATCCATTGATTTACATCAACTTATCTTCACCTGTTCGGCCTAATGTGGCGGCAGATATCCCATAAAGTTTAGAGGTATATATGACTCAGTCAGCCCTGCCCGAGCGCTCGTCAGGTGCAACCATCAGCGACTGGCATCCTGAAGATCCGGCTTTCTGGCAACGTACGGGACACCGCATCGCCAGCCGTAATCTGTGGATTTCGGTTCCCTGCCTGTTACTCGCTTTCTGCGTCTGGATGCTGTTTAGCGCCGTCGCAGTGAACCTGAATAAGGTCGGTTTCAGCTTTACCACCGATCAACTGTTTATGCTGACCGCATTGCCGTCGGTTTCCGGGGCGCTGCTGCGTGTGCCTTACTCTTTTATGGTGCCGGTATTTGGCGGCCGTCGCTGGACGGCGTTCAGCACCGGTATTCTTATCGTCCCCTGCGTGTGGCTGGGTTTTGCCGTACAGGATCCGACCACTTCGTTCAGTACCTTTATTATTATCTCGCTGCTGTGTGGATTCGCCGGGGCTAACTTCGCATCGAGCATGGCTAACATCAGCTTTTTCTTTCCCAAGAGCAAGCAGGGTGGTGCCCTGGGCATTAATGGCGGCCTTGGCAACATGGGCGTGAGTGTCATGCAGCTGGTCGCCCCGCTGGTGCTGTCGCTGTCTATGTTTGCCGTATTTGGCGGGGACGGGGTGATGCAGAGCGACGGTAGCCGTCTGTTCCTGGAAAACGCCGCCTGGGTATGGGTGATTCCGCTAGCGATTTTTACTATCGCTGCCTGGTTTGGCATGAATGACCTATCGGCATCGAAAGCCTCTCTGAGTGAGCAGTTACCGGTGCTTAAGCGCGGCCACTTGTGGATTATGAGCCTGCTGTATCTGGCAACTTTTGGCTCGTTCATTGGTTTTTCTGCCGGTTTCGCGATGCTTTCCAAAACCCAGTTTCCGCAGATAGACGTGATGCACTATGCCTTCTTCGGCCCACTGATCGGCGCACTGGCGCGTTCAGCGGGTGGCGCTATCTCTGACCGTCTGGGGGGAACCCGGGTCACGCTGATTAACTTTGTACTGATGGCGATTTTCAGCGCCGCGCTGTTTATGACACTGCCGACGGCGGGTGAGGGCGGCAACTTTATGGCCTTCTTTGGCGTGTTCCTGGTGCTGTTCCTGACTGCCGGTCTGGGGAGCGGCTCCACCTTCCAGATGATATCGGTGATTTTCCGTAAGCTGACGATGGATCGCGTAAAAGCGGCGGGCGGCAGCGAAGAAGAAGCGATGCGCGAAGCGGCGACTGACACTGCCGCAGCGCTGGGTTTTATCTCCGCCATCGGCGCTATCGGCGGTTTCTTCATTCCGAAAGCCTTCGGAACATCGCTGGAAATGACCGGTTCTCCGGCCGGGGCAATGAAAGTCTTCCTGGTGTTCTACATTCTGTGCGTGGTAATTACCTGGGCCGTTTATGGTCGTAAGCGCGCCAGCAAATAAGTAAATAATTTGATTTAACCTTTATGGTTATCCTTTTGCGCGGCGGCGGGCCGCGCTTTTTTTGTTATTTATTTAGTTACAACATACTTGTTTCATCGTAATTATCTCGTCTCCTCAACCGGTTAGTCTCGATTTAGTTCCGTCATCCCTACCCCTTAATACCTTCGTACTGATTTGTTTCCATCCGTTTTCTCATTTTTTTTAAAATAATCGATATAAAACAATATGTTAATTGAATTCCGTTTGTGCCACTTTGGGGGTATGAAGGTTTCCATGGGAATGACCTAACCCCGGTAGCGTTGATCGTTATCAAATCTGCTGGCAATTCCGCGCGTTACCGTTGCGACAAATCCAGCAATGTCGATTTATGAGAGCTAAAAGCTCCACATCAGGAGAATCCCGATGAGCAAATTTTTTGATCGGTTTCGTTACTTCAAACAGAAGGGCGAAACCTTTGCCGACGGTCACGGTCAACTGCTGAATACCAACAGGGACTGGGAAGAAGGTTACCGCCAGCGCTGGCAGCACGATAAAATTGTGCGTTCAACCCACGGCGTAAACTGTACCGGCTCCTGCAGCTGGAAGATCTACGTGAAAAATGGTCTGGTCACCTGGGAAACCCAGCAGACCGACTATCCGCGCACTCGCCCGGATATGCCGAACCACGAACCTCGCGGCTGCCCGCGCGGCGCCAGCTATTCCTGGTATCTCTACAGCGCCAACCGCCTGAAATACCCCCTGATGCGTAAGCATTTGATGAAGCTGTGGCGTGAAGCGAAGACCCGCAACAGTGACCCGGTAGAAGCCTGGGCTGCTATTATGGCGGATAAAGAGCAGACCAAACGCTATAAGCAGGCTCGCGGCCGCGGTGGTTTTGTCCGCTCCTCCTGGCAGGAAGTCAATGAGATTATCGCTGCCGCTAACGTCTGGACCATCAAGAACTACGGCCCCGATCGCGTGGCTGGTTTCTCGCCGATTCCGGCGATGTCCATGGTTTCCTACGCTTCCGGCGCCCGCTATCTGTCACTTATCGGCGGCGCTTGTCTGAGCTTCTACGACTGGTATTGCGACCTGCCACCGGCATCGCCCATGACCTGGGGCGAGCAGACTGATGTGCCGGAATCCGCCGACTGGTATAACTCCAGCTACATTATCGCCTGGGGTTCCAACGTACCGCAGACCCGTACGCCGGACGCCCACTTCTTTACCGAGGTGCGCTACAAAGGAACCAAGACCGTTGCGGTGACTCCGGACTATGCGGAGATCGCCAAGCTGTGCGATCTGTGGCTGGCGCCGAAGCAGGGCACCGACAGCGCGATGGCGCTGGCGATGGGCCACGTGATGCTGCGCGAATTCCACCTGGATAATCCGAGCCAGTACTTCACCGACTACGTACGCCGCTACACCGACATGCCGATGCTGGTGATGCTGGAACAGCGTGACGGTTATTACGCGGCTGGCCGTATGCTGCGCGCCGCCGATCTGGTGGATGCGCTGGGCCAGGAAAACAACCCTGAGTGGAAAACCGTGGCCTGCGACGATGAGAAAGGCGAACTGGTAGCGCCTAACGGTTCTATCGGTTTCCGCTGGGGCGAGAAAGGCAAATGGAACCTGGAGCAGCGCGATGGTACTTCAGGCGAAGAGACCACTCTGCGTCTGAGCCTGCTGGGCAGCCACGATGAAGTGGCTGAAGTGGGCTTCCCGTACTTTGGCGCGACCGGTAATGAAAACTTTAACCGGGTCGAGCTTGAAAATATCCTGCTGCATAAACTGCCAGTGAAGCGCCTGCAACTGGCCGATGGCTCCAGTGCGCTGGTCACCACCGTTTATGATCTGACCATGGCTAACTACGGCCTGGATCGCGGTCTGGAAGACGCCAACTGCGCGACCAGCTACGACGATATTAAGGCTTACACGCCGGCCTGGGCCGAGCAGATTACCGGCGTACCGCGCCAGCAAATCATCCGCACTGCCCGTGAATTCGCCGATAACGCCAACAAGACCCACGGTCGTTCCATGATTATCGTCGGTGCCGGTCTGAATCACTGGTACCACATGGATATGAACTACCGCGGCCTGATCAATATGCTGATCTTCTGCGGCTGTATTGGTCAGAGCGGCGGCGGTTGGGCGCACTACGTGGGCCAGGAAAAATTGCGTCCGCAGACTGGCTGGCAGCCGCTGGCGTTCGCTCTTGACTGGCAGCGCCCGCCGCGCCATATGAACAGTACCTCGTTCTTCTATAACCATTCCAGCCAGTGGCGCTATGAGTCGCTGACGGCGGAAGAGCTGCTGTCGCCGATGGCGGATAAATCCCGCTATAGCGGCCATCTCATCGACTTTAACGTGCGCGCCGAACGTATGGGCTGGCTGCCTTCCGCGCCGCAGCTCAACACCAACCCGCTGACCATTAAAGCGGCTGCGGACGCGGCGGGTATGAGCCCGGCGGACTATACCGTTAAGGCGCTGAAATCCGGCGATATCCGTTTCGCTGCCGAACAGCCTGACAGCGGCGCTAACCACCCGCGCAACCTGTTTATCTGGCGTTCCAACCTGTTGGGCTCTTCCGGTAAGGGGCATGAATATATGCTGAAGTACCTGCTGGGTACTGAGAACGGCATTCAGGGTAAGGACCTGGGCGAGCAGGGCGGCGTGATGCCGGAAGAGGCTGAATGGGTGGATAACGGTCTGGAAGGCAAACTGGATCTGGTGGTCACCCTCGACTTCCGCCTGTCCAGCACCTGCCTCTATTCCGATATCGTGCTGCCGACCGCCACCTGGTATGAGAAAGACGATATGAATACCTCGGATATGCATCCGTTTATTCATCCGCTTTCCGCCGCTGTCGACCCCGCCTGGGAGTCGAAGAGCGACTGGGAAATCTATAAAGGTATTGCGAAGAAATTCTCCGAGGTCTGTGAAGGCCACCTGGGTCAGGAGACCGACGTCGTCACTCTGCCTATCCAGCACGACTCTGCCGCTGAACTGGCGCAGCCGCTGGAGGTGAAAGACTGGAAGAAAGGCGAATGTGACCTGATTCCGGGCAAAACTGCGCCGCACCTGATGGTGGTGGAGCGCGACTATCCGGCCACTTACGAACGCTTTACCTCTATCGGGCCGCTGCTCGAAACCATCGGAAACGGCGGTAAGGGCATCGCCTGGAACACCCAAAGCGAAATGGATCTACTGCGTAAGCTCAACTACCAGAAGGCGGAAGGCCCGGCCAAAGGCCAGCCGATGCTGAACAGCGCTATCGACGCCGCAGAGATGATTCTTACCCTGGCGCCGGAAACCAACGGCCAGGTGGCGGTCAAAGCCTGGGCGGCGCTCAGCGAGTTTACCGGTCGCGACCATACACATCTGGCGCTGAATAAGGAAGACGAGAAGATTCGCTTCCGCGATATTCAGGCTCAGCCACGTAAGATTATCTCAAGCCCCACCTGGTCGGGACTTGAAGATGAACATGTCTCTTATAACGCGGGCTACACCAACGTTCACGAGCTGATTCCGTGGCGTACTATTTCCGGCCGCCAGCAGCTTTATCAGGATCACCAGTGGATGCGTGACTTCGGCGAAAGCCTGCTGGTTTATCGTCCGCCTATCGACACTCGTTCGGTAAAAGCGGTGATGGGCGCTAAATCCAACGGCAACCCGGAAAAAGCGCTCAACTTCCTGACACCGCACCAGAAGTGGGGAATTCACTCCACCTACAGCGACAACCTGCTGATGCTGACGCTGTCGCGCGGCGGCCCGATAGTCTGGATGAGCGAAGTGGATGCCGTCGAGCTGGGCATTGCCGATAACGACTGGATCGAAGTGTTTAACAGCAACGGCGCCCTGACGGCTCGTGCCGTGGTGAGCCAGCGCGTCCCATCCGGCATGACCATGATGTACCACGCCCAGGAGCGCATCGTGAATATTCCGGGTTCGGAAATTACCGGCCAGCGTGGCGGTATCCATAACTCGGTCACCCGTATCAGTCCGAAACCGACCCATATGATTGGCGGCTACGCCCAGTTGGCCTACGGCTTTAACTACTACGGCACCGTGGGCTCTAACCGCGATGAGTTCGTGGTGGTTCGTAAGATGAAAAATATTGACTGGTTAGATGATAGCGGTCGCGATCAGAAACAGGAGCAGGAGAGCGTAAAATGAAGATTCGTTCACAAGTCGGCATGGTGCTGAATCTGGATAAGTGCATCGGCTGCCACACCTGTTCGGTAACCTGTAAAAATGTCTGGACTAGCCGTGAAGGGATGGAGTACGCCTGGTTCAATAATGTCGAAAGCAAGCCAGGCGTCGGCTTCCCTAATGACTGGGAAAACCAGGAAAAATGGAAGGGCGGCTGGATCCGCAAAATCAACGGCAAGCTGCAGCCGCGTATGGGCAGCCGCGGTATGCTGCTGGGCAAGATTTTTGCCAACCCACATTTGCCGGGCATTGATGATTACTACGAGCCGTTTGACTACGACTACCAGCATCTGCACAACGCGCCGGAAGGTAAACATCAGCCTATCGCTCGCCCGCGTTCGCTGATTACCGGTAAGCGGATGAACAAAATCGAAGCGGGCCCCAACTGGGAAGAGATTCTGGGCGGTGAGTTTGAAAAACGCAGCCAGGATCAGAACTTCGAAAACATGCAGAAGGCGATGTACGGCCAGTTTGAAAACACCTTTATGATGTATCTGCCGCGTCTGTGTGAGCACTGCCTTAACCCGGCCTGTGTCGCCACCTGTCCGAGCGGCGCCATCTATAAGCGTGAAGAAGACGGCATCGTGCTGATCGATCAGGACAAGTGCCGCGGCTGGCGGATGTGCATTACCGGCTGCCCGTATAAAAAAATCTACTTCAACTGGAAGAGCGGCAAGTCCGAGAAGTGTATCTTCTGCTATCCGCGTATCGAAGCCGGCATGCCGACCGTCTGTTCCGAAACCTGCGTCGGTCGCATCCGCTATCTGGGCGTGTTGCTCTATGACGCAGACGCCATTGAGCAGGCGGCCAGCACCGAGAGCGAACAGGATCTCTACCAGCGTCAGCTGGATGTCTTCCTCGACCCGAACGATCCGCAAGTTATCGAACAGGCCCTGAAAGACGGCGTTCCTCAGAGCGTGATCGATGCGGCTCAGCAGTCGCCGGTCTACAAAATGGCGATGGACTGGAAGCTGGCGCTACCGCTGCATCCGGAATATCGCACCCTGCCGATGGTCTGGTACGTGCCGCCCCTGTCGCCGATTCAGTCTGCGGCCGACGCCGGCGAGCTGCCGCACAGCGGCATTCTGCCTGACGTGGAAAGCCTGCGTATTCCGGTGCAGTACCTGGCGAATCTGCTGACGGCGGGCGATACCCAGCCGGTACTGCGGGCCCTGAAGCGGATGCTGGCGATGCGCCACTACAAGCGCGCCGAAACGGTTGATGGCGTGAGCGATACCCGGGCGCTGGAAGAAGTTGGGCTCACTGAAGCCCAGGCGCAGGAGATGTATCGTTACCTGGCTATCGCTAACTATGAAGATCGCTTTGTGGTGCCGACCAGCCACCGCGAACTGGCTCATGACGCTTTCCCCGAGAAGAGCGGCTGCGGTTTCAGTTTTGGCGACGGTTGCCACGGTTCGGACACCAAATTCAATCTGTTCAACAGCCGCCGCATTGACGCTATCGATGTGAGCGCCCGGAGCAACAAAAATGATTGAACTGGTGATTATTTCCCGTCTGCTGGAGTACCCGGATGCGGCGCTGGCTGAGCATCAGCAGGAGCTGTTTGCCGCCATTAACGACGCTCAGGCATTGAACAGGAGCGATGCCCACGAACTGGGCGTCTTTCTACGCGATCTGCTGGCTAAAGATCTGCTGGATGTCCAGGCCGCTTACGGCGAGCTGTTCGATCGCGGTCGCGCCACCTCGCTGCTGCTGTTTGAACATGTGCACGGCGAGTCACGCGATCGCGGTCAGGCAATGGTCGATCTGATGGCGCAATACCAGCGGATTGGCCTGCAGCTCGACAGCCACGAGCTGCCGGATCATCTGCCGCTTTATCTGGAATATCTGGCGCAGTTGCCGGAACAGGAAGCTCGCTCCGGTCTGGACGATATCGCGCCGATTCTGGCACTGCTTAGCGCCCGGCTCAAGAAGCGCGACAGCCGTTACGCGCTGCTGTTCGACCTGCTGCTGTCGCTTTGCGAAAGCCGGATGGATGTTGAACAGGTCGGCAAGCAGATTGCCGACGAAGCCCGCGACGATACCACCCAGGCCCTGGATGCGGTCTGGGAGGAGGAGCAGGTGAAATTCTTCGCGGACAGCGGCTGCGGCGACTCTGAGATCGCCGAACATCAGCGTCGCTTTGCTGGTGCCGTCGCGCCGCAATATCTGAATATCTCTACCGGGGGACAGCAATAATGCACTTCCTGAATATGTTCTTCTTCGATATCTACCCCTATATCGCCGGGACGGTGTTTCTGGTCGGTAGCTGGCTGCGCTATGACTATGGCCAGTACACCTGGCGCGCCTCATCCAGTCAGATGCTGGATAAAAAGGGCATGAACATGGCTTCTAACCTGTTTCACTTCGGGATTTTGGGCATCATCTTCGGTCACTTCTTTGGGATGCTGACGCCGCACTGGATGTACGAAGCGTTTCTGCCTATCGACGTGAAACAGAAACTGGCGATGATCGCAGGCGGCTTGTGCGGCGTGATGACGCTGGTGGGCGGGCTACTGTTGCTGAAGCGCCGTCTGTTCAACCCGCGTATTCGTGCGACCTCTACCACGGCGGATATTCTGATTCTGAGTCTGCTGATGATTCAGTGCGCGCTGGGGCTGCTGACGATCCCGTTCTCCGCCCGGCATCTGGACGGTTCCGAGATGATGAAGCTGGTAGGCTGGGCTCAGTCCGTGGTGACCTTTCACGGCGGGGCCTCCGCCCACCTGGACGGTGTGGCAACCGTATTCCGCATTCATCTGGTGCTGGGGATGACGCTGTTCGTACTCTTCCCCTTTACCCGTCTGGTGCACATCTGGAGCGCGCCGGTGGAGTATCTGACCCGCAAATATCAACTGGTGCGCGCCCGCCGCTGATATTTGCTACCCGAGCCGAGAAACCCTGCTTTCGCAGGGTTTTTTTATTGCCAGCTGAAAACCACGCCCTGCGGGTGTGGTCATCAGCAGGTTTTGGCTTTGCCTTATTGTCTTCGGATTTAAATCTCTCAGGACGGGCAGATACCTCTTTTTAAGGTCTTTGGTACGCTCCTATAGGGCGAAATCAATGCCGCCTTCTATGAAGGCGGATTTTCACTTTTAAGGCGTTCAGCCAGAAAGGCGCCGTAACGTTGGGATTTCTCGCTCTTTTCCACTTGACCGTCCAGCGTGCAAAATAAAGAGGCGCGGCTGTTATGCAACAGAGGAAGAAGAACTGTCGGGGAATCAACCACGAAGAGATGGTGGTGGGGGAAGGATAATTCGTCGCTGCGCTCCTCACCCTGCGGGCCGTTGCCTGCGGCAACGTTCTCTCGCTGCGCTCGGGTCGAACCTTAGTCGAAGCTTCTCGTCCTTCCCCGTGCTTGCACACTATGGAAAAACTGACTCTGGGATTAAATACGGAGAAACATAAAGTGATGGTGGTGGGGGAAGGATAATTCGTCGCTGCGCTCCTCACCCTGCGGGCCGTTGCCTGCGGCAACGTTCTCTCGC